>NZ_SMKK01000185.1 GCF_004348425.1 Actinomadura sp. 7K507
CCCCACCGACTGATCACCGATCCCGGAAATACCGCTTGTCGATCGTCCCGAAGGAGCGGTCCGCCCACGCACCGAACGAGGGGTCTGTCCACTTCGGCCACCTCGAGATCTTCGTGGTCTTCGAGGGCTTCGCCGACCGCCGCGGATCCGTGGCCGACCAGGAGACGACGAAGAACACCACAGTGAAAGCGCCCGCGATCGTCGGCGCATAGTCGGCGCCATATCCGGTCTTCAACCCGAACCCATCGGACATGAACGCAAAGGTCGTCAGGGCGGTGGCCAGCCCGGCGATCCAAGCCGCCCGCGCGACCGGGCGCGACGCGGCGGCGCTGGCGGCCACCCCCAGAACGAGCGTCACGGTCATCAACGAGGACAGCAGCGCCCCGAACAAGCCAAGCTCCTCCACATAACCGAGCTCCCAGAGAACGTACGACTCATCGTCTTCCACGACCCACGGCGCCGCCGACCATCCGGACAACGCCATCGTCACCGCGAGCCCCCACACCGCACACTGCATACGCCGGTCGAACTCAACAACACTTATTGCGCGTTCTTCGCTCATCATGGCCTCGGCGTGCACTCACGAATTTCCCCGAACCGCTTCTGCGCGATCCGCATGAGGTCGAACATGTCCTGCCTCCTGTCCCGCTTGACGTCCCCCTCCCGCGACACCGACAGGAATTCGATACTGATCCACGGCCGCTTCCCTCCACACCTGAAGAGCGCGAACACCTCATTGGGCAGCACATCGAGCCGATCGGACCGCTCATATGCCGCGAACCCTCTACCCAGCCCGGAAGGGATTCGGCCATGTGATTTATTCGCCCATTTTTTCTGGTGTATCCGCAGGCTCTTCTCTCCTTTCAGGTAAGACCAATTCACGATCAATGGAGCGGTATCCCCCTCTTTAGGGCGGCCCCGGCAGCGTTCAATGTCCGCGTCTCTGTCGCCCGCATAGAGGCCGTCCTGGTCGCTCTCCAGCGGAACGGTCACTCCCGTGATGGCCCGGAAGGTCGAAGCGGGAACCAGATCACAGAGGTAGGGGGCACTGCGGGCCACCGGAGGCGACTTCGGGGGCGGACGCTTCTCCTCCGGACGGACGACATCGCACTCGGGCGCTAAGAAAATCAGGACGACGGTGGCGACACGGAAAGCCCTGCCCATCCGATTCACCGCCGAAGACCCGGATCTACGCTCTTACCATCCGAGCCCTTGAAGTTGCCAGCGGTCTTCTCCTGTCCATTCCGTACCGAATTCTGCACGTCTTCACCGAGGTCGTTGAGTTTCAGTACGCCATTAGCCCATCTTAGAAACTCTCCAAGTTCAGCGGTGCTCATCGATTCGATCGGCCGGATCGTGGGATCCGGCCCCTTTGTGGCAAACGGTTTCCCGGCGAGGCCCGGGCCGTCGAGTCGCCCTTGAGTCGCGAGAGAGGAAACGACCATCTGATTGAATAGACGTTCGACAGATTCCGTCTCGGTCGTCGGGGCCAGGATCGTCTGATCAGGGTTGTCGACCAGCCGCTTCGCCACAGCATCCGTCACCACTCCCGTGACCTCCAGCATGGCAACCTCAAGCGCCTTTCCTCCCGGAACGCGCTCCGCGATGAGCGTGGGCCCCACAGGGAGGACGCCGATACCGAGACCGACGTACTTGCGCATCCGGGCGAGATCCTCGGCGAGCCGAGCCTCTTCGGCCAGTACCGACTGGTGACGGGCCTCCAGCAGGCGGCCGAACATCACTCCCTCGCCCGCGATGGCGTTGGAGAGGTCGCCGTTCTCGGCGACCGTCCGGTCGATAACGATCTTGGCGTGGGCTGTCTGGCCCATGAGCAGTTTCTCGTAGGCGCCAGCGTCGCGGGTCACATCCAGGAGGAGATAGTCGAGGTCTCCGCTGGTCATCCTCGTTGATCCGGGTTCGCCCGTTAAGGCGTCCAGCCGGACGATGTCGTGCAGCTTCTCCATGTGGGCGACCAGGACCGTGGCCATGGCGGGGCGCAGGCCAGAAAGCTCGTCATAGTGCTTGGGACGCGCGATGGCGTCGCCGATCTGGCCGTGTCCCAGCGAGTCGAACGGGCCGCGGTCCGCGGCTACGAGCCTGCCGTTCTTGACCTCGAAGTGCTTGCGGGCGTCGTCGGCGAGGATCTTACCGGCGGCGAAGGCCAGGCGGACCGACTCCTCGTCCTGGCCGGTGGCGGCGGTCTGGAGGGCCTTGCCCAAGGCGGCGCCGTGGTCGGTGGCGGCCCAGACGGCACGGCGGTCGTGGAGGAGGTACGCGAGGGACGAGGTGTAGCTGGGCTCGCGGTCTTTCTGGAACGGGCCCATCGGAGTGTGGCCCAGCAGGGCCTGGGAGCCCTCCTTGCCGGAGAGTGCGGCGGCGTTGAGGAGTGGGGTGAGGAAGTCGGTCTTGCGTTCCGTGGGGTCGACCTTGGTCGTGGTGGGGTCGAGGGCGTTGCCGAGGCCGTTCCTGCTCGCGAGGTCGAGCAGCGGGGCCTCGCCGAGCTGCTTCCGGAGGTCGCTGTCGTAAGCGACCATGTCGTTCCCGACGACGTCGATGAACGTGGCGGAGAAGCGGGTGTCGCCCGCGGCGGTGAGCAGCGTGGACAGGGCCTGGTAGCCGGCGGCGCCGGCCGGGGGTGCGCTCAGCGGCGGGAAGTTCGCGCGCCCGGCGGCGGTGAGCTTCTGTAAGTAGTCGGGGCCAAGGTAGGCCTCGGTGCCGGGGCGGGTGGCGAGGGCCAGGCTCTGGCCGAGTATCGCGAGGATCGCCCGGGTTTCGGCGGCGTGGGCGTCGACCCCGTCGCGGTGCTGGCGGATGTCGCCGCCGAGCCGGCGCGTCAGGTCCATCGGCAGCTCGAGGAGGTCCGTGGGGCCGAGGGCTTCGAGGAGGCCCTTGGCGAACATCGGGGTGACGTCGTCCGCGCGGATGCGTTTCAGGGCCGTCTGGGCGGCGGCGTCACCGGCCGCGGCGCGGTGGAACAGGCCGGCGCTGCGGCGCCCGGCGGCGTAGGCGACCTGGTCGGTGTACCGGTCGGGGAGCTTGAGGTAGTTGCCGTCCGGACGGCAGACGACGAAGGAGAGCTGCTGCCGGTCGAGCTGGTGGGCGAGCTGGTTGCGGCGGCGCAGGTCGGCGGCGGCCTGGTCGGCCCACGCGGCGATGCGCTTGATCTCCATGGCGGGGGCGGTGCTGACCTTGGCGCCGTGGAGCGCCTGCCAGAGCTGGTGGGCGAGTTCGGCGAGCTGCGGGCCGGCGCGGGTCATCTGCTGCGTCATGTGCTCGAACTCGGCGAGCTTCACCCCGCAGGTGCCCGGGTCCAGCCATCCGTCGCCCATGTCATCGCCGGTTCAGTTCGTTCCGGACGAGTTCGAGCGCCTTACGGAGCTCGGCGTGGAGGGCGGCGTCGCTGCGGTCCAGCTCGCGGGCGAACCCGCGGGACGCGGTGCCGCCGACCCAGGCGTGGCCGTCCATGGCCTGGCGGGACGCGGTGAACGTGTGCCAGTGCTGGTCCGACAGGGTCTGTATGCGGCTCAGCGTGAACTGGAGCAGCGCGTTTTCCTCGCTCAACGTTCGTTCTCCGGCGCGGATGGAGCGGGACCCGGCCTCGGGGGGACGGACCGGGGCCCGCGGCTCGTGACGAGGCGTCAGCGGGTGGCGGCCTCGATGTTCTGCTGGGACTTGCGGATGTCCTGGCTGCCCTGCTCCAGGGCGATGGACATCTTGTCGAAGGCGGTCTTGGCCTCCGCCCAGGCGCTGCGGAAGCGGTCGGCGCCGGGACCCCACCAGGCGGCACTGCTGCTCACCGTGCGGCCGTTGAGGTCCTTGATCAAAGCGTCGAGGTTGCGGGAGTGCTTGCTGAAGATGCGGGACAGTTCCTCAAGCTCGCCGAGGTTGGCGCCGCGCTTGTCGCCCATCGTTCCGGCCCTTTCATCGCTGATCGCTGGAACGCTTTCAGGTTCTGCCGAAGAATGGGGCCTTTCCCTCTGCGAGCTTCGTCCGCAGGGCGGGGTGGAAACGGCTCACCACCGGCATCAGCCTACGCCTCGTCCATCACGTCAATCTAGGGTCACACGGCGGATTCCTCGCCGGGGCGGGCCTGCTCGCACCATCTCGGCATGTCCGGTCGCGGCTGCAGAGGGTGCTCCACACGCTTTGTGACCGACATAAATACTGCCCGTCAAGATGTTCTGGGCGACCCGTTTCGGTGCAATTCGATGATCGCGTCAGCGGGCGGGAGAGACGGGGTCGTTCACCGGGCGGGCGTCAGGGTCGAGGACGCGTTCGGCGATCAGGGTGATCTGCTCGCCGCGCGTCCGGAACTCGAACCGGCGCCGGACCGACTGCGTGACCTTGCCGCTGCCGTAGCGGACCACGGTGTTCTCGACCGCCTCCAGCGTGATGCGGTCCCCCTCCCGGACGGCGTGGCCCCCGTCGAGGCTCGTGCGGGCGCCCGTGTAGGCGGGGCCGCCCTCGATGGGGGCGCGGTTCCGGGTCTCCAGCTCGCGGACGGCCCGTTCCTGGGAGCGCGCGAGACGCGGGGAGATCCGGACGCCGTACACCTCGCGGGGCGAGGCGGTGCTGTCACGGTCCTGCTTCTGGACGAGGGCCTGCGAGCGGTGCTGCACCAGCGAGCTCGCGGCGATCGTGAGCTGCCGGGTGACGTCGTCGTCCACGGGAGGGCTCTCCCACCGGACGGTCGACGAGGGAACCAGCAGGCAGGCTGCCAGGACGGCCGTGAGGCCGACCTGGGGCCACGGGCGAACCATGGGCCTCTCCCGCTGATCGGAGCCGAGCAGATCCGTGCCGAAGAGTACACCCGCCTACCCGGCGCGGGCGCGCGAAACGGTTACCGGTGCGCGGTGCCCGCGGCCCGCGGCCGGAGCGGGCTCAGGCCGCCAGGTGCAGGGCGATCGGCGCATAAGGAGGGGCTTACGAAAACCAGGAACGGCCATTATCTAGACTGCGCGTGCGAGGTTGAGGGAGGAGACCCACGTGCGCAAGGTCCTGATCGCCAACCGTGGAGAGATCGCGGTTCGTATAGCCCGTGCCTGCCGTGACGCAGGCCTGGCCAGTGTGGCGGTGTACGCCGAACCCGATCTGGAGGCGCTGCACGTTCGGGTCGCCGACGAGGCGTTCGCCCTGGGTGGGCAGACGGCGGCCGAGAGCTACCTGAACATTGAGAAACTGCTGAAGATCGCCGCCGAGGCCGGTGCGGACGCCGTCCACCCCGGCTACGGGTTCCTGGCGGAGAACGCCGATTTCGCCACGGCCGTGCAGAACGCGGGGCTGACCTGGATCGGTCCCCCGCCCGACGCGATCATCGCCCTGGGCGACAAGGTGCAGGCCCGGCACATCGCGCAGAAGGTCGGCGCGCCGCTGGTCGCCGGCACCAAGGACCCGGTCTCCGGCGCGGACGAGGTCGTCGCGTTCGCCGCGGAGCACGGCCTGCCCATCGCGATCAAGGCCGCGTACGGTGGCGGCGGGCGCGGCCTGAAGGTGGCGCGGACGCTGGACGAGGTCCCCGAGCTGTACGAGTCCGCGGTCCGGGAGGCCGTCGGCGCGTTCGGGCGCGGCGAGTGCTTCGTGGAGCGGTACCTGGACAGGCCGCGGCACGTGGAGACCCAGTGCCTCGCCGACAAGCACGGCAACGTGGTGGTGGTGTCCACCCGTGACTGCTCGCTCCAGCGGCGGCACCAGAAGCTCGTCGAGGAGGCCCCGGCGCCGTACCTGTCGGACGAGCAGGTCGAGCTGCTGTACTCCTCCTCCAAGGCCATCCTGAAGGAGGCCGGGTACGTCGGCGCGGGGACGTGCGAGTTCCTCGTCGGCCAGGACGGGACGATCTCGTTCCTTGAGGTCAACACGCGGCTCCAGGTGGAGCACCCCGTCACCGAGGAGGTCGCCGGTGTCGACCTCGTGCGGGAGATGTTCCGCGTCGCCGACGGCGAGGAGCTCGGCTACGGCGACCCGGAGCTGCGCGGCCACTCGATCGAGTTCCGGCTGAACGCCGAGGACGCCGGACGCGGGTTCCTGCCCGCCGTCGGCACGCTGACGGAGTGGGAGCCGCCGTCCGGCCCCGGCGTCCGGCTGGACTCCGGCTACGGCGCGGGGCAGACGGTCCCGCAGGCGTTCGACTCCCTGATCGCCAAGCTGATCGTGACGGGCGCGACGCGCCGGCAGGCCGTCGAGCGGTCCCGCCGCGCGCTGGCGGAGTTCGCCATCGGCGGGATGCCGACCGTGCTGCCGTTCCACCGGGCGGTCCTGGACGACCCGGCGTTCGTCCCCGAGGACGACGCGGTGCCGTTCTCCGTCCACACCCGGTGGATCGAGACCGAGTTCGACAACCGGATCCCGCCCTACGAGACGCCCGCCGCCGGGGACGAGGACGAGGGCGAGCGGGAGCGCGTGACCGTCGAGGTCGGCGGCCGGCGCATCGAGGTCGTCCTGCCCGCGGGTCTGGGCGCGTCGGCGGGCGGCGCGGCCGGCAACGCCCAGCCCGCCAAGCGGCGCGGCGGCAAGAAGGGCGGCGGCGCCCAGGCGTCCGGCGACTCCCTGGTCAGCCCGATGCAGGGCACCATCGTCAAGATCGTCGTCGAGGACGGCGCGACCGTGGAGGCCGGCGACGCGATCGTGGTCCTGGAGGCGATGAAGATGGAGCAGCCGCTCACCGCCCACAAGGCCGGGACGATCACCGGTCTGGCCGCCGAGATCGGCCAGACCGTCTCCTCCGGCGCCGTCATCTGCGAGATCAAGGACAGCTGAGCGGGTCCGCCCCGTCCGGCAGCGGGCGGGGCGGCCTTCCGGGGGCGCGCCTGGGTACCGGCCCCCACACGGACCCGGTCACAAATCCCTCGCGGGGATGACGCGATTCGGGCATTAACGTGGGCAGACTGGGAGGATGAACACCGAGATCCGGGCCAGCCGGGCGGCACGCCGGGGCGCCGTCTCGGCGATCATCGTCGCCGCCGCTCTGCCGGCGTTCGCCTTCAGCGCCCCCGCACAGGCCGCCACGGCTCAGCCCGCCACAACGCAGACAGTCGCAGCACAGACCACCACCACGCAGGCCGCCACTACGCGGGCGGCAGCGGCACAGGCCGCCGTACCGGCGGCAGCGGCCGCCGACAACGTCGGGCAGATCGCCAACGGCCTCCTCGACTCTCGGCTCTACGTGACGAGCGAGGCCGGGAACGTGCTGTCCCCGGCCGACCAGAACAAGATCGAGACGGCCCTGGGCGGCGCGAGCGACGCCGACATCCGCGCCGTCGTCGTCAGCGACAACGCCACGCAGTCCCAGATCGGGCCGATGCTCCAGGCCGTCGCCAGCCGCGTAGGCGAGGGCGACACCTATGTCGCCGTCACCGCCGACGGCACCCGCATGGCCGGAATCTCCCAGAAGCTGAACAACCAGGAGATGAACCAGCTCATCACGCGGACCAACGGCGTACCGCTGACGGAACGCCTGGTCCAGTTCAGCGACATCGCCGAGAACAAGGTCGACGACAAGGCCCGATCGAGCGCGATCGGCGGGTTCGTGACGCTCGGCGTCCTCATCCTGGTGGTCGCGGTGGCGTCCAGCGCGCTCCTCGTCAGCCGGAAGCGGCAGCGCGTCCGCGCGGAGCAGCAGATGGCCGATCTCAAGAGCGGCGTGGAGGAGGACGTGACGCTCCTCGGCGAGGACATCGCCCACCTGGACCTCAACGTCATGGACAAGGATCTCGATCCCGACACCCGCGGCGACTACGAGCGCGCCATGAACTCCTACGACAGTGCCAAGAAGGCGACCGAACGCGCCAGCGCGCCGCATGAGATGGAGGAGGTCACGACCTCCCTCGAGGACGGCCGCTACTACATGACCGCGACGCGCGCCCGCCTGGCCGGCGAGCCCGTCCCCGAACGGCGTGCGCCCTGCTTCTTCAACCCGCAGCACGGCCCCTCGGTGAAGGACGTCACGTGGGCGCCCCCGGGTGGTGTCGCGCGTTCCGTCCCGGCTTGCGAGGCCGACGCGGAGGCCGTCCTGCACGGCACCGACCCGGACATCCGCATGGTCCCGTCCGGCGGCGTCCGGCGGCCCTACTGGGACGCGGGTCCCGCGTACGGCCCCTACGCCGGCGGCTACTACCGCGGCTACGGCGGGATGGACATGCTCAGCGGCATGATGGTCGGCACCATGCTCGGCTCGATGATGTTCGGCGGGTTCGGCGGCTACGGCGGTGACGCCATGAGCGGATTCGGCGGAGACGGCGGCGACATCGGCGGCGGCTGGGACTTCGGGAGCGGCGACTTCGGCGGCGGCGGAGGCTTCGGCGACTTCGGCGGCTTCTGAGGAATGCGGCCAGGACGCCCGGATGCGGCCCGGATACCCGAATACGGCTCGGATGCGGCGCGCCGCCCCACGTCAGCGGGGGGCGGCGCGCCGCGGGCCGGTGGAGCGGACGCCGTCCGCGCCGCAGCCGCAGAGCGGCAGGTCCGCGCGGACCGGGACCATCGCGTCGGTGATGGAAACGAGGTCGGCGGCCACTCCCCATGGCCGGACCGCCTCGTTGACGCGCCGGACCAGATCGGCGTCGTCCCTGTTCGCCATCAGGGACGGCAGGTCCGCCAGGTCCCGGTCCGCTATCACGTCGCGCAGCGCGACCTCGATGATCGCCTGCGCGGCGGAGGACGGCGAATCCGTGGCGGAGGCGTACGTGACGGGGTCGTCGGCCCCCATCATCGCGAGCGCCTTCACGCGGACGGAGACGCCGTCCCTGGTGGTGGCCCTGAGCCAGATGTCGTACGGCTGCACGCCCGCAGGGACGCGGGCGCCGGTGTCGGCGAACGGCAGCAGGAACCGCAGCCCCGGTCCGCGAACACCGATCGTCCTGCCGAAACGCCGGACGACCAGGTGTTCGGACGCCTCGACCTTCCGGAACCCGGAGAGGACGACCACGGCCACCAGCAGCCCGAGGACGATCAGGGACGCCAAAGGCGCGGTAAGGAAGTCCGATTCCTGCCCCACCGCGACCTCCCTGACGCCACCGGTATGCTCACCCTCCACCATCGGCCGTTCAACGCTGCGTCACCATCGGGTCCAATGCTCATAGACGTGGGTGCGCACCATGCAGACGCCGGGCGCCGGACATGGGTATCGGCCTCCTCTGATCGGGGATGTCACGCATGGACAACGCCAGGCCTTTGCGGTGACGTGGTCCCATGAGCGCGAGTAAGCGGTCCCATGAGCGCGAGTGAGGCCGGGACGGCGGCGGGCACCGGCGCCGGCGGTGGCGACACCGATCCGAAGGCCGGGCGCCGGCGGCGCCTGTTCCGGACCCCCGCCTCGGCACTGTTCTGGCGCATCCTCGGCATCAACGGGCTGATCTTCGTGCTCGGTACCGCGGTCCTGGCCCTGACGCCGGTCAAGGTGTCGTCGCGGATCCTGATGAGCGAGTTCATCGTCCTGTCGATCGGCATCGCGCTGATGGTGGCGGCGAACGCGCTGCTGCTGCGCGTCAGCCTGGCGCCGCTGGACGGCCTCACGACACTGATGGCGCGGCTGCACTCGCTGCGCTCCGGCGACCGGCTCGCGACCACCCCGAACCGTGACCTGTTCCACCTGGTCGACCACTTCAACGCGATGCTCGACCGGCTGGAGGCCGACCGCAGCATCAGTACCGCCGTCGTCCTGGACGCCCAGGAGGCCGAGCGGCGCCGCATCGCCCAGGAGCTGCACGACGAGATCGGGCAGAGCCTCACCGTGGTGCTGCTGGAGCTGAAGTCGGTGGTGAACCGCGCGCCCGAGGAGGTGGCGGAGGAGCTGCGCGGCGTCCAGGAGCTCGTCAGGTCCAGCCTGGACGAGGTGGGCCGGGTGGCCCGCCGGCTCCGTCCCGGCGTCCTGGACGACCTCGGCCTGACCAGCGCGCTCACCTCCCTGGCCGGGGACTTCTCCGCCACGGGAGGGCCGCACGTCACCCGCCGCGTCCAGAACGGCCTGGAGTGCCTCGGCACCGACGCCGAGCTGGTGGTCTACCGGATCGCGCAGGAGGGCCTCACCAACGTGTGGCGGCATTCCGGCGCGAAGAACGCGGAGCTGTCGCTGAAGCAGGACGAGGACGGCCGCGTGGTCCTGCGGGTCGCGGACGACGGCTCGGGCCCGCCGACCGAGCCCGGCTCCGGCATCCGCGGGATGCAGGAGCGCGCGATGCTCATCGGGGCGCAGCTCAGCATCGGCCCGGCCAACGGCGGCGGCACCGAGGTCAGGCTGGTGATCCCGCCATCCGGCTCCCGCCACGCGTTGGGCCGTGCCTCAAAATGACCTCGGCCACGCGCAGGCCGGGTCACGGAACGGGCCGCCAGGCGAGCGCAGCGGGCCTGGACTCCGAACAGCGCGCCCGCATGGACTACCGGACTACGGCTCGACGAGGCCGACGCGGATGGCGTACTTGGTGAGCTCCAGACGGTCGCGCATGCCGAGCTTGGCGAGGATGTTCGCGCGGTGCCGGTCGACGGTCTTGATGCTGATCGTCAGCGTCTCGGCGATCTGCTTGGACGAGTAGCCCTCCGCGACCAGCTTGATGATCTCCTCTTCGCGCGGGGTGAGGAGGTTCTCGGGGCGGTCGCCGTTCCCGTCCCGTCCGAGGTACTCGCGGATCAGCGCGTTGACGGCGCCCGGGTAGAGAAAGGGCTCGCCCCTCATCGCGGCGCGGCAGGCCTGCAGGAGGTCGCGGTCGGCGACGGACTTCAGGACGTACCCGGACGCACCCGCCTTCAGCGCCTCGAACAGGTACTGCTCGTTGTCGTACATGGAAAGGATCAGGGTCCGCACGGTGGGGAAGCGCCGAGCCATCTCCCGTGCGGCCTGCAGCCCCGTCATGCGCGGCATGGCGATGTCCAGGATCGCGAGGTCGATCTCGGTCCCGGCGCAGGCCTCGATCGCCTCCGCCCCGTCGGCGGCCTCGGCGACCACCGTCAGGTCCGATTCGGCGTCCAGGATCAGCCGGAGCCCACGGCGCACCAGCGCGTGATCATCGGCCAGCAGTATCCGGGTGCGAGCCTCCCGAGCGTGCACCGATCACCTCCGGTCTCGCTTCCATGGTAGGCACCCGACAGCCCACCCGAACTGGGCAGACCACAGATACATGGCTCCTCCCGGTCTATATGGGTGCTGTCCCCGATATCGACTCGGGCATCCGCCACAAAGACTGGACACCGTACGCAGAAAGGGGCGGACGCATGGCAAATCGATCGGGCGGCGGACGCGGTCTCCTGCCCACGGCGCCACGGGGAACGTCCTGCGACGGGGCCGTCCCCGCCGTTAGGAGGAGGAACCTATCAGCCAGCGGAACCAGGCTCTCCGGAAGCCGGAAGGAACGCATGCAAGCGCGGGACATCGCCGTACAGGTGCCGACCGTGACGATGGGCGACTCGATCGCGCACGCGATCCAGGTCATGGCGCTCGGACGCCTGCCCGGTCTGATCGTCGTGGACGAGGAGCAGCGCCCCCGGGTCGTCCTGCCGGGGACTCAGGTGCTGAAGCTGGCAGTGCCCGCCGCATATCAGGAGGATCAGGCGTTGACCCGGGCCGTGGACGAGGCCCACGCGGACGTGTTCTGGCAAGAGATCGACGACATGACCGTCGGGGACTCTCTCGGCTCGCACACAGTCCGCCCGCTCAGCGTGAAACCGTCCTCGACATTGCTGGAGATCGCCACGCTCATGGCGCGGCACCGAAGCCCCCTGATCGCTGTGGTCGACGACTCCGGGCTGCTGGCGGGAGCCATCGCCCTGGACCGGCTGCTGTCGGCGATAGCGCTGACCAGGCCGGAGTCGGCTTCGGACACCTGAGGGACGCGCCCGCGGGAGGCACGCGCCCAAAAAGCGCGCGCCGGAGGGGCGCACCACCCGACGGCACACCGCTTAACGCACGACCATCCGGCGCCGTACCCGGCGCCCGGTTTGACGCCAACCCATTTGACGCCAACCCATTTGACGGCACCCCGTCCACCGGCACACCGCTGGACGGCTCACGGCTGGACGGCACACGGCCGGACGGCGCATCGGCTGACGCCGCGACGCTGGAAGGTTCGCTGAAGAGGGTCACGCCATGAGCGCCATACTGGCGCTCGCCATCTTCATCGTGGCGTTCTTCTTCATCGCGACGGAGAAGATCGACAAGGTCAAGGTCGTCCTGGTCGCGGCCGGCCTGATGACGGTGCTCGGGCTGACCTCGGGCGGCGAGGTCTTCTTCTCCGAGCACGAGGGGATCGACTGGAACGTCATCTTCCTGCTGCTCGGCATGATGATCGTCGTCGGCGTCATCAAGGGCACCGGGCTGTTCGAGTACCTGGCGATCTGGGCGGCCAAGCGCTCGAAGGGGAGG
Organism: Actinomadura sp. 7K507; assembly: GCF_004348425.1. Lineage (GTDB taxonomy): Bacteria > Actinomycetota > Actinomycetes > Streptosporangiales > Streptosporangiaceae > Spirillospora. The sequence goes on from NZ_SMKK01000185.1 coordinate 12,347, forward strand.
CCGTACCGGCTGCTGGTGATGCTGATGGCCATCACCGCCGTGGCCTCGCCGTTCCTGGACAACGTCACCACGATCATGCTGGTGGCGCCGGTGACGGTGGTGGTCTGCAACCGGCTGCGCATCCCGGCCCAGCCGTACCTGATCGCCGAGGTGCTGGCGTCCAACATCGGCGGCGCCGCCACCCTGATCGGGGACCCCCCGAACATCATCATCGCCAGCCGCGCGGGGTTGACGTTCAACGACTTCCTCGTGCACATGGCGCCGATCGTGGTGGTCATCTTCGTCACGTTCGTGGTGATGTCGCGGTGGATCTTCCGCAAGTCGTTCACGTACGACGAGCGGTACGTGGAAGAGGTGATGGCCCTGGACGAGCGCAAGGCGATCACCGACCACAAGCTGCTGGCGCGATGCCTGGCCGTGCTCGTCCTGATCATCGTCGGGTTCTCGCTGCACTCGGTGTTCCACATCGAGCCCTCGATCGTGGCCCTCGTGGGCGCGGGCGTGATGCTGCTGGTCACCAAGGTCGAGGTCTCCGACGTCCTCAAGGAGGTCGAGTGGGGCGTCCTGGTGTTCTTCATGGGCCTGTTCGTGATGGTGTCGGGCCTGGGGCACACCGGCGTGATCGAGAGCATCGGCACCTGGGCCGCGGACACGATCGGCGACAACTACTTCGCCGCCGCCACCGCCCTGGTGTTCGGATCCGCCGTGCTGGGCGCGTTCTTCGACAACATCCCCTACACGGCGACGATGGCGCCGATCGTCGAGGGGATGGCCGCCGGGGCCGACCCGCACACCGCGGACGCGCTGTGGTGGTCGTTCGCGCTGGGCGCCGACTTCGGCGGGAACGGGACGGCCGTCGCCGCGAGCGCCAACGTCGTCGCGATCGGCATCGCCGCCAGGACCGGTCACCCGATCAGTTTCTGGCAGTTCACCCGCTACGGGATCGGCATCACGATCGTGAGCACGATCATGGCGTGGGTTTACGTGGCACTCCGCTACTTCTAGCGGCCCGCCTGTTCAAGTGACCCGTCCGTTCGAGATGGCCGGGCGCGCCCGTCAGTAGGCGTGCTCGGTCATCAGGCGTCGGGAGGCCTCGGTGATGCTGCCCGACAGGGACGGGTAGACCGCGAACGTCTGGGCCACCTGGTTGACGGTGAGGTGCTGCTGGACGGCGATGGACACGCCCAGGATCAGCTCACTCGCCCGCGGCGCGACGATGACGCCGCCGAGGATGATCCCCGTGGACGGGCGGCAGAACAGCTTCACGAAACCGTCCTCGAAGCCCTGCATCTTGGCGCGGGCGTTGGTGAACAGCGGCAGCATCACCGTACGGGCGTTGACGTCCCCCGAGTCGACCATGTGCTGTGTCACGCCGACCGACGCGACCTCCGGGTCGGTGAAGATGTTGGACGCGACCCAGCCGAGCTTCAGCGGCTGCACCGCCTCCCCCAGCGCGTGCCACATGGCGATGCGTCCCTGCATGCCGGCGACGGACGCGAGCATCAGGATGCCGGTGCAGTCACCGGAGGCGTAGATGTTGGGGACGGACGTCCGCGACACCTTGTCGACCTCCACGAAGCCGCGCTCGTCGCAGCGGACGCCGACGTCCTCCAGGCCGATGCCCGTGGTGTTGGGCACCATCCCGACGGTCATCAGGCAGTGCGTGCCCTCGACCTTCGTCCCGTCCTCCAGCGTGACGATCACGCCGTTCCCGGACCGCTCCACGCCCGCGGCCCTGGACCGCGACATGACGTTCATCCCGCGCCGCAGGAAGACCTCCTGCAGGACGGCCGCGGCGTCGGCGTCCTCGGTCGGCAGGATCCGGTCGCGCGACGACACCAGCGTGACCTTCGACCCCAGCGCCATGTAGGCCCCGGCCAGCTCGGCGCCCGTCACGCCGGAGCCGACGACGATCAGGTCATCGGGCAGTTCCGGCAGGTCGTAGAGCTGGCGCCAGTCCAGGATGCGCTCGCCGTCCGGCTCGGCGCCCGGCAGCACGCGCGGGGTCGCGCCGGTCGCGACGAGCACGATGTCGGCCCGGATGCGCCGGTCGCCGACCGCGACGACATGCGGCTCCACCAGCCGCGCCTCACCGCGGACGATCTTGACTTCCTCGTAGGCGAGCCGTTCGGCGACGTCGAACGACTGGGCCCGCGCGAGGTCCTTCACGCGCGTGTTGACGGTGGCCATGTCGGCCTCCAGGGCCCCGACGATCCCGTCCGGGCCGCCGTTGAAGCGCAGGCCGAGGCCCGCCGACTCCGACATGACCGCCCGGCGGGTCGAGGTGGCGATGAGCGTCTTGGAGGGCACGCAGTCGGTGAGCACGCAGGCGCCGCCCGGACCGTCCCGTTCGATGACGGTCACGTCGGCGCCGAGCTGCGCCGCGACGAGCGCGGCCTCGTAACCGCCCGGGCCTCCTCCGATGATCACGATGCGGGTCACATGTTCCATTCTTTCCTACTCCGGGCGGTGAAATGTCCGGCCCCGGGCCCCGGATACGCGCGGGCCGCAATGCGCGCTTCGCTCCGGTCGCGGGGTGCGGGTGAGTTAGCCTTGGCCAACGTGGCACTGTACGCGGCGTACGCCTCCAACATGGATCCCGATCAGATGGCGAGCCGGGCTCCGCATTCGCCCATGCGCGGCACCGGCTGGCTTGCCGGGTGGCGCCTGACCTTCGGCGGGCAGGACAAGTACTGGGACGGGGCCCTCGCGACGGTCGTCGAGGACGGTTCCGAGCAGGTCTTCGTCGTCATGTACGACGTTCCCGGCTGGGACGAGAAGGAACTCGACGCCTGGGAGGGCGCGGCGCTCGACGTCTACCGCAAGATCAGGGTCCGGGTGCAGACGCTCGACGGCGACGCGCTGTGCTGGCTGTACGTCCTGGACGACTACGAGGGCGGACTCCCGTCCGCGCGCTACCTCGGCATCGTGGCGGACGCGGCGGAGAAGGCCGGCGCGCCCGACGACTACGTCAAGGACCTGCGCACCCGCCCTTGCAAATCGCTGGGCGACTGAGCCTCGGCACCAGTGAGCCCCCGCACCGGTGAGCCTCCGCACCAGTGAGCCTCCGCACCGGGGCGCGGCGATCACGCCTGTAGTGTCGGCTATGTGAGCAACGACGCTTTTGCACTGGCGAGGGGCGCCGCGGACGAGCTGCGCGCCCGCACGTCCTTCGACGCCTTCGACGTCGCCCTCGTGATGGGTTCGGGCTGGGTTCCGGCGGCCGACGCGCTCGGCGAGCCCGCCGCCGACCTGCCGGTGACGGACCTGCCGGGGTTCGCGCCCCCCGCCGTCGAAGGCCACGCGGGACGCGTCCGGGCCGTGGAGATCGGCGGGCACCGCGCCCTGGTGTTCCTGGGGCGGACGCACCTGTACGAGGGACGCGGCGTCGACGCGGTCGTCCACCCCGTCCGGACGGCGCTGGCCGCCGGTGTGAAGACGATGGTCCTGACGAACGCGGCGGGCGGGCTGCGGCCCGAGCACCAGAAGGTCGGCGACCCGGTGCTGATCTCCGACCACCTGAACCTGACGGGCGCGAACCCGCTGACCGGCGCGACGTTCCTCGACCTGACCGAGGCGTACTCGGCGCGGCTGCGGGACCTCGCCAGGGAGGTCGACCCGGCGCTGCCGGAGGGCGTGTACGCGGCGTTCCGCGGCCCGACCTACGAGACGCCCGCCGAGATCCGGATGCTGCGGACGCTGGGCGCCGACATGATCGGGATGTCGACCGTCCTGGAGACGATCGCGGCCCGGCGCGGCGGCGCGGATGTCCTCGGCATCTCCCTGGTCACCAACATCGCCGCCGGGCTGTCGGACGAGAAACTGGACCACGAGGAGGTCCTCGCCGCCGGGCGCGCGTCGGCCGGCCGCATGGGCGGCCTCCTCGCTACCCTCCTGACCAAGTTCTGACGCGGCGGCCGTGGAGAAGACCGAGCCATGAGCGAAGCGAACCGGGAGGCGTGGGGCCGCCCCCCGCAGGAACCAGGCAGGAGTGATCTTCGGGCGTGGGCCGGGGAGTGGCTGGCGCAGGATCCCGATCCGGAGACCCGTGCCGAGCTCCGGGCGATCCTGGACGAGGGCGACGACCAGGCCCTCGCCGACAGGTTCGGCGCGCGGCTGGAGTTCGGGACGGCCGGGCTGCGCGGTGAGCTGGGCGCCGGGCCGAACCGGATGAACCGGGTGACGGTGATGCGCGCCGCCGCCGGGCTCGCCGCCCGCCTCCCCCGGGGCGGCCGGGTGATCATCGGATTCGACGCGCGGCACGGCTCGCGGCGGTTCGCCGACGACACGGCGGCGGTGCTCAGCGGGGCGGGGCTGCGGCCGGAGGTGTTCGCCGATCCGGTCCCGACGCCCGTCCTAGCCCATTTCACCCGGACGTTCGACGACGTCGTGGCCGGTGTCATGGTCACGGCCAGCCACAACCCGCCCCGCGACAACGGCTACAAGGTGTACTGGGCGGACGGGGCGCAGATCGTCCCGCCGCTGGACGCCGAGATCTCCGCCGCGATCGACGCGGTCGGCCGCGTGGACGAGCTGCCGCTCGGCACGGAATGGCCCGTCCACGACGGCGCCGGCCGCTACCTGGACGCGGTGTCGTCGCTGCGGCTCGGCGGTGACGCCGGCAAGGACGTCTCGATCGTCTACACGCCGATGCACGGCGTGGGACGGGACGTGCTGCTCCAGGCGTTCGACCGGGCCGGGTTCGCCGCTCCGGCCGTCGTGCCCGAGCAGGCCGACCCCGATCCGGACTTCCCGACCGTCGCGTTTCCGAACCCGGAGGAACCCGGAGCACTCGACCTGGCCCTCGCTCTCGCCGACGCCCGTGGCGCCGACCTGGTGATCGCCAACGACCCCGACGCGGACCGCTGCGCGGTCGCCGTCCCGGCGGGTGACGGCTGGCGGACGCTGACCGGAGACGAGCTCGGCGGCCTGCTGGCCGAGCACGTCCTGCGGCACACCACCGGCGATGACCGCCTGGTCGTCACCACGATCGTGTCGTCGTCGCTGCTGCGCTCGATCGCGGCGGCGCACGGTGTCCGGTTCGCCGAGTCCCTCACCGGCTTCAAATGGATCATGAAGGCGGGCGGCGCGCCGTCGCCCCACGAGAAGCCCGGCAGGCTCGTGTTCGGGTACGAGGAGGCCCTCGGGTACAGCGTCGGCGACGACCGCGGCGTGCTCGTCAACGACAAGGACGGCATCGGCGCGGCGCTCGCGGTGGCCGCGCTCGCCGCCGGTGCCCGCCGCGAGGGCCGCACGCTGCTCGATCTCCTCGACGAGCAGGCCCGCGAGCACGGCCTGCACGCCACGTCCCAACTCTCGATCCGGGTCCAGGACCGTCCTCCAGCGCCCACCGACCACCATTCAACGGACGAGCCCCGCTCGGACCCCCTGTCGTGGATCACGTCCGCGATGACTCGCCTGCGCACCGATCCTCCGGTGCGACTGGGGGGACGGCCGGTCGAGCGGTTCGACGACCTCTCCAACGGCGTCGATGGCCTGCCCCCTACCGACGGTGTGAGGTTCCGCCTGGCCGGAGGGGCACGGGTGGTCATCCGCCCATCGGGGACGGAGCCGAAGCTCAAGTGCTACCTGGAAGTCGTCCTACCCGTCGACGACGACATCGCGGCGGTCCGCGCGCGCGCCGCCACCGAGCTGGACGCCCTCCGCGCCGGCCTCGCCGCGATGCTCAGGTGACGGCACCCACGACGGCGAGCACGATCAGCGCCACCGCCGGGACGGCCAGCGACGCCACCGCCGGGACGGACCACTTCACCGTCCCCCGGGCCGCCTCCTTCGTCTTCTCGGCCTCCGCCTTGGCCGCGGCGGCCTTGTCCGGCGCCTTCGACCTGGTCTTCGGCCGCCGCCGGTCGAGGATCTCGTTGAGCCGCTGAGCCGTGTACGCGGCCGGTGTCCGTCCCGTGAGATCGATGCCCGGCGTCTTGGCCTGCTCCTTCTTCGCCCGCGCCTCCGCTTTCGCCTGGGCGCGCGGCGACGTCTGGTGCACCCAGGCCCGCGTCTCCAGTTCCGCGCCGTCCGGGCCGGTGAAGCGGACCGTCACCGCGTTCGTGCCCCTGATCGCGCGGACCGCGCCCCACGGGACCCGGACGTCCCGCAGCGGGTTGCGGACCGTGACCGCGTCGTCGTCCCCCACGATCGCGGGCCGCAGCCCGGCCGTGTACGCGATCCCGGAGCCGAGCAGCAGGAGCACGCCGATGGTGAGCGACATCAGCGAGTAGGAGGCGTCGCCGGTGATGCCGAACACCAGGTCGGCGATGTTGAGCGCGGCGAACGTCAGCCACGCCCACGCCGCGACACGCCCGCCGGTGGAACGAATCGTCATGACCCGATCATGCCAGGGGCCGGGCGCCGCTCCACTTGAGCTGCGCGAAACCGGGCTTGATCACCCCGTTGATCAGTTCGAGCCGCTCGTTGAACGGCGCGAACGCCGACTTCATCGCGTTCACCGTGAACCACTGCAGGTCGTCCCACCCGTACCCGAACGCGTCGACGAGGTTCGCGAACTCCCGCGACAGCGTCGTCCCGCTCATCAGCCGGTTGTCGGTGTTCACCGTGACCCGGAAGCTCAGCCGCCGCAGCAGCCCGATCGGATGCTCCGCGATCGACTTCGCCGCGCCCGTCTGGATGTTGGACGTGGGGCACATCTCCAGCGGTATCCGCTTGTCTCGGACATAGTCGGCGAGCCGCCCGAGCCTGGCGTCCTCCCCGTCCACCTCGATGTCGTCGATGATCCGCACGCCGTGCCCGAGCCGGTCGGCGCCGCACCACTGGATCGCCTGCCAGATCGACGGCAGCCCGAACCCCTCGCCCGCGTGGATGGTGAAGTGCGCGTTCTCGCGCTGGAGGTACTCGAAGG
>NZ_SMKK01000186.1 GCF_004348425.1 Actinomadura sp. 7K507
GATCACCCAGAAGGGCGATGGATTCCACGCCGACACCGTGGGCCTGAGCGGCCTGTCGCTGCCCCTGGCACGCAGGCTCATGAACGACGGCAACTGGCACAGGTCCTACAACCGGGGCCCCTACCTCGCGGGGTTCCGCCGATCGACCACCGCCACCTCGGCCCTGCTCACCCTGACCACGGCGACCAACACGATGCACGACTGGATCACCACCGGCCGCGCCTACGTTCGCGCCCAGCTCAGTGCGGACGCCCTCGGCCTGCGCTTCCAACCGATCAGCCAGGCGCTCCAGGAGTTCCCACAGATGGACGAGCTGCGCACCGAGCTGGAACGGCTCGTCGACGTGACGCCCCCGGCCAAGCTGCAGATGCTCGTCCGCGTCGGCCGGACCAAGCCACCGGCCCTCTCACCCCGACGCGACCTCCGAACGATCATCCAACGGTGACCTGGTCGGGGGTGTGACCCAGCGGAGGACCTCGCCGAGGAGCTCAATCCGTGAGATATCGCTGGATCGTGGGGCCCAGCCAGACGACCAGCTCTTCCTCCGAGGCCGTCACCATCGGCGGGAATTGCAGGATGTAGCGGGACAGGGCCAGACCCAGCAGTTGCGAGGCGATTAGGGAAGCGCGAAAAGGAGCCCGCTGCGGGTCGCCGGTGAGACGGGTCACGAGCGGGATGACTTGACCGCCCAGGACCGTGCGCATGCGCTCGGCGGCGGCCTCGTTCGTCACCCCCGTGCGCAGCAGGACCTGGAGCCCCTCGTTGGCCTCCCACTTGCGCAGGAAGTGACGGACCAGGCCGTCCCCGGCCTGGTCGGGCGCCAGCTCGGGCAACTCCAGGTCGAACTCGGCCGCGGCGGCGAACAGCTTCTCCTTGTTGCCGAAGTAGCGCATCACCATGGCGGGGTCGATCCGCGCGTCGGCGGCGATGGCCCGGATGGTGGCCTTGTCGTAGCCGTCGGCGGCGAACCGTTCGCGGGCGGCGGCCAGGATCGCGGCCGCGGTCTCCATCGAGGATCTCCTCATGTCAACAAGTGTAGGCCAACAACCGTTGACAACGCCACCGCCGGCCTTTAAGTTCATGCCAACAGGCGTTGACTTGAGGAGGCCGAAATGAACACCGATGTGCTGATCGTCGGAGCCGGACCCGCCGGACTCACCGCCGCGATCGTCCTGGCCCAGCGCGGCAGGCAGGTTGTGATCGTGGACGCGCAGGCCGAAGGCGCCAACACCTCCCGCGCCGCCGTGGTGCACTCCCGCACGCTGGAGGTGCTTGAGCCGTACGGCGTGGCGGACCGAATGGTCGCGCGCGGCATCCACACCCCGGTCTTCACCATCCGCGACCGCGACAAGGTCCTGCTGCCGGTGCCTTTCGATGGTCTGCCCACCGCCTACCCCTACACCCTGATGATCTCCCAGGCCGACACCGAGGCCTACCTGCTGGCCCGCCTGGAAGAGCTCGGCGGCAAAGTGATCAGGCCCGCCCGGGTGAGCGGCATCGACCAGGACGCCGACGGTGTCACCGCCACACTGGAGGACGGGAAGCAGATCCGCGCCTCCTACGTGATCGGCGCCGACGGCATGCACAGCACCGTCCGCGAGAGTGCCGGGATCGGTTTCGAAGGCGGCACCTACGCCGAGTCGTTCGTCCTGGCCGATGTGCGCCTGTCCGGCGGGGTGCCGCAGAACGAGGTCATCCTGTACTTCTCCCCGGCCGGGCTGGTCGTTGTCGCCCCACTACCCGGCGGCCTGCACCGCATCGTCGCCACCGTGGACGAAGCCCCCGCCGAGCCCGGTATCCCGTTCGTGCAGCAGTTGCTCGACACCCGCGGCCCCGAGGCCGAGCCCGCGCGAGTGGAGGAGCTGATCTGGGGTTCGCGCTTCCGGGTGCACCACCGCATCGCCGACACCTACCGCAGCGGCCGCATCCTGCTGGCAGGCGACGCCGCCCACGTGCACTCACCCGCCGGCGGCCAGGGCATGAACCTGGGCATCGACGACGCCGTCCACCTGGGCGAGGCCCTGTCCCGGGTCCTCGAGGGCGAACCGGAGAGCCTGCTCGACTCCTACGCCGCCGCCCGCCGCCCCCTGGCCGAGCAGGTCGTCGGTCTGGCCGGGCGGCTCACCAAGCTGGCCACCGCCGCCTCAGGCCGCCGCGTGTTGCGCAACCTACTCCTCGGGCTGGCCGGCCGTATCCCCGCCGTCCGCAACCGCCTGGCCTGGCAGCTGTCGGGCCTGAACCGTAGGCAAGCCTCCTGAACCCTCGCCTCGCCCGAGGCGAACACCCGAAGGAACCTCTCGTGAAACTCGTCAACGACCGCCTTGCGGTCAAGGCCGGCCTCGTCGAACCGAACGACAGCGGCTACCTGCTGTTCGCCGCCGAAACCGGTGCCTGGCGCGGTCCGTTCCCCACTGCCATCCCCCCGCTCGACGAGCTGAAGGCCATCGCCGCCGACTTGGCCGCCCGACCTGAGGTCGAGGACGCCACCGTCTTTCGCGGCCGACTGCGCCCGCCGGGCGAGGGCGAAGAGATCCTCGCCGCACGCGGCCTCGCGCCGGCCCGCTACGACGTGGTCCTGCTGGTGCGCACGGTCGACGTCGACAGCGCGCTGGCGTTGCGCGACGATCCCCTGTACGGCAAGGCCACGACCCTGCTGCCCGCCCGCCGTACCCACCAGATCGTGGGCCGCAACGCGGCCCGGCTCGGCGACGTGGACCACGGCCCCGACCACGCCTTCCTGTTCAACTACTTCTACGCCGACGACCGCGAGAGGTTGCTGAAGGTCTGGGAGTACACCGCCGGCTGGTTCCAGGCCAAGACCGCGCTGCCCAACTCGACCCTGGTGCAGCCGCTGGAGGGCGAGAGCGCCGACTACGGCATCATCAACCACGCGAGCTGGCCGAACCTGCGCACATTCCTGCCCAGCCTGATCTTCCGGCCCAGCTTCCGCACCTTCGTCCTGGCCAACTTCAAAGCCAACGACATCGCCGCCCAGCCGATCATCTACCGCCGAGTCTGACACCTCCTCCCCCTGGGGTCCGTACAGTGCCCCTCGGAAGACCGTCCTGACGTACCCCGCTCGACCGACGGACACGAGGGTCGGCCCCGTCGTCCAGGCAGGACGGAGCGACTCGATCGCACCGGTGGACCGCCCGGCATCGACCAGCCAAATCACAACAGGGGGATTCGAAGCCATGAGCGTGATCGGGGGAAATGGGAGTGGCGCCCGGTCGGGCGGGTGCGGCTCTGATGGTGCCGAGGCCGGACGGAGGCCCGGGATGCGCCGGTCCGGACAACGCACCGGCCGGAGCCTTCACGCCTCCCTCATCAGATCCAGCCCGCTTCTTTCGCGATCCGGATGGCGTCTACCCGATTCCGCGCGCCGAGCTTCGTCACGGCCGTGGCGAGGTAGTTGCGCACCGTGCCGTAGCCGAGGTGGAGTCGCGCCGCGATCTCACGCGGATTCAAGCCTTCCGAGGTCAGCCTGAGCACGTCGGCTTCGCGTTCGGTCAGCGGGTTGTCGGAGACGGCCAATGCGGCATACGCGAGCTGCGGGTCGATCACCCGGCCGCCGGCCGCGATCGTCCGGATCGCCGCCACCAGGTCCTGCGGCCGGGAGTCCTTCAACATGAAACCCGCGACGTTCGCCCCGGCACTGCGACGCAGGTTCCCCGGCCGGCCGATTCCGGTGAGGATCAGCGTCCGGCACTCCGGGAGCAGGTCACGCAGTTCGGCCGCGGCGTCCAGGCCGTCGCGTTCGGGCAGCTCGATGTCGATCACGGCGACATCGGGACGATCCCGCAAGGCGGCGGGCACGATCTCGTCGCCCGCTCCGACCGATGCGACCACCTCGATGTCGTCCTCGTAGCTGATCAAGTCGACCAAGGCCTCGCGGAGGATACGGACGTCCTCGGCCACCAGGACCCGAATCACAGAATGCCCCCAGCGCCACCCGACTGAGTCTCGTCACGTCACCCTACGTTGCGAGCACGGCTTGACGATCATCGCGGGCGCGGTGTACTGGATGTGACGGGCGACTCACTTGCATCCGCCTCGCGCCGGCGCAGCGCGACGGCAACCTGGCCGGAATCCACGCTGAGCCGGAACGGGGGACCTGGTGACACGGCAATCGGGGTTCGCGTGGCAGGACGCGCTCGGGGCCGTCTGCTTCGTGTTCGTGGCGCGGATCATTTACTACCTGCAATCGCTCGACTCCTATGCGAGATTCTCACCCGGCCTGGCCTTCATCGGTGTCGTGGCGATGGTCGTTCTCGTCATCGCCTTGGCGTTGCTCCTCCTGCGGCGCGGGAGCCCGGTTTTCCTCCTGTGCGTCCAGGCGACCGCGGTGTTCGCGCCCTACCTGATGATCGGGCAGGGCTGGGGCATGTCCGGCCTGTTCCTATGCGCCGGGATCCTGCTGGTCGTGCCGCGGCCCGCCGCGGGGGTGCTGTTCACAGTCGTCGCCGTCGGTGACGCCGCCCTCTGCGGGTACTTCTCCGCCTCGGCCCTGACGTTCGTGTACGCCGTGTCCGTCAACGTGGCCAACGGGTTCGCGATCTTCGCGATCGTCCGGCTGGCCCAGCTCGTGCAGCAGACGCACGAGGACGGACGGCGGCTCGCCGACGCCGAGGTGGAGGCGGAGCGGTTGCGCGCGGCCGACCGGCTCGGCATCGATGTCGGCACGCGGTTGTCGGCCATCATCAGGCAATCACGCGAGGCACTGACGGGGGCGACGCTCAGCCGTAGCCACCTCACCGTCATCGGCGGAATCGCCTCACAGGCGGCCACCGACGCCCGGACCATCGCCAACATCCACCGCAACATCAGCCTGGACGGCTCGGCACCCATGCGACAGGCACCCATCGGGGTGGGGGTCCGCTTCGCCGCGTGGGCACATCTGCTGATCGTGGCCGACTTCATCGTCTGCTCGGCCGTCAACATGTTCCCAGGACAGCGCGTCCCGGAGCGCCTGACCGCGGGGATCGCCGCCGTTCTCGCGGTAGCGGCACTCCAGTTCTACCTCGGATCCCCCCGGCCGAGCGGCACCGCCGTCCGGTGGTGGCCGGGCATCCTCGCCGCCCAGGTCAGCGTGATCGTCGTTGCGGCGCTGCTGTCCTTCCCGGACGGCTCGATCCTGGTATTCCTGGCTCTGGCCGGAGGCACCGCGCTGGTCCGGATGCCCGCGCCGTGGTCGTGGTTCGCGGTGGCGGCGGGCACCGTCGCCACTTTCGTGGTCTTCCACCACCAGGAGGGGTTCTGGTTCGGGATCTACCTCGCTTCCGGCGTCCTGTACTGGGCCGCCATCATGTACGCGCTGCACAACCTGCCCGAGATCACCCGCCGTCTGCACGCCACCCGGGACGAACTGACTCGAATGGCCGTCGTCACCGAGCGGCTCCGGCTCGCTCGGGACATCCATGACCTGCTCGGCTTCCACCTGTCCGTCATCAAGCTCAAGATCGAGCTCGCCCTCCGGACCAGCGGGGCCGATCCCGCCGAGGCTCGCGACCACCTCACCCAGGCGCAGCGCAGCGCCGAGCAGGCGCTCACCGAGGTCCGCACGTTCGATACCGCACTGGACAACGTCACGCGCCGCGACGAACTGTCCGCCGCCCGCGCCATCCTTGAAGCCGGTGGAGCCGCCGTCACCGTCACCGACACCGCCGGTGACCTCCCTCGCAGCGCGGACAACCTGATAGGGATCATCGTGCGGGAGGCGGCGACCAACATCATCCGGCACGCCAGCGCGCAGACCTGCACGTTCGACATCGCCATGGGCCACGATGAAGTACTGGTGCGGATCACCAATGACGGCGTAAACCGGCCGCACCGGCCCGCAGATCAGTCCCCTCCCACCGGCCTGGCCAACCTCAACACCCGAATCGAGGCCCTCGGCGGGCGCCTCACGACCACCACCGACCACGACACCTTCACCCTCACGGCCTCGTTCGCCGTCGATCTCGCCGTAACACCCAACGGCGCTGGGGTGAGAACGCCGGCGAGCTCGAACGGCTCGAAGCAGAGGACGTCCTGCGCCCCGGAACGCTCTGGCGCCGGATAGGCCTCGTTCAGTTCGGCAGGTGGCCTCCGTGTTGCGCGGGTGGGTCGGCCCGATCGTCCTCTCACCGGATCATGCAGCCACCCTGGGCTTCGGCGGACCTGACACGTGAGGACGGCACGGGCGGCCCAAAGTTCACTTTGTGGTTGCTTGGGGCATTTTTTTGAAGTTTGGGGGTGCGTTTCTCTGGGGGCGAAGTATTACTGGACAATGATGCAAGGCGGAGGGAGGAGATATGGCCAAGGTAAAGGAGGAGTCCGAGGTAAGGCGAAGGAAGAAGCATCGCATATTCCCCTGGATTTTCCTGGCGATCCAGATCCTATTCCTTGTTTGGGTCATCGTGGGAGCGAGCTCTGGCGGCTCCTGCCCACCGGACCAGCAGGGTGCTTGCGAAGCCGGCACGGCGATCGGAGTAGGGCTCGTCATCGCCTTTTGGGTTGCGGTGGATATCATCCTGGCGCTGACCTATCTGGTTTTCAGGCTCTTCCGCAGGTGAGGAGCTTGGTCCGCTGCGGCTGGCCACACAGGTAGAACGGCACTCCACGGTCGCGTCCATGCTGGTCACACGGGTATCCGCAAAGAATCGCAGGACCCGCACTTGGCATTGAGCCTTTTCCATCTTGATCGTGCTGGTCACAGGCTGGTTGCGGTAGGCGGATCCGGCCGGTGATGCGGCGAGGCCCCTGGTAGATGCGAAGTCGACCAAAACAACCGCACTGCCAGGAGCCTCTGGTGCTGTTCTATCGCGCTGCGCTGGATCTGTCGTCCTCCACCCGTACCTTCGTGGCCGATCTCATCACCGGCCACCGTCACCGGATCGGATCGCGGTGGCGAGCGCTGCCGCCGGGCCGCCAAGCCCTGCTGGTGCTGGTGCACCTGCGCTGCAACGAGACCTTCGAACGCCTGGCCGCCGCGTTCGGTGTCGGTACGGCGACCGCGCACCGCTATGTCACCGAGGTCGTCGCCCTGCTCGCCGAACTGGCGCCCGACCTGCGCGAGGCGATGCGGATCGCACAGCGCAAGGCGTTCGTCATCCTGGACGGCACCCTCGCGCCGACCGACCGGCTGTCGGGTGCAGGCGACCGGCTGTACTACTCGGGGAAGCACCACCGGCACGGCGTGAACATCCAATTCCTCACCGACCCGCACGGACGGCTGATCTGGGCTTCGCCCGCGCTGCCCGGATCTACGCATGATCTGACCGCCGCCCGCGCGCACGGCATCATCACGCCCTCACCCGACGGGCGATCGCCTGCTACGCCGACAAGGCCTATGTCGGAGCCGGCGGCGCGATCGGCACTCCGTACAAACGTCGAAAGCGCCGCAAGCTCGGCAAACGCAAGAAGCTGTTCAACCGGCACCACGCCCGCGTCCGCGCCCTGGGCGAACAGGGCGCCGCCACCCTCAAACGCTGGCGCATCCTGCGCAAGGCACGCTGCTCACCGTCCCGCCTGACCGCCATCGTCCAAGCCATCCTCACCCTTCACCACCAGGCCGCATGAAGTTGGAAATGCCTCATTGTTGATGACGCATTGCCGGGTCTCCAGCGCCATGCGACGATCTCGGGCTGGTCGGCATGCTGACCCGAAACGAGGTCGGGCTATGAGAACGCTAGGCTCCACGATCCCCGGCAAGACGAGGGCTCGCCATGCTGGGCGACCCTTGCCTGCCACGCCCCGGTCAGGTGCGGGCGCGGGCAGGGTTGAGCGCAGTGGGGCCGTGGCCGGTGTGGTGTCGCTCGTTCTTACGTGTCGGTGAGGTGGTATTTCATGCCCATGTGGGAGGGGCGGAAGCCGATCTTCTGGTAGAAGCGGATGGCTTCGGGGCGCTGGCGGTCGGTGGTGAGCTGGACGACGCGGCAGCCGCGGGTGCGGGCCTGGTCGATGGCCCAGTTGATCAGGTCCTGGCCGAGGCCGATGCCGCGTTGCTCGGCGGCGACGCGGACGCCTTCGATCTGGGCCCGCTCGCCGCCGGTGTAGGTGAGGCCGGGGATGAAGGTCAACTGGAGGGTGCCGGCGATCTCGCCGTTCACCTCCGCGAGGATCACGTGGTTGTTCGGGTCCTTGTCGATCGCGGTGAAGGCGGTGAAGTACGCCTCCGGGATCTGGTCCCCCGGTGTTTCGCGGGTGGCTCCCAGGGGATCGTCGGCGAGTAGCCGGACGATCTGGGGAAGGTCGGCCGCCGTCGCCTCTCGGAAGGTCACTTCTTGATCACGCTGCACACCTCACAGGTTAGCCGGGCGCTAACTTGCAACCTTCACCAACCTCTTGTAGTACTACGAGTTGTAGTACTACGTTGAGTGGGACCACCCTGACGAGCCGAACTGCCGGTGGTCTCGTTGCCGCGCAGGGAGAAGCCAATGCACAACAGCGAGAACGAGGAACACTGGAGCGACCACGCCATCTGCCGCGGTGCCGACCCGGACCTGTTCTTCCCGATCGGCTACTCGGCGGAGGTGCTTCAGGCGCAGGAGGACGCCGCCAAGGCGGTCTGCTCGAACTGCCCGGTGAAGGCGGACTGCCTCGCGTGGGCGCTGCGGGTCGGTGAGCCCGACGGCATCTGGGGCGGGACGACGCCGGAGGAGCGCCGCCACCTGCGCCGGACGGCCGACGCTCCCGCCCGCCGCCCGCTGCCCGTCATCGTGGTCCGCGGGGACGCGTCCGAGTCGGAGCACGCCTCGGCCGCCTAGGGGAGAAGGGCCACCTTGCCGACGACCCGGCGGTTCAGCAGGTCGTCCATGATCTGGGCCGTCGAAGCCAGAGGTTCTGTGCGGGGGGCCACGGGGGCGAGGTCGCTCTTGGCGACCATGGCGAGCAGTTCGTCCAGCAGGCGGCGCTGCTCCAGGGGGTTGGCCATCGACCAGGCGCCCCAGTCGACGCCGACGATCGTGCGGTTGCGCAGGAGGACCTGGTTCAGCGGGAGGGACGGGATGTCCCCCGACGCGAAGCCGATCACGATGTAGCGGCCGCGTTCGCGGAGTGCGCGCAGGGCGGGGTCGGCCAGCGGGCCGCCGACCGGGTCGTAGACGGCGTCGACTCCGCCGTCCGACCAGGCGCGGGCGGCCGTCTTGATGTCATCGTCGCTGCTGAGCGCGGCCTCGGCGCCCGCGAGCCGGGCGGCCTCCTGCTTGGCCGGTGTGGAGGCGACCGCGAGGACCCGGGCGCCCAGGGCCGCGGCGACCTGGATCGCCGCCAGCCCCACGCCGCCGCCCGCGCCGAGGACGAGCAGGGTCTCGCCCGGCTGCAGGGCGGCCCGGTCCCGCAGGGCGAACAGGGCCGTGCTGTAGCTCTGGGTGAAGGTGGCGGCGCGTGGAAAGTCCAGCTCGTCCGGGATCGGGACGGCGGAAGCGGCGGGGACGGCCACGTGCGACGCGAACCCGCCCAGCCCGCACATGGCGAGCACGCGCTCACCGGACGGGAGCGTGCCCGCGACCTCGCTGCCCGGGACGAACGGGAGTTGAGGCTTGATCTGGTACCGCCCGTGGACGAAGAGGGCGTCCACGTAGTTGACCCCGGCGGCCTCCACGGTGATCAGGACCTGGCCGGGCCCCGGGACGGGCGGCTCGGTCTCCTTGACGACGACGGAGCCGAGTTCCTCACAGATCGCTGCGCGCATCCGTCCAATATGCCGGAAGCCGTGGAGGGGGCCGAGCGCGGGGAGGGGGCGGAGCGCGGGCCCGTGGCACGTTCCGTTCGTCTCAGTCGTTGACCATTCAGGGATGTCGAGACGTACGGTGGCTGATATGAGCTATGTCCCGGAAAGGCAGCGTTCCGAAGGGCTCGCCAAGCACGGCGCTCGCGCGCTTTCCTCGGCGGTGCTGATCGGGTCCATCACCGCGGTGATGTGGGTTCTGGAAGCAGTCGACTACACCATGAACGGGTGGCTCGACCGGTTCGGCATCTCGCCGCGGGACGTGGGCGACCTGCCCGACATCTTCACCGCGCCGTTCATGCACGGCGGGTTCGGGCACCTGATGGCGAACACCGTCCCGTTCCTGATCCTCGGGTTCATCGCGGCCGCGCGGGGGATCGCCAAGTTCCTGGCCGCCAGCCTGATCATCATCGTGGTCGGCGGGCTCGGGGTGTGGTTCACCAGCTCCGCCAACACGCTCGGATCCAGCATCCTGATCTTCGGCTTCTTCGGCTACCTGGTCGGACGCGGGATCTTCGAGCGGCGCCTGCTCGACATCGGCATCGCCATCGCCGTCGTGGCCGTCTACGGGACGATGCTGCTCGGCGTCATTCCCGGCGAGCCCGGCATCTCCTGGCAGGGCCACCTGTTCGGGCTGATCGGCGGTGTGCTCGGCGCCTGGTTCCTGCGCCGCGGCTAGGCCGCAGCCGGGTCAGCTCGGGCGGACGGTGACCTCGGAGACGACCGCGTCCCGGGACGTCTCCAGCGCCGACACCAGCACGCGCGCCACGGTCGCGGGCGCGGCGAAGTCGTCCTCGGCGTAGGCCCCGCCCTCCTGGGCGCGCACCCTCCGCTGCATCTCCGTGGCCGTCCGCCCCGGGTAGACGGTGGTGACGCGCAGGGACGGCTCCTCGGCGCGCAGGGAGTCGGCCAGGGCCCGCAGGCCGAACTTGCTCGCCGCGTACGCCGCCCACTCGGGGTTGGCGCGGAGGCCGGCGGTCGAGTTGACGAAGACGACATGTCCTTCGGCGGCGCGCAGCGCGGGCAGGAGCAGCCGGGTCAGTTCCGCCGCGGACACCAGGTTGACCGACATGTGCTCGATCCACTCGTCGGCTTCCGTCTCCGCCACCGGCGCCAGGTGCACCATGCCCGCGGTGTGGACGACGCCGTCCAGCCGCGGGGGGATCCCCGCCAACGCCAGGGTCGCCTCAAGGCGGCGCGGCTCTCTCAGGTCCAGCGGGATCGTGGTGATCGACGCGCTTCGCGGCGGTGAGGGGACCGCGCCCGGGTTGATGACCTGCGTGGCGGCGTTCGCGCCGCCGTGCAGGGACTTCGCCAGCCCGTCGAGGCGCTCGGGCGAGCGGCCGGTGAGGACGAGATCGTGCCCGCGCCCGCGCAGCAGCTCGGCCACCGCCGTGCCGATGCCGCCGGTCGCCCCCGTGATCAGATACGTGCCCATGAGGTTCCATTCTGCTCGGTCCCGTACCTCCGTGGACGCCCGGGGCGGCCCGTTGGTTCGGGGCGGGGATCGGTTCGGGACGGGAGGTCAGCGGGTGCCGCCGTCCGGGCGCAGGACGCGGGTCGCCCCGGCGATGAGCGCGGTGGCGAGCACCCAGCCCGTCGTGACCAGCCCGTAGGCGACCCAGCGGGACCAGCCCACGGCGTCGTACGACAGCTGCTGCCCGAACGTGTCGAGCGGGATCAGCAGGTCGAGGCTGTAGATCAGCGCGTGGAAGGCCGGTAGCTCGTCGCGCGGCTTGACCGGGCGCGGGTTCTCCATCGAGAACACCGTCGTCCCGATGGCCAGCAGCACCGCGAACCACGCGAACGCCAGCCAGGGCCGGTAGCCGAACCCGACCGTCCAGTCCACGAGGTGGTTCCAGCCCTTGCCGACCGGGTTCAGCCTGCGGCGGCGCGCACGGAGCTTGGCGAGCTGCACCTTGCGGGCGAGGTCGTCGTGGCCGATGCCGTGGTAGTAGGCGGCGAGCTTTTCGTACGGCTGGATGTGGAACTCCTCGCCGCGGGACACCCAGTCGAGGCGGTCCTTGAAGTCGCCGCCGCGCAGCGTCTCGTACGTCATGCCGTTGAGGTACAGCTCGTCCGGCCAGACGTCCGGATGGTCCATGATCAGGCTGATCCGGGAGTACGACAGCGACACCCGGCCCTTGATCTTCTCCTCGGGCCACAGGAGCAGCTCGTCGGCCTGGATGTGGCTGGCGTGCAGCGCCATCCGGTCCGGGTCGCCGGAGTCGAGGCGCGCCCGGGAGAACGACAGGATGCCGTTGAACCTGCCGCTGCGCAGCCGCACCGTGCCGAGGGCGGTGAAGCCGCGGCTGAACTCGGCGGTGTCCTCGACGACCATGTTCTGCGCGTCCAGGGCGAGGCGGCCGGGGTTGCTGAGGGTCGTGCCCTCCATGAACAGCCCGCCGTTCATGCGGGCCCCCACGAAGCGGACCCCGCCGGTGATGCGCGCGTTCCGGATGAAGGTGCCGACTTCGACGACGAGGCCGCCGCTGAACAGCGCCCACTTGTCCGGGGCGGACGCGGTGATCGTCGTCCCGTTCATCCGCAGCCCGCCGCCGAGCTGAGCCCGCGGCATCCGGACCTCGCCCTCGATCTCCGATCCGGACAGGCTGAGGTAGCCGTCGGCGCGCAGGCCGCCGGCGTCGAAGCCCGGCATCCGGCAGTCGGCGAACCGCAGCTCGCGGGTCGCGGCGTTGGACAGGTCCGGCTCCTCGACCAGCCGGCAGTGCTCCAGCCATAGCTCGTACTCGACGGAGCCGCCGGAGACGTCCAGCTGCCCCATGATGTACGCGCCGCGCAGCCGCACGGCCGGGACGGCTCCGGGACGGGGCTCGCACGCGCCGAGCAGCAGCTGCGTGATGATCTCGGCGCGGACCATCCGTTCGGGTAGCGGGCCGGCGGGACGGTCGTCGCCGAGTACGACGGTCGCGCCGGTGGGGAACGCGGCCCAGAGGCGCTGTTCCGGGTCGTTGAGTCCGGGGGGCTGAGGCACGGGAACTCTTTCTACGCGCAGATCCCCTCCACGATCAACATCGTGGAGGGGATCTGGCCGTCGAGGCAGGCGGCGGGGTCGGCCGGGCCCGGGTTAGAAGAAGCCCCTGCGGCGTCCGGCGTCCTGGAGGAAGCCGTCGAGCTGCTGCTCCCAGTTGGTGTTGTTGATGGTCGCGTAGTCGACGGTGAACCGGCTGAACGCGTCGTGCCCTTCGGTGAACACGCCGCCGCGCTTGTCCAGCTCCAGCACGACCTCCATCGACTGGGGGTACGCCACGAACGTCACTTCAAGCTGCTTGATGCCGCGCGCGTACTGGCTCGGAGGGTAGAACTCGATCTCCTGGTAGAAGGGCAGCTCCTGGTGGACGCCCCAGATGCGGCCCTTCTCGCAGTCGGCGTTGTGGAATCGGAAGCCGAGGTTGGAGAACGCCGTGAGGAGGCGCTCCTGCGCGGGCAGCGGGTGCACCGCGATCGGGTCGAGGTCGCCCGGGTCGATCGCCCCCGCGACCTCCAGTTCGGTCGCGACGCCGACCGTGGTTCCGCGCAGCGGCTGCCCGTACATGTGGGTGAGGGGGGCCTCCCACGGGATGGGCATCTGGAACGGGACGCTGTGCCGGGCGCCCTCCTGCAGGCTGAAGCCGCCGGCGACCGGCAGCTTGGCGTACTCCAGGTTGGAGGTGTACTCGTTGTCGCCGGACTCGACCTCGACCCTGGTGCGCAGGGCGAGGTTCACCGCTTTGATGTCGGAGTTGTACTGGCCGCCGATGATGGTGACCTCGCCCGTGACGACCCCGCCCGGCGTGGTGTTCGGGTCGTGCAGGATCGTTTCGATCGACGGGCCGCCGATGCCGACCGCCTGACGCAGTTTCTTGAAGACCAAGGTCCGTCCGTCCTCCCGTGTTCGAGCACTCCCGGGCGCTCTCCGTCCCATGCGTCCGGGGCTCTCTCGTCCAATAGACGCTGTTACGGGAGATTACGTTCCTAGGCAGTGTTTGTGACCTGCGAATCACCGGATTCCATCGCTTTCAGTGGCCGCCGCCGCCCGCGAGGTTGAGCCCGACGACCCCGATGAGGATGAACGCCAGTGCGGTGATCTTGACGGCGGAGACCTGGTCGCCCATGACCAGCATGCCCAGCGCCGCCGTTCCGACGGCGCCGATGCCGACCCAGACCGCGTAGGCGGTGCCGACGTCGAGGTTCTTCAGGGCCAGGCTGAGCAGGCCGAAACTGGTCACGGCGAAGACGAGGAAGCCGACGGACGGCCACGGTTCGGTGAAGCCCTTGCTGCCCTTCAGGCACAGGGCCATCGCGACCTCGAACAGGCCGGCGACGATGACGAGGATCCAGGCCATGGTGGTTCTGCTCCCGGTAGACGAGGTTGGTATCACGCGCCGTCTTCGCCTGCCGGGTACGGCGCACCTCGTCCGGGAGGACCGCTGGCCCTCATCAGCTTGAACGACCTTGATGTCGCCGGATGTTCCCCCCGGCCGGACTTCCGGTCGGTCAGGATCGTCCGAGCGCGCGGTACTCCCAGCCCGCCGACCGCCATTGCGCCGCGTCCAGGGCGTGCCGGCCGTCCACGATGCGCCGGTGGCTGACGATTCCGGCCAGAGCCTCCGGCTCCACCTCCCGGAAGTCCGACCATTCGGTCAGCAGGACGATGACGTCGGCGTCCTTGGCGACGTCGAACGCGCTGTCGCCGTACCGCAGTTCGGGGAAGGCGCGGCGGGCGTTGCCGAGCGCCGCCGGGTCGTAGACGCGGACGTCCCCGCCGAGGTCGTGCAGGGTGTGCGCCACGTCCAGCGCGGGGGCGTCGCGGATGTCGTCGGAGTTGGGCTTGAACGCGGCGCCCCACGCGGCGATCCGCTTGCCGTTGACGTCGCCGCCGAGCACCTCGCGGACGATGTCGACGGTGCGGGCGCGGCGGCGCCGGTTGATGTCGTCCACCTCGCGCAGGAACGACACGGCCTGGCCGACGCCGATCTCCTCGGCGCGGTGGGCGAACGCGCGGATGTCCTTGGGGAGGCAGCCGCCGCCGAAGCCGAGACCGGGCCGCAGGAACTTGCCGCCGATGCGGTCGTCGAGCGCGAGGGAGTCGGCGAGGTCCTTGACGTCGGCGCCGACCGCCTCGCAGACCTCGGCCATCGCGTTGATGTAGGAGATCTTGGTGGCGAGGAAGGAGTTCGCGGCGACCTTGACGAGCTCGGCGGTGGCCAGGTCGGTCCGGATCACCGGGGTCCCGAGGTCGAGGACGGGCCGGAACGCGGCGCGCAGCCGCTCGTCGGCCCAGTCGGACGCGACGCCGAACACGAGCCGGTCGGGACGGAGGGTGTCGTCGACGGCGAAGCCCTCTCGCAGGAACTCGGGGTTCCAGGCCAGCTCCGCCCCGGTGCCCGCGGGCGCCAGCTCCTGGAGGACGCCGGTGAGGCGCTGCGCCGTCCCGACCGGCACCGTGGACTTGCCGACGACGAGGGCGCGGCGGCGCAGGTGCGGCGCGAGGGAGCGGACGGCGGCGTCGACGTAGGACAGGTCGGCCGCGTCGGAGTCGGGGAGCTGGGGCGTTCCGACGCACACGAAGTGGACGTCGCCGAAGTCGCCGGCCTCGGCGTAGGAGGTGGTGAACCGGAGGCGGCCGGACTCCAGCGCCTTGGTGAGCAGCTCGGGCAGGCCGGGTTCGAACATCGGCACCTCGCCGGCCGCCAGCCTGTCGATCTTGTGCTGGTCGACGTCGACGCCGAGGACCTCGAAGCCGAGGACGGCCATGCAGATCGCGTGCGTGGTACCCAGATAGCCGGTCCCGATGACGGTCAGTCTCGGGACCTCGGCATCCCCGTGTTTCATGCGCACCTCCCTTTGCGTCGCGGTGCTCTCGCGCCGCACGATCTTCCCACCGCCCGCCCCGAGACCGTCGCCGGGTGCCGTGCCGGCAGGGTGGCGCCACGGTACGGGGGTGACGTCCGGTGATCGCGTGAGTTATGTCACGCGCGGCGCCCGAACGTGGTTCGATATGGCCTGACTCCGCCGGATCGCGGTGATTAGGGGTGGTTGTCCCGGGTTACTAGCGGGTAGCATGATGTTGAGTTACTGACCAGTACGACGCGCGGGCCCCACCGGGCGCCGCAGGACTAAACGGAGTCTCGAATGGGGCACTACAAGAGCAACCTCCGGGACCTGGAGTTCAACCTCTTCGAGGTGTTCAGGCGCCAGGACCTCCTCGGCAGCGGCCCGTACGCCGAACTGGACGAGGACACCGCGCGCAGCATCCTGGACGAGGTGAGCCGGCTGGCCGAGGGCCCACTGGCGGAGTCCTTCGAGGACGCCGACCGCAACCCGCCGGCGTACGACCCGGCGACCGGCGACGTCACCATGCCGGAGAGCTTCAAGAAGTCCTACAAGGCGTGGATGGACGCCGAGTGGTACCGCCTCGACCTCGGCCCCGACTTCGGCGGCACCGGCGCCCCCCGCTCCCTGAACTGGGCGGTCGCCGAGCAGGTCCTCGGCGCGAACCCGGCCGTCTACATGTACTCCTCCGGCCCCGGCTTCGCCCAGATCCTCTGGCACATCGGCACGCCCGAGCAGAAGAAGTTCGCCGAGCTGGCCCGCGAGCGGCAGTGGGGCGCCACGATGGTGCTGACCGAGCCGGACGCGGGCTCCGACGTCGGCGCGGGCCGCACCAAGGCCGTCGAGCAGCCGGACGGCACCTGGCACATCGAGGGCGTCAAGCGCTTCATCACCTCGGCCGAGCACGACATGTCGGAGAACATCTTCCACCTGGTGCTGGCCCGTCCCGAGGGCGCGGGTCCCGGCACCAAGGGCCTGTCGATGTTCCTCGTCCCCAAGTACCTGGTGGACGTGGAGACCGGCGAGCTGGGCGAGCGCAACGGCGCCTACGTGACCAACGTCGAGAAGAAGATGGGCCTCAAGGTCTCCACGACCTGCGAGCTGACCTTCGGCGAGAAGGAGCCCGCGATCGGCTACCTGGTCGGCGACGTGCACCAGGGCATCAAGCAGATGTTCCTCGTCATCGAGTACGCGCGGATGATGGTCGGCACCAAGGCCATCGCCACCCTGTCCGCCGGCTACATGAGCGCGCTGGAGTACGCCAAGGAGCGCGTCCAGGGTGCCGACATGACCCAGATGACCGACAAGTCCGCCCCGCGGGTCACGATCACCCACCACCCGGACGTCCGGCGCAGCCTCATGACGCAGAAGGCCTACGCCGAGGGCATGCGGGCACTGGTGCTGCTCACCTCGGTCTACCAGGACAGCGTGCAGATCGCCGAGCACGAGGGCCGCAAGGACGAGACCGCCGAGAAGATCAACGACCTGCTGCTGCCGATCGTGAAGGGCTTCGGCTCCGAGCGGGCGTACGCGCTGCTCGGCGCCGAGTCGCTGCAGACCCTCGGCGGGTCCGGCTTCCTGCAGGACTACCCGATCGAGCAGTACATCCGCGACTCCAAGATCGACACCCTGTACGAGGGCACCACCGCGATCCAGGGCCAGGACCTGTTCTTCCGCAAGATCCTCCGGGACAACGGCGAGGCCCTGAAGGTCCTCGTCGGCGAGATCAGGGCGTTCGCCGAGTCCGAGGCGGGCAACGGCCGGCTGAAGAACGAGCGGGCCCTGCTCGGCCGCGCCTTGGAGGACGTCCAGGGCATCCTCGACCCGATGGTCGGCTGGGCGCTCGGCTCGATGGAGAACCCGAAGGAGCTCTACAAGATCGGGCTCAACTCGTCCCGGCTGCTGATGGCCCTCGGCGACCTCATCGTCGGCTGGCTCCTGGCCCGCCAGGCCGAGGTGGCGCTGGCCGCCCTCGGCGCCGGCGGCGTCTCCGACTCCGACGAGGCGTTCTACAGCGGCAAGGTCGCCGCCGCGCAGTTCTTCTGCCAGACGGTCCTGCCCCGCCTGGCCGCGGAGCGCGCCGTGACCGAGTCCACCACCCTGGACCTGATGGAACTCCCCGAAGAGTCCTTCTGACCCCGCCCTGACTCTGCGCCCGGCCCCCGCCACCCGCGCCTGGCGGGGGCCGCTGCGTCCGATCGCTACCGGGCTGCCGCCTCGACGGAGCATGACGCGAGCGCTGGAGGCTGGTCAGCTCGCGTGGAGTGGGCGGCTGATACGGTCGCGACATGATCAGTAAGCTCGTTCATCTCCGGAGCAGCTGAGACGGTGTCCCCGATCGCTCGCCCTGCGGCCGATGCCGCTCCCACCTTCGTGCTGGTCCACGGTTCCGGCACCAATTCCTTCATGTGGGCGCCCGTCCAGCGTGAGCTCGCGCTGCTCGGCCACCGAAGCTTCGCCGTCGACCTACCGGGCCACGGCCTCGACGCGCAGTACCCGCTCGCCTACCAGGCACCGCAGGATCTCGAAGCCTGGGCGGACGAGCCGTCGACCCTGGCCGGAGTCACTCTCCAGGACAACATCGACACGGTCAGCGACGTCGTCCGCCGTCTGACCGAGCACGGGCCAGTGGTCCTGGTGGGCGCCAGCCTCGGTGGGGCGACCATCACCGGCGTGGGCAACCAGATCCCCGAACTGGTCAGCCGACTCGTCTACATCTCCGCCTGGGCGTGCGTGCAGCGGGCGAACCCGGTCGAGTACATGCAGGAACCCGAGTTCGCCGACAACCTGATGGCTCCGCTTGCCGCCCTCAACGTCGGGGACCCGGCTCGGCTCGGGGTCGGACGGGCCAACTACCGCACCGCCGACCCCGAACTGCTCGCCGCCCTCAAGGCCGCGCTCATGGCCGACGTCAGCGACGAGCGGTTCCGGGCCTTCATCAACCTCCTGCAGCCCGACGAATCGGCGGCGGTGATGATGGACGACGCCCGCGGCCACGCCGACACCTGGGGCACGGTCGCCCGCACCTACATCCGGCTCACCCAGGACCGCTCTATTCCCGTCGCCATGCAGGACAGGCTGATCGCCGACGCGGATACCTTGACGCCTGACAACCCGTTCGACGTCCACACCATGGACACCTCCCACGCCGGCTTCCTGTTCAGAGCCGCAGAAGTAGCCGCCATCCTCGACAAGCTGCCGGCCTGAAGACCCGCTCGGTTCCGGTGACCGCTTGACTTTCGAGTCGGGTCGAAGGTTTACCGTCGCAGGTATGAGCACGATGCGGATCTCCCAGCTCGCCGAACGCTCCGGTGTCCCGGCCACCACCCTGCGGTTCTATGAGTCCGCCGGTCTGCTGCCCGCCGACCGGTCCCCGGCCGGGTACCGCCTCTACGGTGAGGATGCGGTGGACCGCCTGGCGTTCATCGGCGCGGCCAAGCACCTCGGCTTGCCGCTGGAGGAGGTCTCCGAACTGCTGGGGGTGTGGGAGTCGGGCGCCTGCTCGGAGGTGAAGGCCGACCTGCGGCCCCGCGTCGCCGCCCGGATCACCGGCGCCGAGGCGCGCGCCGCCGAGCTGGCGGCCTTCACCGCCACCCTCCGCCAAGCCCTCCGGCACCTGGACTCCCTCCCCGACCGCCCAGGGCCCTGCGACCC
>NZ_SMKK01000187.1 GCF_004348425.1 Actinomadura sp. 7K507
GTGCAGGGCGCGGTGGGTCGGGTATGCCCCGGTATGTCCGGCGTTGCCGGAGGGTGTGCCGGGTGTGAAATGGGCGGCGTCGCCGTCGCCACGGGGGGTTGAGATCAAGGCATAGGGTTGGGTGTCATGACCAGTGCCGCCGTTCCGGGCCTGCCCGCGCCAGGGCGGTGCCTCGTCATGGGCGTGGTCAACGTGACCCCCGATTCGTTCTCGGATGGCGGTGCCTGGTTCGACCCGGAAAAGGCCATCCGGCATGGCCTCGACCTCGTCGCGGAGGGCGCCGACATCGTGGACGTGGGCGGTGAGTCCACCCGGCCTGGCGCCCAACGCGTGTTGCAGGACGAGGAACTGCGTCGCGTGGTGCCCGTCATAGAGGCCCTCACGGCCGAAAACGTGCCGGTCAGCGTCGACACCATGCGCGCCGAGGTCGCAGAGGCCGCGGTCGGCGTGGGTGCCCGCCTTGTGAACGACGTGAGTGGCGGGCTGGCCGATCCGGACATGCCTCGTGTTGTCGCTGCCACGGGTGTCCCGTACGTGGTGATGCATTGGCGGGGGCACAGTCACGACATGCAGACACGTGCCATCTATGCGGACGTCGTCCGCGAGGTGCGCGACGAACTGCTGCGCAGGGTCGACGCGGTACTGGATGTGGGCGCCGACCCGTCCATGGTCGTGCTCGATCCCGGCCTGGGGTTCGCCAAGCATCCCGAGGCGGGGCACAACTGGTCCCTCCTCGCCCACCTGGACGCGTTCACGAGCACGGGGTACCCGGTTCTGGTCGGCGCGTCCCGCAAAGGGTTCCTGACCAGGCTGCTCGCCGACCCCGACGGGACGCCCAGGCCGTTCGCCGAATGCGACGACGCCACCGTGGCCGTATCGTCACTGGTCGCCGCCGCCGGTGCGTGGTGCGTGCGTGTCCACCGGGTCCGCCCGAACGCGGACGCCGTCCGTGTGGCTGCGGCCATGCGCGCGGCACGTCCCGTCGCGGCGGGTCCCGTCAATGAAGAGAGTCCTGAACAAGCCGCGGCAGACGGTCGCGCCGACCACGGGAGTTCCCGCCTATGAGCCGTGCCGTGAACCGCGCCGACGTGGACGAGGTCCACGCCGAGTACTACGCCGCGTTCGAGGCCGGTGACTTCGACCGCATGTCGGACGTATGGGCGGACGGCCCGTACGCGGACGGCGTCTCCTGCGTGCATCCCGGCTGGACGATGCTGCGCGGCCGTGAGGAGGTGCTCCGCTCCTGGGCGCTCATCATGGCCAACACGACCTACATCCAGTTCGTCCTCACCGACATCGAGACCGACGTGTACGGCGACCATGCCGTGGTGACGTGCAAGGAGAACGTCCTCACCGCCGACGAGGACACCGAGGCCGGTTTCCTGGCGGGGGGAAGCATCGTGGCGACGAACGTGTTCGTGCGCTCGGACGGGGAGTGGCGGCTTCTGCTCCACCACGGTTCACCCGTACTCAACGTCGTGGATGCAGAGGAAGAATGACTCTCGACCGCATCGAACTCCGCGGCCTGCGGGCGCGGGGGCGGCACGGATGCCTGCCCGCGGAGCGTGAGCTGGGGCAGGAGTTCGTGGTCGACGCCGTCCTCGGCCTCGACACCCGCCCGGCCGCCGCCGGGGACGACCTCTCGCGTACCGTCGACTACGGAACGCTCGCCGGCCGCCTGGTCGCCGTCGTCGAGGGGGAGCCCGTCAACCTCCTTGAAACGCTGGCCGACCGGTTGGCGACAATATGTCTGGAAGATGCGACGGTGAGCGAGGTCGAGATCACCGTCCACAAGCCGAGCGCCCCGGTGCCGCACCCCTTCACGGACGTCGCCGTGAAGATCTGGAGGAGTCGCCAATGACAGCGTCCGATCGCATGCACGACCGCACCGCCACCGGCGGCCACATGCTGGTCCAGCACCGCGTCGTTTTCTCGATCGGCAGCAACCTGGGCGACCGCATGGACAACATCCAGGAGGCGGTTGACGCACTGTTCGACGCGCCGGGCCTGAGCTTCGTGGCGTTCTCCCCGGTCTATGAGACACCGCCGTACGCGCCGCCCGGCGAGACCATCCCCGAGCAGGGCGATTTCCTCAACGTCGTTCTGGTGGCCGACACGAGGCTGCCACCGGAGAACCTGCTCGAACGCGTCCTGAACATCGAGACGTCGATGCGCCGGGAACGTGTCGTCCGCTGGGGCCCCCGCACACTCGACATCGACATCGTCGTGTTCGGGGACATCACGTCCGACGACCCCGATCTGACGCTCCCGCACCCGCGCGCGCACGAGCGGGCGTTCGTGCTCGTCCCCTGGGCCGACATCGAACCGGACGTGCTGCTCCCCGGGCACGGCCGCGTCGGCGACCTCGCTCAGGCCAAGCAGTCGGAGGGTGGTCCGTCGGCCGTTCGCCGCCGGGAGGACCTGGCCCTTCAGCAGCCTGCATGAAACCCTCCCGTCCGCTGTTCCTCATCGCCCTGGTGGTCGTCGTCGCGGTGATCACCTGGGCGGTGCTGCGTTCGACCTACATGTCGCTGCCGCCGCTGCCGTGGACCGCGGTGCCGACGCTGCTGCTGCTCGCCCTAGGCGAGGCGTTCACGGGAGTGAACGTGCTGCGCCGGCTCCGCCGCAAGCGCGGGGAGGGGCACCGGCCGGAGCCGGGCCGTAAACCGCCCCCCAAGCCGCTGGAGCCGATGGCGGTGGCGCGGATGGCCGCCTTGGGCAAGGCCAGCGCGCACTCCGCCGCGGTCATCGCGGGCGTCTTCGCCGGGTTCGCCGCCAGCCTCGCCTCGTCGCTCGACAAGGCGACCCCCCGCCACGACTTCTTCGTCAGCGGCGGCACCTTCCTTGCCGCGGCCGTCCTGGTGGGGGCCGCGTTCTTCCTGGAGTACGCGTGCCGCGTCCCCAAGGACCCGGACGAAGAGGAACGCGACCGCGGCGCGTCCCGTGCCTAGGGCTTGAGCAGATACGGGACGCCGGCGGTGAGGAAGCGGCGCGGGAACTCGTCCCTTAGCCGCCACAGGCCAGCAGCGCCCACTGCAACCGCTCGAACGGGACGATCACCGCGGCCAGCGGGCCCGGTGCCTGGGAGGCGGGCCCCTGGGCGGCAGCCTGCCGCCCAGGGGCCGGTGACGCGGCGGGCGCCACGGTGAGTGCCGCTCCCACGCCCTCGCCTGACTCGGTCACGCCGGTTCGGTAGACGTCTCACTGCCCCTGGCCGGGTGCCGGGCTCGTCATTCGTCGATTCACTTGTCGATGTCGCCTACGACGAAGAACATCGAGCCCAGGATCGCGATCATGTCGGCGACCAGGTTGCCGGGCAGGAGCTCCGTGAGGACCTGGATGTTGTTGAACGACGCGGACCTCAGCTTCAGACGCCACGGGGTCTTCTCACCGCGTGAAACGAGGTAGTAGCCATTGATGCCTAGGGGATTCTCAGTCCAGGCGTAGGTGTGGCCCTCCGGAACCTTCAGCACCTTCGGGAGCCGCTGGTTGATGGGGCCGGGCGGGAGTTCGGCCAGACGGTCGAGGCAGGCGTCGGCGAGGTCGAGCGACGCGTGGACCTGGTCCAGCAGGCACTCGAACCGGGCGAGGCAGTCGCCCTCCGACCGGGTGACCACACGGACGTCGAGGTCGCCGTAGGCCAGGTACGGCTCGTCCCGCCGCAAGTCGAAGTCCACGCCGGACGCGCGCGCGATGGGCCCGGACACGCCGTACTGCAGGATCTGCTCCCGCGTGAGCACGCCGACGCCTCTCGTCCGCGCCCGGAAGATCTCATTGCCCATGATGATCTCGTCGATGTCGCCCATCCGGCCGCGGACTTCGGACACCGCGGTCCGCGCGCGCGCCGTCCAACCGGCGGGGAGCTCCTCCTTGAGCCCGCCGACCCGGTTGAACATGTAGTGCATTCGTCCGCCGGAGACCTCCTCCATGACCCGCTGCAACGCCTCACGCTCACGGAACGCGTAGAAGACCGGCGTGATGGCGCCCATTTCGAGCGGATAGGAACCGAGGAACATCAGATGGTTGAGGATCCGGTTGAGCTCGGCCAGCAGCGTCCTCGTCCATACGGCGCGGACCGGGACCTCCATGCCGAGCATCCGCTCGACGGCGAGGACGACGCCGAGTTCACTCGAGAACGCCGAAAGCCAGTCATGCCGGTTGGCCAGGACGATGATCTGCCGGAAGTCGCGGACCTCGAAGAGTTTCTCCGCTCCCCGGTGCATGTAGCCGACGATGGGTTCGGCCGCCGAGATCCGCTCGCCGTCCAGGGTCAGCTTCACCCGGAGCACACCGTGCGTGGACGGGTGCTGGGGGCCGATGTTCAAGGTCATGTCCTCGGTGGCGAGCTCCTTGGCGCCCGCACCGATCCCGACGATCCGTTCGGTGGTCATGGTCGCGCCTCCGCCGCTCCGATCACCGCTTCATGGTCCCATGGCAATGGGCACTCGTTATCCGGTTGACTAGGGGGCGATGAACGCGAGCCACGGCGAACCGCCTTACGAGCCCGCCGCGAACCCTGGGCAGCAGGGAGCGGCGCACCCGCCCGCGCAGCCGGGCCCGGGTCATGGCGGTCAACCGCCAGGCCAACCCGGTCAACCGCCAGGCCAACCCGGTCAACCGGAACAATACGGTCAAGGTCAGGTGCCGGCACACCAGCCGCCCCACCAGCAGCCTTCCGGGCCACCCATCTATCAGGCGGAGCAGGCGTTCGCGCCTGGCGGCGGCCTTGAGTGGTGGCTCATTTCCAAACGCCACGCCTGGCACAGGCTTCTCTCCGCCGCCCTGTGGGCCATCCCGATCGGAGGTGTGGGCGCTCTCGTCGTGTGGGGGAACGGCGGCCTGATACCCGTCGTGATGTGGATCGCCGCCGTCGTGCTGGGGGTCATCCTCACGTGGCTGGTGGCCGAACTCGACCGCCGGGGCTACGGCTACGTCGAGCGTGCGGACGACCTCGTCGTCACGCATGGAGTGTTCGTCAAGCGCCTCATCGTCGTCCCCTACGGGCGGATGCAGTTCGTGGACGTCACGGCTGGGCTCCTGGAGAGGTGGATGGGCATCGCCACCGTCCGGATGCACACCGCCGCAGCGGCAACGGACGCGACCATCCCTGGCCTACCGACTGCTGACGCCGCTCTGCTGCGCGATCGCCTCGCCCAGAAGGGCGAGGAGCGGAGCATGGGACTATGAGCGGCCCCTATGGCCCACCTGGACCACCAGGCCCGTACGGGCCCTACGGCCCCCAGGGACGCCCAGGCCCACCACATGGTCCTCCCGGACCGCAGGGGCCCCAAGGCCCGTACGGCCCTCCCGGACCGCATGGCCCTCCCGGACCGCAAGGTCGTCCCGGACCGCCCCATGGCCCGCGTCCTCCCCACGGTCAGCAGCCTGGCCCGCCTTATGGGCCGCCTCGTCCTCCTCACGGCTATGGCCCCCAGCCGGGCTACCGTCCGCCGATCCGGTTCTCCGAGGGCACCCACAGGCTCCACTGGGCGACGGTGCCGCTGCGCGCGTTCATCATCCTCATCCTCTACTTCGTCCTGCTCGGCTTCCCTCTTCTGCTGACGGAGACGGACGACGGCATCGTCCTGGTGCTCACCCCAGAGGTGGTGGCAAGGTTCCTCATCGTGACCGTCTCCATGGGACTGATCGCATCTGGATTGGGTCTCTGGTCGTGGCTGAGTCTGCGCTTCCGTGTCGACGGTGACGACCTCGTCGTCGAGACCGGTCTGCTCCGCAAGAACAAGCGCCGTATCCCGCTTTCACGCATCCAGGCCATAGACCTCGTCCGTCCCCTGGTGACACGAGCGTTCGCCCTGGCCGAGGTGCGGGTGGAACTCGCCGGAGGCGAGCGCAGCGAGATCGTGCTCCGCTACCTGGGGCGGCGCTCCGCCCATGAATTGCGCGCCGAACTCCTCGCCCTCGCCGCCGGGCTGCCGGGCCACACGCCTGAGGCCCCCGAACGGCATCTGTGGCGGGTCCGGTTCGGCTCGCTGCTCGCGTCGCTGCTGCTCCGGCTGCCCGTCCTCGGCACGATCCTCCTCTTCCTCGCGTCCCTGATGTTCCTCCTGATGTACGCGGAGGGCGGCATCCTGGCCGTCACCATCCCGGTCATCCTGGGGCTCATCCGGGCGGTCATCGCACCCCTGCTGATGTACGCCAACTTCACGTTGGCGATGTCCCCGGACGGGATCCGGCTCCGCTACGGCCTGCTGGAGACCAGGATGCAGACGCTCCCTCCCGGCCGCGTCCAGGCCGTCAGCATCGTCGAGCCCGCGATCTGGCGCAGCCTCGGCTGGGTCCGCGTCGAGGTCACCGTCGCCGGCTACGCGGGGGAGCGGCAGGCCCTGTCCTCGACGCTGCTGCCCGTCGCGCCGCGCCAGGTCGCCATGCATCTCGTCTCGCAGGTGTTCCCCGGGACGCACGTAGACGCCGTCTCCCTGATCCCCGCGTCCTCGAAGGCCGTGTCGATCGACCAGGCGGACGGCGCCGGCACCGACGACGTCGTCTTCGTGGCCCGGCACGGCTGGCCCTGCCGCCGCACCGACGTGATCGCCCACGCCCGTGCGCAGTCCGTCCGCCTCACCACGAACCCGTTCCAGCGCCTCCTCGGCCTCGCCACCGTCCACGTCGACGCGCCCCCGGGCCCCGTCCAGGTCGCAGCCACCGACCGCGAGCTGGGCGAGGCCCGCGCCATCGTCGAATCGACCGCCCGCCGCGCCCTGGCCGCCCGCCGCAGTGGCGGCGGAGACCCCACCCGCTGGGCTCGCTGACGGACGTACCGGCTCCCGGCCGAGTCGGGATGCGAATATCGTCGGGCCATGAGTGAGCTGGCGTATGACCCCTGGTCTCCCGAGTTCGTCGCGGATCCGTACCCGGTGTTCGAGTGGCTCCGGGCCGAGCGGCCGGTGTTCTTCCACGAGCCCACCGGCCAGTGGGTGATCAGCCGGTACGAGGACGTCGACGCGCTGCTGCGGGACCGGCGGCTCGGGCGGTCGTATCTCCACATCGCGGGCCACGAGGAGTTCGGGCAGGAGCCGGAGGCCGACTTCCTGAAGCCGTTCTGGGATCTGATCCGCGCCGGGATGCTGGACGTGGAGCCGCCCACGCACACGCGGCTTCGGCGGCTGGTGTCCAAGGCGTTCACGTCCCGGATGGTGGAGGGCCTGCGCCCGACGATCAGGCGGCTCGCCGGCGAGCTCGCCGAGGCCCTGGTGGACAAGGGCGGCGGCGACCTGCTCGCCGAGGTCGCCGAGCCGCTTCCGGTGAACGTCATCGCCGAGATGCTCGGCGTCCCCGTGGAGGACAGGCCCCTGCTGCGCCCGTGGTCGGCCGACATCTGCGGAATGTACGAGCTGAACCCGCCGGAGGAGGCGCAGCGGACGGCCGTCCGAGCCGCCGTGGAGTTCTCCGACTACCTGCGCGCCCTGGCGCGCACCCGGCGGGACGAGCCGCGCGACGACCTCATCACCGCCCTCACCCAGGTCGTGGACGAGGGCGACCGCCTCACCGAGGACGAGTTGATCGGCACCTGCGTCCTGCTGCTCAACGCAGGCCATGAGGCCACGGTCAACGCGACCGGCAACGGCTGGTGGTCGCTGTTCCGCAACCCAGGCGAACTGGAACGCCTCAGCGCCGACCCGTCGCTCATCCCCACGGCCGTCGAGGAACTGCTGCGCTACGACACCCCGGCACCCATGTTCGAACGATGGGTCCTGCAGAACATCACGGTCGCCGGCGTCGACATCCCCCGTGGCGCCGAAGTCGCGCTGCAGTTCGCGTCCGCCAACCGCGATCCCGAGGTGTTCGCCGATCCCGGCCGCCTCGACCTGTCCCGCGACCCGAACCCGCACATCACGTTCGGCCTGGGCATCCACTATTGCCTGGGCGCCCCGCTGGCCCGCATCGAACTCGCGGAATCCTTCGGCGCGCTCCTCCGGCTGGCGCCTGCCCTGCGCCCGTCCGCCGAGCCGGCTTGGAAGCCCGGTTACGTCCTACGGGGCCTGGAGTCCCTTCCCGTGGAGTGTTGAAAGAGGACTCAGGGGGTCAGGGCGGTGGGGAGCGGGATGTTGACGGTTTGTGCGAGCCAGCCGAAGCCGCCCAGGCCGGCCGGGTCCGTCAGTTCGGCGTCCTCGCCGGCGTGGCAGAGGGCGGCGACGTAGCCGCGGGGATCGCGGTGGGCCAGGTCCAGCGGGGGGCGGGCCCCGGAGAGGCCGAGGGCGCGCAGGGCTTCGCGCTGGGTCGTCAGGACGCTGGACGTGGCGCCGGCGCGTTCACCGGCGCTGGTGCAGGCGTCCAGCGCGACGTGGGCGGTGACGTCGCAGGAACCGTCCGGGACGGCGGGGACCGTGGAGCCGTCGCGGTAGCCGGACAGGGTTCCGTACACCGGACGGGATTCGCGGGAGTGCGAGTAGTCGACGGCCAGTGCGAGCCCCCGGGAGAGCCGTCCGACCACCGCGGCCCAGGCGGCGCAGCGGGGATGGCCGATCTCGGCGCGGTCACCGGGCTCGTGGAGCGGCCACCAGCGCTCCAGCCAGTCGCGGTCTTCGTCGGACGGGGCGGCGCCGGGACGCTCGGTGCCGGTGGACGGGTCGACCAGGACGGTTCTGACGCCGTCCGGGGTGCGCTCGACGACGTCCAGGGGAATGTTGTCGAGCCATTCGTTCGCGACGGCGAGGCCGGTGATTCCGGTCGGCAGGTCCGGACGCCAGACGATCCGCGCCGGGATCTCGGCGGGCCGCGGCGCGATCTCCACGGCCGTCAGGACGAGCCGCGGCTCCAGGTCCGGAGGTGCGCAGGCCAGTATGTTGCTCACCAGGTGCCCGGACCCGGCGCCGATGTCGACGACGTCCAGCCGTCCGGGATGGCCGAGCAGGGCGTCGACCTCGACCAGCAGGCGCGCGATGGCGGCCGCGAACCGCGGGGAGGCGTGCACGGAGGTGCGGAAGTGCTCGGCGGGGCGTTCTCCGCGCCGGTAGAAGCCGTCTTCCCCGTACAGCGCCCGCTCCATCGCCGTGCGCCATGTAAGCCATTCGGAAACCAACGCCGCCACAACCGTGACGTTACCGCGACCGGCCGTCCCCGCCGGGCCATTCTTGAGGTGGACCTGGATCCGACCTGCGGCTGATCCCGTTCTGACCTGCATGTCCGTACCCTGGCGACATGGTGGCGGGCGCATGGGACTGGTTGCGGCGGAAGAAGTCGCTGGTCGACGCGTTCTTCGCGTTCCCCGTCCTGCTCTTCTCCGTGCCCGCGCTGTTCGGGGGCGCGTACGGGTTCGAGCGGGGTGAGTACGCACTGCTGGTTGCCGGGCTGACCGGTCCGCTCGTCCTGCGCCGGACATTCCCCCGCACCGTGTTCGCCACGGTCGCGCTGATCTCGGGAGTCCAGTGCGTCCTGGACCTGCCCCCGGTGCCGGCGAACCTCGCCGTCCTGATGGGGCTGTACACGGTCACGGCCGGTCACTCGTTCCGCTGGGGGCTGGTGGCGCTGCTGGTCGCCGAGACGGGCGCGGTCATGGCGACGTACCAGTACCCGTCCGGTTCCGACGACATGAGGACCTCGTTCGCGATGCTGACGGTGCTCGTGGCGGGTGTGTGGCTCCTCGGGCTGCACATGCGGACGCGCCGCGCCTACCTGCGCTCGGTGGAGGAGCGGGCCGAGCGGCTGGAGCTCGAACGCGACAACGAGATCAAGATCGCGATGGCCGCGGAACGCGCGAGCATCGCCCGCGAGCTGCACGACGTCGTGGCGCACAACGTCAGCGTGATCGTGGTCCAGGCGGACGGCGCCTCCTACGCGATCGACACCGATGTGGTGCGGGCGAGGCAGGCGCTCGACACGATCTCCTCGACGGGACGGCTGGCGCTTGCGGAGATGCGGCGGCTTCTCGGCGTCTTGCGCGAGCACGACGACGCGGGGGCGTTCGCGCCGCAGCCGGGTGTGGGAGAGCTGGACGATCTGGTCGAGCATGTCCGCGCGTCGGGGCTGGGGGTGGCGTTCGAGATGGACGGGACACCGGCGGCCATGTCGAAGGGGCGGGAGCTCACGGTCTACCGGATCGTCCAGGAGGCGCTGACCAATACGCTCAAGCACGCGGGGCCGCATGTGGCGGTGTCGGTCCGGCTGCGGTACGCGGAGGACGCCCTGGAGATCAGGGTGGTCGACGACGGGCGGGGCGCCGCGGCCCCCGACGACGGGCGGGGCCACGGCCTGGCCGGAATGCGGGAGCGCGTCGCCGTGTACGGCGGTGAGGTCCGTGCGGCGCCGCGTCCCGGTGGCGGGTTCGAGGTGCTCGCGCGGCTCCCGGTACATGAAGAAGCCGGTGCATGAGGAAGCCGGTGCATGAGGACGTGTGATGGAGCGGAGGGCGTGAGCGTGGGCGGTGCCGGGGAGACCCCTCAGCGAGAGGGTGCGATGACGGAGGACGCGGCGGCGCCCATCCGGGTGGTGCTGGTCGACGATCAGGAGCTCGTCCGGACCGGGTTCATGATGGTGCTGGACGCGCAGCCCGACATCGAGGTCGTCGGGGAGGCCGGCGACGGTGTGCAGGCGCTCGAACTGCTGCACGGCACGTCGGCGGACGTGATCCTCATGGACGTGCGGATGCCGCGCATGGACGGGATCGAGGCGACCCGCCGGGTGGTGGAGCGGTCGGGGCCGAAGGTCGTCATCCTGACCACGTTCGACCTGGACGAGTACGCGTTCGCCGCGATCAAGGCGGGGGCGGGCGGTTTCCTGCTGAAGGACGCGGGCCCGGCGCAGCTGATCGAGGCGATCAAGTCGGTGCATTCGGGGGACGCGGTGGTGGCGCCGAGCACGACGAAGCGGCTGCTGGACCGGTTCGCGGTGCATCTTCCGGACACGGATGAGAGGTCGGACGGGGCGCTGGACAGCCTGACCGAGCGGGAGGGCGAGGTGCTGCGCCTCGTGGCGCGGGGACTGTCGAACGCGGAGATCGCGGGACGCCTGTTCGTCTCCGAGGCGACGGTGAAGACGCACATGGGGCGGATCCTGATGAAACTGAACCTTCGCGACCGGGTGCAGGCCGTCGTCTTCGCCTATGAGACGGGTCTGGTCAAAAGCGGCCAAAGCGACGACTCTCCGTAACGGCTTGATTACTTCATGGTGACTTCTTGCATTCATCGTGGGGTATGGCATTGATCTACCTGAGAGTAGCTGGGTAACTACCGTACGCGACGCCGTCTTTGCGGGCGACGTCGGGCAATTGTCAGAACGGGCCTGTAAGCCCATGTACGGGAGGACTCTCGTGATCAAGAAGCTTGCCGCGACCGGCATCCTCGGCTTTGCCGTCGCAGCCTCGGCCCTGGCCGCCGCCCCCGCGCACGCCGCCACCTACGGAGGCCACGGCCACGGCCACGGCCACGGCGGCGGTGACGGCTGGTTCTCCGACAACGAGACCAGCGGAAACGGATCGATCCTGGGCGGGACCCAGGTCATCGCGCCCATCTCGGTCCCGGTGAACGTCTGCGGCAACGCCGTCGCCGTCGTCGGCATCGCGAGCGCGCAGTGCAAGGGCGGCGCGGAGGTCGAGTACGGGGACTGACGCGACACGGACGGGCGACCGTCCATCGCGAAGCGCCGGAAACCCTCCCGGGTCTCCGGCGCTTTCGCGTCCCCGCGCGTCCCCGCGCGTCCCCGCGCGTCCCCGCGCGTCGGTGGGTGGAGGGACGGGCGTGTACGACTCAGGTCGTACGCGCGCCCGCCGGGTAGCCGCGAGAGTGACGCGGAGCGTGGCCGCAGGGCCGATGGCAGGCGGGCGGCGGATTCCTAGCGTGGTTCGTGATCGACCAGACCCCTGACGAACCATGAAGGAGCCACCGTGACCAGCACGTTCACCGATCCGCCCGGGGGAGCCCCGGCCGCCGCGGTACCGCCCGCCGTCACGGCCGAGGACGTGTCGAAGGTGTACGGGTCCGGTGACGCGGCCGTGCACGCCCTGCGCGGGGTCAGTGCCCGGTTCGACAGGGGCGCGTTCACCGCGATCATGGGTCCGTCCGGGTCCGGGAAGTCCACGCTGATGCACTGCCTGGCCGGGCTGGACACCGTCACCGGCGGACGGGTCGTCCTCGGTGACGCGGAGATCACCGGGATGGGCGACCGGCGGCTGACGATGCTGCGCCGCGACCGCGTCGGGTTCGTGTTCCAGGCGTTCAACCTGCTGCCGACGCTGACCGCCGAGCAGAACATCCTGCTCCCCATGGAACTGGCCGGCCGCAAGCCGGACCGCGCGTGGTTCGACCGGGTCGTGGACGCCCTGGGCCTGCGCGACCGGCTGGGGCACCGCCCGTCCGAGCTGTCGGGCGGCCAGCAGCAGCGGGTCGCGTGCGCCCGCGCGATCGCCGCCCGCCCCGAGGTGATCTTCGCGGACGAGCCGACCGGCAACCTCGACTCCCGGGCGGGCGCCGAGGTGCTCGGGTTCCTGCGCTCCTCGGTCCGGGAGATGGGCCAGACGATCGTGATGGTCACCCATGACCCGGTGGCCGCCTCGTACGCCGACCGGGTGGTCTTCCTGCGGGACGGCGAGATCGTGTCCGAGATCGTCCAGCCGACGCCCGCCGCCGTCCTCGACCGGCTCAAGAGCCTGGAGGCGTGATGCTGAGGACGACCCTGGCGGGCCTGCGAGCCCACAAGCTGAGGCTGCTGCTGACGACGGTGGCCATCACACTCGGCGTGGGGTTCATCTCCGGCACGTTCGTGCTGACGGACTCGATGGACAAGGGCGTTGCCAAAACGTTCGCGAAATCCGCCGACAAGGTGGACTTCGCGGTGCTGCCGGAGGGCGACGCGCCGGATGCCGGCCTTTCCGCCGACACGTACCGGAAGGTCAGTGCGCTGCCGGGCGTGACCGACGTGCACGGCATGGTGAAGGGCGAGGCCGCCCTGGTCGGCAAGGACGGCAAGGTGGTCGGCGACTTCCCGACCGTCGGCATGTCCGTGCCGTCCGGCGACCTGCTGCGCTACGACGTCGACAAGGGACGGCCCCCGTCCGGCGGGGGCGAGACCGTCCTGGACAGCGGGGTGGCCGAGCGGGAGGGCTTCACCGTCGGCGACACGGTGACGGTCCTGGACCAGAAGAACCGTCCGCACAAGTTCAAAGTCGTCGGCTTGGTCGACTTCGGCATCGACCAGGACGCGAGCTTCCTGGGCGCCGTGGGGTTCGACACCCCGACCGCGATCACGATGACCGGAAAGAAGACCTTCCGCGAGATCGACATCGCGGGCGGCGACAGGGCGGCGATCGAGGCCGCCGCCGGCCCGTCCGGCCAGGTCTACAGCGGCACGGAACTCGGCGAGGAACTGGCGGCGTCCGCGGGCGCCGACACCGAGGTCATCCGGGCCGGGCTGCTGATCTTCGGGCTGGTGGCCATGCTGGTGTCCGCCCTGGTCATCTACAACACGTTCTCGATCCTGATCGCGCAGCGGATGCGGGAGATGGCGCTGCTGCGCTGCGTCGGCGCGACCCGCCGGCAGGTGTTCGGGGGCGTGCTGGCCGAGTCCGCGGTGGTGGGCCTGGTGGGCTCGCTGATCGGCCTCGCCGCCGGGGTCGGCCTCGGCGCCGGCGGGCTCGTCGCGATGAACAGCCTGGACGCCGCCATGGGCGCCGCCGCGCCGACCCTCACCGTCCGGACGATCGTGGTCGGCCTCGCGGTCGGCATCGCCGTGACCGTCCTGTCCGCGCTGATGCCCGCCCGCGCGGCGACCCGCGTGGCGCCCGTCGCCGCGCTGCGCTCGGACCTGGAACCGGGCGGCGGACGGTTCCGCCTCGGCGTGCCGCGCACGGTGATCGCCGTGCTCCTCGGCGCCGCGGGCCTGGCCATAGGCGCGCTCGGCTCCCTGGTCATGGAGAAGGGCGAGAGCGCGATGTACATGGTCGCGTTCGCTGGCGGCGTGTTCTTCCTCGCGGTGATCGCGGCGATGCCGGCGCTCGTCCGGCCGCTCGGACGGCTCGCGGGCGCGGTCCCGGCGCGGCTCGGCGGCGTTCCGGGACGGCTGGCGGTCGCCAACGCCCAGCGCGCCCCGCGCCGCACCGCGACGACGACGATCGCGCTGACCATCGGCGTCGGGCTGATGAGCCTGTTCGCGGTGATCGCGGCCAGCGGCAAGGCCACCGCGGACCACCAGCTGGCGGAGCAGTTCCCCGTCGAGTTCCAGGTCGAGACGCAGGACACGGAGGGACGCGTCCCGCAGGCGCTCACCGGGACGCTGCGCGACCGGCCCGAGATCGCCACGGTCGTGGAGAAACGCCAGCAGGACGTCGAGATCGACGGCGAGGAGTCGTGGATCTCCGCGATCACCCCGTCCGCGTTCGGCACGCTCGTGAATCCGTCGTTCGAGAAGGGCACACTCGCCGCGGCCCGCGAGCCGGGAACCGCGATGGTGGACAAGACGACCGCCGAGCAGTCGGGCTACGACATAGGGCAGACCCTCCAGGTCCAGACCCCGCGCGGCGCAGTCCCCGTGAAGATCGCCGCCGTGTACGGCGCGGGTTCCCCGTTCAGCGGGATCATCGTGCCTGAGGCCGACTTCACCCGGTACTTCGGCGCCGTGGACCCGTCGGCCCTCTTCGTCGAGAGCCGTGACGGCGTCCCTGCGTCCGCGGCCCGCACGGCGGTCGACGGCGCCGCGCAGCCGTACCCGGCCGTGCAGGTGGTCTCCGCCGCCGAGTTCAAGGAGACGATGACCGGGGCGATCGACATGATGCTGATGGTCTTCGGCGCGCTGCTCGGCCTGGCGATCGTCATCGCGCTGTTCGGCATCGCCAACACGCTCACCCTCTCGGTCGTGGAACGGACGAGGGAATCGGCGCTGCTGCGGGCCCTGGGCCTCACCAAGCGGCAGCTTCGCCGGATGCTGTCCGTCGAGGCCCTGGTCATGGCCGTGATCGGCGCGTTCACCGGGGTCGTGCTCGGGGTCGCGTTCGGCTGGGCCGCGGCGAACGCGATGGGCGAGAACTTCCGGTTCGAACTGCCCTACCTACAGGTGGTCGGCTTCGTCCTCCTCGCCGGAGCCGCCGGGACGATCGCCGCCGTGATGCCCGCGCGCCGCGCCGCCCGAACGTCCATCGTGGAGTCCCTGGCCGCTGACTGAAGTTTTGTCCTTCTCGGCGGCCGTCACTTGGGTGGGGGCCAACGAGAAGGACGAATCTTCACTTGAATGGAGCCTCGGGGTGGCGATCGTCACCCACCGGACCGCATGACCGGGCCCGCGGGTACCCTGTTTCGCGTCCGGTACCTCTGAGGACTGGAACGAACCGATGGACCCTCACGTGACGCCTTCCTCCGCCGCGCCCGGAAACGGGCCGGTCTCCGGTGGTGGGACGACCCCCCACACCCCCGGGGACGGGCAGGAGAGCCCGGAGGACAGGCCCGCGCGGCTCGCGGTCGGCGTCGTCGGCGCCGGCCGCGTCGGCACGGCGCTCGGCGTCGCGCTGACCCGCGCCGGCCACCGCGTGGTCGCCGCGGCCGCCGTGTCCGAGCGGTCGCGGTCCCGCGTCGAGGAACGCCTGCCCGGCGCCGGCGTCGCACCGCCGCCGGAGGTCGTCGCGGCCGCCGACCTGGTGCTGCTGACCGTCCCGGACGACGAGCTGCCGGAGCTGGCGGGCGGCCTGGTCTCCGCCGGCGTCCCCGTCACCGGCAAGCTGATCATGCACACCAGCGGACGGTACGGAACCGCCGTCCTGGCCCCCCTCACCCGCGCCGGCGCACTGCCGCTCGCGCTGCACCCGGTCATGACGTTCACCGGACGCCCGGACGACGTGAGCCGCCTCACCGGCATCTCGTTCGGC
Source organism: Actinomadura sp. 7K507 (assembly GCF_004348425.1). GTDB lineage: Bacteria > Actinomycetota > Actinomycetes > Streptosporangiales > Streptosporangiaceae > Spirillospora. The sequence continues at coordinate 15,806 of NZ_SMKK01000187.1, forward strand.
GTCACCTCGCCCGAGCCGCTGCGCCCGGTCGCCGAGGCGCTCGTCCTGGAGATGGGCGGCGAGCCCGTCTGGATCACCGAGGACGCCCGCCCGCTGTACCACGCGGCCCTCGCGGGCGGCGCGAACCACCTGGTCACGCTGGTCGTCGAGGCGATGGACCTGCTGAGAGCCGCCGGTGTCGCGGAGCCGGGCCGGATGCTCGGCCCGCTGCTCGGCGCCTCCCTCGACAACGGCCTGCGCCTCGGCATCGACGGCCTCACCGGCCCCGTCGCCCGCGGCGACGCCGGCACCGTGTCCGATCACATCGACGAGCTGGGCAAGGTGTCCCCGCAGAGCCGCCGCGCCTACATCGCCCTGGCCCGCCTCACCGCAGACCGGGCCCTGGCCGCCGGAATGCTCAGACCCGAGGACGCCGAACGCCTCCTCGAAGCACTGGCCGATTGACCCGGGAGAAAACCATGCGTCCTGCGAGCACGGCGCCACCCCCCTCCTTCCTCCGGACCGGCCGCCCTCCACGCACCGAGCGTGCCGTGGGGGCGTGCCACCTCGTCCGGGCATCTCGCTTCGTCTGGGCGTCTCGCCTCGTCCGGGCATCTCGCCTCGTCTGGGCGTCTCGCCTCGTCTGGGCGTCTCGCCTTGTGCAGGCACCTCGCCTTGTGCGGGCACCTCGCCTCGTCTCGGCACCTCGGCCCGCCCCGGCGAGCGGGCGGAAGGGCCTGTCGTGACGCTCGTCATAGCGCGGACGCGGGCGGAACTCGCCGAGGCCCGGTCCCGGATCGGGGGGACGCTGGCGCTCGTCCCGACGATGGGGGCGCTGCACGAAGGCCACCTCTCCCTCATCCGGCAGGCCCGCCGCAGCGCGGACGCCGTGGCGGTCAGCATCTTCGTCAACCCCCTCCAGTTCGCGCCCGGTGAGGACTTCGAGCGCTACCCCCGGACGTTCGACACCGACCTCGAAGCGTGCGCGGCCGAAGGCGTGGACCTCGTGTTCGCGCCGGCCCGCGACGTGATGTACCCGGACGAATCGCAGGTCACGATCAAGTCCGGCCCGATGGGCGAGATCGTGGAGGGCGCCGCCCGGCCCGGCCATTTCGACGGGATGCTCACCGTCGTGCTGAAGCTGCTCAACCTCGTCCGGCCCGACCTGGCGATCTTCGGGGAGAAGGACGCGCAGCAGCTCGCGATGATCCGCCGGATGGTCGCCGACCTGAACGTCCCCGTCCGGGTCGCCGGCGGCCCGACCGTCCGGGAACCCGACGGCCTGGCCCTCTCCAGCCGCAACCGCTACCTCTCCGCGTCCGAACGGGAGACCGCCGCGGCCCTCTCGCGTGCCCTCCACGCCGGGGCGGACGCCGCCCCCGAAGGGCCCGAGGCCGTGGTCGGCGCCGCCAACGCCGTCCTCGACAAGGCCGCGACCGCGGACCCGCCGCTCGTCCTCGACTACCTCGTCCTCGTCGACCCCACGACGTTCACCACTCTCCGGGGCCCCCGCACCGGCCCCGCCGTCCTCGCCGTCGCCGGCCGGGTCGGCGCCACGCACCTGATCGACAACGTTTCCCTCCACCTCGGCAAGGAGCACTGATGTTCCGGACGATGTTCAAGTCCAAGATCCACCGCGCCACCGTGACGCAGGCGGACCTGCACTATGTCGGATCGCTGACCATCGACCAGGACCTGATGGACGCCGCGGACCTGCTGCCCGGCGAGCAGGTGTCGGTGGTGGACATCGACAACGGCGCCCGCCTGGAGACCTACCTGATCGCGGGTGAGCGCGGCTCCGGCGTCATCGGCATCAACGGCGCCGCCGCCCGCCTCGTGCAGCCCGGCGACCTGGTGATCATCATCAGCTATGCCCAGCTCAGCGACGCCGAGGCCCGCGAGTTCGTTCCCCGCGTCGTGCACGTCGACCGCTCCAACAAGATCATCTCCCTGGACTCCGATCCCGCCGCCCCCGTCCCCGGCACCCAGACCACCCGGGGCGACCTGGTCCACCCGTAACGCCAACACGTCGGGAACGCGGGGGTCGGGCGTCCGGTCTTGTCGAGGTTAGGGTCATAATGACGAGAACCGATCCCGAGGAGGGTTCATGATCCCTTCGGTTCTGCACGCCCCCGAACCCGGTTGGACCACCGCCACCGACGTCGTCGTCATCGGATCCGGTATCGCCGGGCTGGTCGCGGCGTTGCGCTGCCGTCCGCACGGGCGGGTGCTGCTCGTCACCAAGGCACTCCTGGACGCGGGATCGACCCGCTGGGCGCAGGGCGGGATCGCCGCCGCGCTCGCCCCCGACGACACCCCCGGCGAGCACTTCGCCGACACGCTCACCGCCGGCGTCGGACTGTGCCACGAGGACGCCGTCCGGACCCTCGTCACCGAAGGGCCGGACGCCGTGCGCGGCCTCGTCGAGCTCGGCACCGCGTTCGACCGCTCCAGCGGCGGCGACATCGCCCTGACCCGCGAGGGAGGCCACCACCGGCGCCGCATCGCGCACGCGGGCGGGGACGCGACCGGCGCGGAGATCAGCCGTGCCCTCCTCGCGGCGCTCAAGGACTCCGGTGTCGAGGTCATCGAGCACGCGCTGGTCCTCGACCTGGTGAAGGACTCCGCTGGACGCGCCGCCGGGATCACCCTGCACGTCATGGGCGAGGGGCAGCCCGGCGGCGTCGGCGCCGTCCGGGCCCGCGCCGTCGTGCTCGCCACCGGCGGACTCGGCCAGGTGTTCTCCGCCACGACGAACCCCGAGGTCTCGACCGGCGACGGCGTCGCGCTCGCGCTGCGCGCCGGCGCAGAGGTCGCCGACCTGGAGTTCGTCCAGTTCCACCCGACTGTGCTGTGGCTCGGCGACGGCGCGCGAGGCCAGCAGCCGCTGATCTCCGAAGCCGTCCGGGGCGAGGGTGCCAACCTCGTCGACCACGCCGGTGAGCGTTTCATGATCGGACGCCACGACCTCGCCGAACTCGCGCCACGCGATGTCGTGGCCAAGGGGATCATGAACCGGATGCGCGAGACCGGCGCCTCCCACATGCTGCTGGACGGCCGGCACCTCGGTGCCGCGATGTGGGAGAACCGGTTCCCGACCATCCTGGCCGCGTGCAGGCACCACGGCATCGACCCGGTGACCGAGCCGATCCCGGTCGTCCCCGCCGCTCACTACGCGAGCGGAGGCGTCCGCACGGACCTGCACGGCCGCACGTCCGTCCCCGGCCTCTACGCCTGCGGCGAGGCCGCCTGCACAGGCGTCCACGGCGCGAACCGCCTTGCGTCCAACTCCCTCCTGGAGGGCCTGGTCTTCGCCGCCCGCATAGCCACCGCCATCCAGGACGACCTGACAGCCCCCCCAACC
>NZ_SMKK01000188.1 GCF_004348425.1 Actinomadura sp. 7K507
CCCCCGAGCCGCCCCCACCGGAGCCGTCCGACGAACGAGCGGAACTGGTCGCCCGCCTGCTTGAACTGCGCGGCCTCGACGTCCTGGAGTGACCGCCGACCGGAGGGGGAATCGACGCTGCTCCGCCGGTCAACGCAGTACGCGTAATTGACGGGTGCGCAACGGCAGTTGGCGTCCTCTCAGCGCGTTGAGCACTCCAAGCCAGCCCCGCCGCATGTCGAGGACGGTGGCGCCCCCGTCGACGACGCGGACGTCGACGATCGGCTTCCCTCGGTTGAGCGGCTCGACCAGCTCGCAAAGGCGGGCACCGAGTTGTTCCACCTGCCCCGCGAGTGCGGCGAGCCCGCTGCTCGCGTAGCGATCGAGTGTGGCCGGGGCCATCGCATCGGAGTTGTCGTAGCGGACGTCGGCGGCCGGGTCGGCGGCGAGCACGGCCTGGGTGGTGGCGAGGAGCAGTTCGGTGTTGCGGACGACGTGCGCGGCGATCCATTCAGCGGGCCACGAGCCGTCAGCCGGGGGGCGACGATCACCCATCCGAGCCTCCGCGACGAAGGCGGCGTACCGCTCCCGCAGCATTCCAACGTCCACCGGCACGCGACCACCGATCGACCAGCGGCTTGCGGCGCTGTCCCAGGTGAATCTGCCGTCGTCTTCAACCCAGACGCGATGCCCATGGACGGGGACATCCCGGGCCAGCCCGGCGGCCACGTCGGCGAGCATCGCCGCCACGCCGTCCCATTTCACCGAGTCACTGGCACCGTCGTCGCGGGCGAACTCCCGAACGCAGCCATGGGCAGGACCGGACCGGAGGTCGACGAAAAGATCGTTACCACCTCCGCTACCCGCGATCGGTAACCAACGCGGCAACCAGGCCCCCTTGCAGGAGGTGCCCGCCGGCGCCTGATCCTCCCGCGCCACAGCCGCCGCGAACCGCGCCGGGTCGTCCTGTTCCATCACCCCGTTCCAGGCGGTCATCCACAATTTCCGACGGTCCAGGGCTTCGCGTGCCGAATACGGCGTGTAGAACGACGGCACCAGACCGCTGTGACCGCCCTGGCCGTCCGTCCGCCGCCACCAGGCGACCAGATCCTCGGGCAGGACGGTGCCCACGCCGCGTTCCACTTCGCGAATGTCGTTCTCGGCTACCGGTGGCCGGGTCAACATGAGTTCGGACGGGGCATTGCGGCGCAGCCACTCCACGATGACGTTCCACGACTCGTCCACAGAGGCTTGCATCCGCCCATCATGACAAGCACTCCGGACAGTCCAAGTTGTTCTGCCTTTCAGGAACCGATCAGATTGTTCGGTGCGTCAAGCCACACGGCCTCCGCACCAGAAGCAACGGTGATTCCGAACCGGTCGCGACCTGGACTGCCTTGGCCGACCCACCAGAAATAGGCTCGGGCGGCCTCCTCCCACAGGTTCAGGCTGCCCGACGTGCGCACCTCGTGGACGCGTTGCCCCGGTCGGTAGGTGGCGGTCGCCCAGGCTTGCTCCGACCACAACCGCAGAACGTACGTGTCACCCTCATGGCGTCCCTGAGCATTGACACCCGGCAGGAATGCCCCCATTGCGAGATCGGCACCCGCTGGCGCGTAGCCGATCGTGCGAGGGTCGATCGGCGTAGTGCACGTGGTTCCCCCCTCACCCGACGCGGGCCAAGGCGGCTGACGATGCGACCGCATCATCATGTACGAGGCATAACCGGTGAACCTGCCCACTGCCGTCCCATCGGGCATGACCACCAGCCGCAGTTCGTGACTGGACGCGAACCCGGGCGCATACGGGGTCACGATCACCCCACCGGGCCGCGTCTGCCGAACCCACGCATAGGGGACGCGCGACACCCCGCACGTGGCGTGCACCCGATCGAAGAGAGCCCCTTCCTCCCACCCGTCCGCGCCATTCCCCACGACCAGACGAGGGAACGCCCCGACGCCCTTCAGGTTCTCCGCAGCCTGCGCCGAGACGAACGGATCGACCTCCACGCTGGTCACGTTCTCCACCCCGACCATCCGGGACAGCAAGGCGGCCGTCCAGCCGGTCCCGGTGCCGACGTCCAGCACCCGATGCCCCACCTCGGCGTCCAGCAGCTCCAGCAGCGAAACCACAGTGCTCGGCGCCGAGCAAGACGAGGTGAACCGGCCGCTCCCCGCAGCCACATCGGTCCGCCCGTCATCGAGTTGCGTGATGATCGCGTCGTCCCGGTAAACCAGGTCGAGCCACCCTTCAGGTGCGGTGGCCCGATCCACCCGGTCACCTTCACCGCTCCACGCGACCGCCGGAACGAAGGCATGCCGAGGGACGTCCCGCAAGGCCGCCGCCACCCGCTCCCGGGTCAGCCACCCGGAAGCCGACAGCCGCTCAACCAGCCCCTCAAGCCGCCCCGCGACATCCTCCACCACGCTATTTCCCGCGCTTTCCGTCGCCCTTGTCGTCCTTGTTCGGCGGAGGAATCGGTTTATCGGGCTTGTGCCCGTTCTTCTCCGCCGGATCCTCGTGCTTTCCCATCCTGCTCCCTCCCGTCGTCACAGGCACCCGAAGTGTCTATGTCCAGATAGTGAATGAGTAATTACACACAGTCAACAGATACTTTTGCACAGAGCGAGGACGGCGCTCTTTGTCGGACTCAGTGGCAGCGGTCGGCCGTCCCGACGACGGCCATCTTCACGATCGTGCCGCCTGCCAGCCACATGCTGTAGGACGGCCAGAAGCACGTCTCGATCTCGTGCAGGGCGCGTTCGGCGCGGTCGCTGTTGCGCACCCCAGTCCGGGACGGGTTTCAGCGCGTGGTCGCAAGCCTGCTCCCATTCGGCGATCGGCCGGTCCCGCGCGTCTTTCGCCTCGGCGTAGGTGGCTGCGAGGAGCCGGTGCGACCAGGCCTCCCACCCGCAGACCGTCGTTCTCAGCGTGACGGTGCGCCCGGCTTGGCACCCGCCAGCAACCCGGCGAAGACCTCCTGCATGAGGACGAGGTACCCGGCGTCCGGGTCGTGCCGTCGCGGACGCCGGGTACCTCGGCAAGTCACCTTGCGGTTCGGCCGTATGCGGTGAGGACGGCGGAGCCGGCCTGCTCGACCGTCAGGCACTCCAGGTAGGCGGGTGGCCTGCCGTCGGGAAAGAGCCTGTCGCCGGTGCCCAGGATCGTGGGGAAGGTCAGCAGCCGGTACTCGCCGATCAGATCTTCGGCCATCAGCGCCCGCACGACGCTCAGGCTGCCAGGAACGATCACATCGCGATCCTCGCGTTTGACGGCGTCGACGAGGTCGCCGTCGATGACCTCCGAGTTCGCCCAAGCCGAGGTGTCGGTCAGGGTGCGGGAGGCGACCAGCTTCGACGCGGCGTTCATCCGCGCGGCGAACGGGTCGTCGCGGCCGGGCCAGATCTGCGAGAACAGCTGCCAGGTCGCCCGCCCCAGCAGCATGACCCCGTTGTCGAGGGTCCGGCCGAGCTGGAACTTGTCCCCGGCGACGGCTTCGGGGCCGTGCCGGAACGCCCAGCCGCCGGTCGCCGTGCCGGCGGTCCCGTCCGGGTCGGACACGATCCCGTCCAGGGTGATGAACTGAATGACGATGACGCTCACGGTGATGTCCTTTCGTTCGATGCTCGCCGGTATGTACCGGCGGCACCGGCCCGACTCATCGCGCCCGGCGGAAATCGTCGAAAGAAATCTGCTGGGGCAGGTCGAACACCCCGAGCACGTGCGGATCGGCGAACACCACGTTGTGTGCGATCTGGCCGCCGGTAACCGTGAAGACCTGCAGTGTGTGCAGCCCGTGCCCGCCACCGGGCTCTGGTGCGTACGCGGCGAGCGCGGGCTGCCCGTTGGCGCTGAGGAGCCTCGTTCTCCAGCCCCCACCGTGCATGTCGAACACCCGGCGCATGAACAGTCCGTAGTCGCGGCTGCCTCGGTACCACAACGGCACCGGCGGCATCTCCATGATGGCGTCGTCGGTGAGGAGCCGCACGAGGGCGGGGACGTCCGCTGCCTCGAATGCTCGCGCGTACCGCTGGATCGCCGCGCGTGCCTGGGGATCGTCCGGCTCGGCCACTCCGCTCGCATCGCCCACGTCCGCGAGGGCGGTGCGGGCCCGCTGCAAGGCGCTGTTGACGGCCGTGACCGTGGTCTCCAGTTGCGTGGCGACCTCGGCGGCGCTGAACTGCAGCACCTCGCGGAGCACGAGTACAGCCCGCTGCCGCGGCGGTAGCACCTGCGTCGAGGCCACCAGCGCGAGCCGCAGGTCGGCCCGCATCCCCAGGTCGAACCGCGCATCGGGAAACGGCTGCAACCACGGGATGTCCAACGCCGGTGTGAGCGGCGCCCCGGGATCATCGCTCGGCGCGCCCAATCCGGTCGGCAGCGGCCGCCGCGCACGCCCCTCCAACGCGGTCAGGCAGGCGTTGGTGGCGATCCGGTACAGCCACGTTCGTACCGACGCGCGGGTGCTGTCGTACCGATCGCGGGCCTTCCACGCCCGCAGCATCGTCTCCTGCGCCAGATCCTCGGCCTCGTGGAACGAGCCCAGCATCCGGTAGCAGTACGCGACCAGCTCGCCCCGGTAAGACTCAAGCTCCACCGGCCCAGCATGGCGCACACGGCCTTCCGGCATCACGTCGGCGGCCCCGGCTCCGCTGTCACCTCTCAGGAGGAGCTACACCGAATTGAAAAGGTTCGAGCGTCCCTCATCAGCGTGACGTCCGCCGGTGCGTCAGTACCCGCGTTGGAGCCACCACCAGCCGGCGCTCAACCGGGTGCAGCGGTAATACTCGCCGAAGGTGGCCTTCGTAAGCGTGCAAGGGTCGATTTGGGCGGCGTCCGGCCGACCGTAGATGTAGAGGTAGACGTTCTCCGATACCTCTTCCGACGACATGCCGGCTATGAGAACGCGCCCAGGTGCTTTGGGGACGGAGACGTCCTGGAGCCCGTGGCCGAAGTTCGGGACCGAGGAGTCCCGTCCCCGGACCCAGCCGTCGGAGTCCGGGTGCAGTTCTCCCTGACGGGCGGCATCAGCCAGCGCTTGGAACTTCGCATGATGGGCTGCATACCAGCTCCGCCCGAAGACGCCGTTCCAGGGAACCTGCGTGATGGTGACGACGAGGACGATCGCCGCGCCGCCCACGGCCGATGCCCAAGCGTGATGGCCGCGCCGCCAGAACCGCACCACCCAGGCCACGGTCGCGAGGATTGCCACCACATAGGCGATGAAGAGCAAGGAGACGGCCAGGGGTGCAGAGTCGTAGTACCCCCGCCAGGGGAAGTAGTGGCCGACGATGACACATAGCCAGCCCACCACGCCGATCGCGGCGAAGCCAGCTGTTCTCATGATCCGATCCTGCCACTCACCAGCCCGCGACTGCCTTGCCGGCCGGTTACCTCCCAACCCCGATCATCGGGCGTAGAACCAAGTGTGGGTGTCTTCCTTCAGGCGGTGGACGAGGGTGGCGAAGGCGTGTGGAGTGAGGGTGAGGTGGCCGCCGTCCGGGGCCTGGCTGTCTCTGAGGGCGATGGCGTTGGGGAGCGCGGCCAGTTCGACGCAGTTGCCGTGATCTTCCGATCGCGTGGATTTGCGCCATTTGATATTCATGAGAGCGAGTCCAGTGTTGTGGCGATGAAGGCACGGGATGCCTCGATGGTGAGCGAGGACATACCGATCTGGTCATACCTTATCGCCTGTTCTTGGATATCGATGGGGTCGAGCGAGATGTGGCCTGTGGAGCCGACGGTGGCGAAACCGAGGTCGCCTGTGGGGGTCTGCATCACGGTGAAACCGCCTCCGACGCCGCCGTAGCCGATGAGGCGGTCGGAGGTCACTCGCAGGTAGACGTTCGGCTGCTCGGAGACCTCGAGAAGGTGGCTCAGTTGATCGCGCATGACGTCCACGTCCCCGAAGGCGCGTAGGACGGCCGCTGTGTCGAGGATGGCCATGAGCTTGCACGGGCCTTGACGGGTGAGGATCTCCTGGCGGGCCAGGCGTTCTGCCACGGCCTCTTCGGCGTCCGTCCTGCGGCTCGCCGTGAAGACCGCGCGTGCGTAGCCCTCTCGTTGGAGGAGTCCGGGGATCAGCGAGGGCTCGTAGGTCTTGATGAGGTTGGCTCGGCGCTCGTATTCCTTGAACGTCTCCCACCAGTCGAGGTCCTGGGCGTTTTTAGCGTGTTTGACTAGGTTTTCAAAGAAACCCGGCATGCCCCATTCGTGGTCCAGGATCCGGGCGCGGGCTATGGGGAGCTGAACATCGCCCGATTCGTACCGTGCAACGGTTGAGCGATCGCAGTCCAGTATGACGCCGAGGGCGGCGCCGGAGATGCGTCGCAGTTGACGCTGTCTGCGCAGCTCAACGGCTATGAGATGCCAGAGGGAGAAGTCGGGGCGCAGTGCATCGGCGCGGCTCATCGGCATTCCTCCGCTGTTGCATGTGCTTCACGAACCTTCCGAAATTAACTCGTGGCGGTCACGCTTGTCCGGAGAACGCAAAGAAAGGAGGGCAGGTGAAATGGCGGTGAAAGCCGTGAATGAGGGTGAGTTGGACATCTCCTGTCTGGCGGCGGGGACGACGTCGGGGCTCGTGCGGACGTTGGTGGAGTTTCGACTTGCTGAATGGGGCCTCGAAAAGATCGCTGGGGATGTGCTTCTGATCGCTGGTGAACTGGTCGCCAATGCGGTGCAGAACACGCGGGATCGGGAGATTCGGGTCAGGTTCACGCGGGAGGCCGGCACGGTCGTGCTGGCTGTGTGGGACTCGTCCGATGAGATGCCGGTGGTTCGGCCGGTCGTCGAACTCACGTTGGACGACGTGGTCCCGGACGCGTGTGCGCTCGACGACGGGTACGACGACGGGACGGGGGGTTGGGGCCTGCCGCTCGTCCAAGCGCTCTCGTCCGACTGCGGGGTGCGCAGGACCGAGCCGTCCGGGAAGTGGGTGTGGGCGGCGTGCGCGTGCTGAGTGGATGGCGGGTGGAGCGGTATGCGCTGCGGTGGCGGACGTATCTGGGGCGCCGGGTCGCCGTCCGGTACCTGGAGGTGCTCGCGCTGGCGGTCAAGGCGCGTGGGTGGCGGTGCGTGAAGTTGTACGGGCGCGAGTTCCCCCGGCCGCTGCTCTGGGTGTACGCCAGCGGCGTCGCCGAGGACGTCGGGGTGGTGGTCTGTGTGCGGGCCGTCCCTGGCGGGGTCTGGGCTTATCACGACGTCCAGCGGGGGCGGGCCGGTTACCTCTTCCCTTGCGGGGACGCCAAGGCGGCGGCGGAGCAGGTCGACCTTCTCCTCAAGCACCGCATGTTCCCGTCCACCTGGTGACTCACTCGATCAGGCCCGGTCACCTTCACCGCTCCACGCCACCGCCGGGACGAAGGCATGCCTGGGGACGTTCCGCAACGCCGCCGCCCGAAGCCGGCAGCCCATCAAGCCGTCCCGCACCGCGAACTCCATCCCGACATCGAGACCGGCATGCATGACCCACCTGGAAGCTAAGCGGCCGTCGTGGCTTGCGGGCGGTGTGCGGCGAGGAAAGTCTGCACTGCGGCCGTGGTCAGGTGGTGTAGCTCGCTCTGGGTGAACGGTGTCTCGTCACCGGTGAACATCGCCCGATTCAAAGGGATCCACAGCAGCATCCCGGTGAAGTGCTCGGCGGCGCGCGCGGGCTCGGCCACGCGCAGGACGCCTCGGGACGACAGCTCGGCGAACTGCTGGGCCAATGTGGCCAGCACCCGTTCAAACCCTCGCTCGTACCAGGCGCGACCGAGTTCGGGGAACTGTCCGGCGCTGGCGATGATCAGGCGTCGCAGGCGGATCAGCCGCGGTGTCATGAGCGTGGTCAGAAACTGCTGGGCCAGAGTGGTGAGGCCGTCCTCGATGTCCGCGGAGGAGGCCATCACTTCGGCCACGAGCCGGACCATGCCCTCGACGTCGTCGGTGGTGGCGAGGACGATCTCCGTGAACAGGCTCTTCTTGTCGGTGAAGTGCTTGTACACCGTCTGCTTGCCGACGGCTGCGAGGGCGGCGACTTGGTCGATGCTGGTGCGCTCGTACCCGTTGTCCAGGAACAGAGTCGTTGCCGCCTCCATGATGGCCTGGTGCTTGGCCGCCGCCAGCGTGCCCTCGCGCAGTTCCATGGGGACATCTTCCCAGGGCTACCGGGCCGACGGCGCGTGGTGCCGTCGGCCCGGTGAGAGATCTCGTGTGCGGTCACCCCGGGGATCGTGCGAGCCGGGCGGCAGACGCGCCGACCCAGCCCCAGGCGGCCACGGCGCCGACGAACATCGCGAGCGTGCCGCCGGTCGCTCCGGTGTTCGCGAAGGCGAAGCCGCCGAACAGGAGCACCCCCGCGATGCGGCCGATGATCGCCCAGTTGCGTGCGTCGTCGGCGGAGAACCGGCTTGCCAGGACGAAGCATGCGGCGATGAGCGCGAGGAACGCGATGCCGGCGCACGTGAGGTGCAGCATGCCGGTGGTGGTGAACGTGGCGGTGGTGGGGGACCCCGGTGGGAAGCCGTTGCCCGGGTCGGCGGGGAAGGCGGCCGCGGCGACGAACCCGGCACCCTGCACCCCGACGAGGAGGGGGCCCCAGAGCCGTCCGCGCCCGCCGCGCAGGGCGGTGCGCAGCCCGGCGGCGCAGGCGAGCGTCAGCAGGCCGGTGAGGACGAAGCTCGCCGACTGCACCCAGCCGCCAGGACCGAGGGTGAGCTGGCTGACCGCGTGCCGCAGCGGGTCGAATCCCTCGCGCAGCAGGGCCTGGGCCGCGGCGACGACGGCGAACAGCGGGCCGGCGACCGTTCCTGCCAGCAGGAGCGGACGGGTCGGTCCCATGGTGTCGGTCGGCGTAGGTGCGGTAGTCATCAGGGTCGTTCCTTCCGAGAGGCGATACAGAACTAGACTGTCTAGTATTTAAGAACTCATCGCTACCGGAGTCGAAGATTGTGTTGCCCCGGTCACCGGGGCTGGAGAGAGTTCAGTGCAGGACGCGCTGACGCCAAGGAGGCAGAAGATGGTGACGTTCCGTACCACGCTCTGGACGCCCGACGGCAGGAACGCCGGCATCGTCGTCCCGGAAGAGATCGTCCTGTCCTTCGGGAAGGGCAAGCGCGTCCCGGTCACGGTGACGATCGATGGCGGCTACACCTACCGCAACACCATCACGTCGATGGGCGGGCGGTTTCTCATCTCGTTCAACTCGCAGACGCGCGCCGCCACCGGCCGGGGTGCCGGGGACGAGGTCGAGGTGACCCTGGAACTGGACGATGCGCCACGCGTGTTCGAACCCCACCCGGTGCTGGCGGAGGCCCTGGCCGCCGACCCGGTGGCCGCCGAGGCATGGGACAAGCTCTCCTACAGCAAGCAGCGCGCGCACGGGGAGCCCATCGCGGCGGCCAAGACTGAGGAGACACGCCAGCGCCGCCTGGCCAAGACCATGGCGGCGCTGCGTGGCCAGGACTGACCGCCGGGCCGGAGCCGATCTGCCTGGAAGCGATCCGGTGCCGCTGCGGCCACTGCTTGATCAACCGGTCGAACGCTTCGTCGCCGACCTGCCCTGCCGGCGGAGCGCGTGCAGGGCGAGCGGACCCTTGCGTACAAGTTCGTCCCAGGGGCCCGTGGTAACTCAGCCCATCAGGCGGCGGAGGCCGCGGGCTCTGCGGCGAACCAGGGAGTCATGCGGGAGGCGGTCCGCCACGGCCGGGTCTGCCAGGGCGAGCGCCGCTTCGGCTCCGGCGCGTGCGGTCTCCTCGGCGGTCGGCGGGGCGGTCTTCTCCTGGTCGGGGTCGTAGCGGAGGTCCCCGATGTCGCCGACGATCCGTGCGTCCGTGGCCTGGAGAGTCGTGAGATCCGCCCTGCTCCAGTCGGCCACCCGGGAACGCCATTCGGGCGGAATGACGACCTTGCCGCCGCGCCGTTCGCGGGCCTGGAAGCGCTCTGTGACGGTCTGCCGCAGCCGGTCCGCCTTCTGCCGGGACCGTGAGTTGTCTCGCCAGGCCGCGTTCAAGGAAGCGAGCACCAGCGTTTCCGGTGCCGTGAGGCCGGTGTGGGCCTCACGGTCCGCGACGGGGACGTGCACGAGGTCGGGCAGGCGGGCTGCCTGCGTGAAACGCTCCAAGAGGAGTTCGGGCGGCTTGCCGGGGGAAGTCACCACGGAGACGCGGTTCGCTCCTGCGTCAGACCAGCGCTGGACCAGCCCGCTCAAGGTGAAGGCCCGCCAGATGTGTGCGTCGAGGTCGGCTTCGACGTGGTTCCGGCCCTTGTCGCGGTGCGCGGCGAGGCGGCCGAGGTAGGTCTCGAAGCTGGTGCTGCGCCCGTTGCGGATGTGCTGCTGCCACAGCGAGGGCAGGGAGCGGCCCAGGCTCCGGGCCGTGATCACGACTTCGACGTCCCCGACGGCGAGCGAGTCCAGGAGGCGGCGAATGGCGTCCGGCCGGACCACTGACAGGGCCTCGGCCGACAGCAGCACGGTGGCGGGCCAGCTCTGGACCTGGTCCAGCAAAAGGTCCCACGAAGGAGCTATCCGGGACGCGCGCTCCTGCGTCACCCACGGGAACTCGGTGCCGAGCAGGCCGTAGCTCGACCACTCGTGGTTGGCCACGCTCCGCTTCCCGTCGTCCCAGTCTTTCGGGACGGGGTACAGCACGCCCGACCCGGCGAGTGCCTCGCTGTTGTCCTGCAACATGTGCTGCAGGAACGTGGTGCCCGACTTCTGCAGGCCGATATGCAGGACGATCTTCGATGCCACAGCTCACTCCCGTCGGCCCGGTGCTCAGGCGGGTGGGGCTGGTTCGGCGGCGATGCCGCCCACGGCCCACTGTGAGGGTAGCGGCCCATAGTCACTCGGCGGTGACTGAGGATGGCCCCGCTCGGGGTCCCGCCCCCTGCGTTCGCGCTGACTCGCCCTGGTCGGGCAGCGGCCCTCCGACGGGTCGGTGGCCCCCGACCGGCTGGCGGTCAGGTGCGGGTGGTGGTTATCGGCTTGTCCAGGGCGCTGCCCTTTGCCCACTTCGGGAAAGGCAGTTGCCAGTAGGCCCAGCCGTTCGTCCAGGACAGTTCGCGTTTGGTGCCGGTGATGGTGACGAGGTCGCCGCGGTAGGACCAGCGGTAGAGCCACTTGGCGTCGGCGGAGGGGGAGCGGATGCAGCCGTGGCTGCAGTTGCGCTTGCCGAGGCAGGTCGGGTCTTCCGTGTTCTGGTGGATGTACACGCCGCTGTTGGTGATGCGCGTCGCCCACGGGATCTTTTCGTCGTAGTAGCCGGGGTCGCCCTTCTTCTTGCCGGGCGAGATCATGCGTTCCATGCGGCTGCGGTCCATGGTGAGGTGGACGCCGCTGGTGGTGAGCAGGGTGTCGACGCCGTTCTTGACCTCGCCGCCGGAGCCGAGGCTGACGCCCCAGTCGCGGACGGTGCGGCCGTTCTCCTTGGCGACGAGGCGGTGGGTCTTGGCGTTGATGTTGAGCGTGTGCGAGTCGCCGATCTTGAAGGTGCGGGTCACGTCCTTGTCGCCGAAGACGTTGTCGCCGATCTTCAGGCCCGCGTAGTGGACGGTGACGGAGACCTTCTGGTGCGGCTTCCAGGGGCGCTTCGGCCGGAAGACCACCGAGGGGAGGCCGTTGAACGACTCGCCGGCGGCGAGCCAGCGCCATGCGCCCTCGGTGGGGGTGGTCGAGGAGATCTCGATGCCGCGCTCGATCGCGGGCTTGGCCTTCTCGGGGACGGTCTTGTTGAACTGGACGAAGACCGGCATGCCGGTGCCGACGGTCTCGTTCTCGGACGGGACGACGTTGTTGATCCGGGTGGCGGCGGTGGCGCGGCTGGTGCGGAAGGCGCTGGTGGCGGTGGTGGACTGGCCCTGGGGGGACGTCGCCGTGGCCGACACCTGGTAGCCGCCGCCGGGCCGCAGCGTCCACTTCGAGCGCCACCGGGTCTTGTCGGGGGAGAAGGCTCCGGGGACGTCGGCGCCCTTCAGCTTCACCGAGACCTGGCCGAGCGTGCCGCCCGTGGCGGTGACCGTCACGCCCTGGTCGGGACGGGCCTTGCCGCTGCCGTTCGCCGGGACGATCGTCACCTGGGGCGTGCCGTCGTTGCCGCCCTTCGCGGTCTTCTCGCCGCCGCCGCCGTCCCCGCCGCCGCATGCCGCGACCAGCCCGAGGACCAGCGTCATCACCAAGGCCTTACCTCGCACCGTTCTCCCTCTCCAGCCCGCCGTGCCGTGCCCCTGCGGGACGGCAACAAGATCGCTTGCGGAACGGCCTCGTCCCGGCGGGACGGCCGGTCGGCGCGGCGTCCGATCACGTGTACGTCCCATCGTCCCGCGAAGGTTCGGCCCGGGTGGGCGATTCTCGGATCTTCGGCGGTCCATCTTGGCCGCGCGGGCGGGTCCCGCCCGGACGCGGCGGACGAAAATCGATCCAATCGGGCGAAAAGGAAAGGCGCGTGATCGTCGCCCCGATTGGCGCATGCTTTGATCTTCCGGTGCTCGTTCTTTGAATTGTTTTCGCAGCTCACACGGCTTGTGCTGATCTTCTATCCAAGATTGTGTAGGGGCCGGTTAAAAGCGGCGATCCGCGCCGGGACGCGCTGCGATCCTGGATCGTGGCCGCCCGCGACGGCCCCGCAAAGTCACCTCCCGGGTGAGTTCTTGTCTGTGAAGGGACGCGCGATGAGAGCCCAGGGGCTGAGTCCCTCCATCGACCCCGGCGCGGCCCCCGCGGACCTCGCCGCGGGCGAGGCGGTGGCCGTTCTCGCGCCCGGCGTCCCGCGCCGCCGCAGCGCGACCGGCACGCGGATCCTGGCCGTCCTGTATCCGGTGTGCCTCGCCGTGGTTGACGGCTGGGTGATCGCTGTCGCCGTCGCCGTCCTGCGGCCCGCGCCCGGCGCCGTCCCCGGTGTGGCGGCCGTGCTGTTGATCGCGTGCAACGCCTCGGGCGGGCTCTACCGGATGCGTCGCAGCCCCTCGCTGCTGGCCGACGGGCCGCCGATCGTCCTGCGGGCGCTGGTCGTGGCGGCGCTCGCGGCGGTGCTGCTGCCGGGCTCCGCGCTCGGCGCGGCGGCCGCGTGGCTGTGGATCGCGGGTGCGGCCGGGACGGGGTCGCTGGCCGTCCGCGCCTTCGTGAACGCGGCGGTCCGGACGTACCGGTGCCGCCGCTCGCGGGCGCGTCCCGCGCTGATCGTCGGGACGGGCGGGACGGCCGCGCACATGGCCTGCATCCTGCGGGACCGCGGGGAACTCGGGCTGACGGCGGTCGGGCAGGTGGCGGCGGGCGCGACGGAGCCCGGGGGGCCCGCGGTGGCGGCGCCCGTGCTCGGGGAGACCTCGGACCTGCCCGCGCTCGTCGAGGAACACGGCATCGACACGCTGCTCGTGGTCGCCGAGGACGTCCACCCCGGCCATCTGGACGCCGTGCTGCGCATCTCGTTCGGGCTCCCCTGCGAGACGCTGCTCGTCCAGCCGCCGTCGGACGTGGTCCCGGTGGCGGCGACCCGGCGGGAGTACCTGGCCGGGCTGCCGTGCGCGCGGGTCGACTGGCGGCTGCGCGAGCCGGCGGCCCGGTACGCCAAGCGGCTGCTCGATCTCGCCGCCGGCTCCCTGATCCTGCTGCTCGTGTCGCCGGTGCTGGCGCTGTGCGCGGTGGCCGTGCGGATGGAGGGCGGTCCGGGCGTGCTGTTCCGGCAGCGGCGGATCGGGCTGGGCGGCGAGGAGTTCGTGCTGCTGAAGTTCCGGACGCTGAAACCGGCGGACGAGCAGGAGTCCGACACCCGCTGGACGGTCAAGGGCGACGACCGCATGGGACGCGTCGGACGGTTCCTCAGAGCGACCTCCCTGGACGAACTCCCGCAACTGTGGAACGTCATCCGCGGGGACATGAGCCTGGTCGGCCCCCGCCCGGAACGCCCCCATTTCGTCGAGCAGTTCTCCCGCACCTGCCCCGGCTACATGCTCCGCCACCGCGTGCCGGTCGGGATGACGGGCTGGGCCCAGATCCACGGTTTCCGAGGGGACACGTCCATCGAACTGCGCGCCAGGCTCGACAACCACTACATCGACCACTGGTCCTTCGCGGGCGACCTGCGAATCCTTCTCCTGACCGTCCGGGCGATGCTGTGCAGGGACGCCGGATGACCGACCACACACCCCCCACCGTCACCTACTCCAAGCCCCCCGAACTCGCCAGAGCGCCCGAGGTGCCCCGGGCGCGGGAGGCGGTCGAGGCGGGTGAGGTGATCGAAGCGGCGGAGGCGAACGGAAGGGGCGAGGTGGCCGAGGCGCCAGGAGTGACCCCGACGTCCGATACGAGCGAGGCGGGCCCAGCCGCCTCGACCGGCGAAACGCCCCGCTCGCCCAAGGCGGTCAAGGTGACCAGCCTGGCCAAGGCGGCCGGGCTGGCCAAGGCGGTCAGAAGGGTTCCCAGGCGGCCCAGCTGGCTGGTGGCCGGGGCCGTTCTGAGTGTCGGCATCCCGCCCGGGGCGGAGGCGTTCGGGCCTGGCGTGCAGGTCACCGCCGGGGACATCGCCAGCGTCCTGCTGGTGGTCGTCGCGGCGTCGCTGCTGGTCACGCGGCGGGTCGAGATGCCGCGGGCGGCGCTCGCGGCGTTCGGGCCGCTGATCGCGGCGCTCGGGGTCAGCACGGTGTGCTCGACCGATGTCGCGTCCAGCCTGCCGGGATTCGTGCGGAGCCTCCAGATCTTCGTGCTGGTGCCGCTGGCGGTCGTCCTGCTCGTCAGGGACCGCCGCGACCTCGCGATCGTCTGCTCGTCGGTGCTCGCGCTCGGGCTCGGGGAGGCCGTGTACGGGATCTGGCAGTCGGCCACCGGGAACGGCGCGTCGATGGGCGAGCACAACATGCGCGCGGTCGGGACGTTCGGAGCGGTCGACGTGATGGCGATGTCCATCGTGGTCGGGATCGCGTTCCTGGTGCTGACCGCGTTCGCGCTGAAGGCCCCCGGACGCGGGATCGCCGCCGTCCCCGCCGCGCTCGCCGGGCTCGGCGTGCTGGCCGTCGCGCTCGCGCTCGCCCTCAGCCGCGGGACGTGGCTCGCGCTCGGCGCCGCCGCCGTCCTCACCCTGGTGATCTTCAACCGGTGGACGGCGGTGAAGGTCCTGATCTGCTGCGCCGCGCTCGTGCTCGTGACGCTTGCCGGGATGGGCGGCGGGTCGCAGGCCGTCGTCGAGCGGGGCAAGTCGATGGCCGGGTCGATCAGCGACCCCGACCGGTCCGTCGAGGACCGGTACAACCTGTGGGGCGCCGCCGTGCGGATCTGGCAGGACCATCCCGTCACCGGCGTCGGCGTGAAGAACTTCCCCGCCTACCGCGACACCTACGCCGGGATCGAACTGTCGTCGGGCAGCGAGACCGCCGACCCCGTCAACGGGTACGTCCGGCAGCCGCTCCTGTCGCCGCACAACGAGTACCTGCTGTTCCTGTCCGAGCAGGGCGTGGCCGGGCTCGCCGCGCTCGTGGCGCTGCTCGCCGTGATCGTCGCCGGGCTGTGGACGCGCCGCGACGCGGGCGACCCGTTCTGGCTCGCGAGCGTCGCGCTGACGGCGTTCCTGCTGGTCAACTTCCTGTACGCGGACCTGGGCGGGCCGACCTGCGCATTCATCGCGATCGTCCTCGGGGTCGTGGCGGCCCGCGCGTTCGGGGACTTCGCGCCCGCGAAAGGCGCGCCGGGGAGGGCACGCGCATGACCTCGGTCGGGCGGGCCGCCGTGCTGTCCGGCGTGCTGATCGGCGCCGGCACCGGGCTCGGGTTCGTCCGCGACCTGGTCATGGCGCACCTGTTCGGGGCGAGCGCCGGCACGGACGCGTTCCTCGTCGCGTGGACGATCCCCGAGACCGTCTCGCCGCTGCTCATCGAGGACGCCATGGCCCTGCTCATGGTCCCCGTCGTCACGCAGCTCCTCGCGCGGGGCGACGGCCCGCGCCCGCTGGTGGCGACGGCCCTGCCCCGGATCGTCCTCGGACTCTCGGCGGCCACGCTCACCCTCGTCGTCGCCGCGCCCCTCGTGGTGGACGTCCTCGCGCCCGGCCTCACCGAGACCGGCCCGGCCGTCCAGTGCGTCCGGCTGACGGCGATCACCGTCGTGACGTTCGGCGTCGCGGGATTCATGAGCGCGACGCTGCGCGCCCACCACAGGTTCGGGCCGCCGGCCGCCATCTACCTCGCCTACAACGTCGGCATCCTCGCGCTCATCGCGGGCTTCTCGGGGGCCGTCGGCATCACCAGCGCCGCGATCGGGGTCGCCTGCGGCAGCGTCCTGATGGTCGCCGTCCAGGCGCCCGCCTTCCTGCGCTGCCTCCGCGAGGCCCCCGCCCCGCGCGGCCAGGACCTCGACCTGCGGATCGGTGTGGCGGCCGTCGCGCCGATCGTCGTCTACACCGTGACGCGGCAGGCGCAGGTGTTCGTCGAGCGGTTCTTCGGCTCCGAACTGGCCGCCGGGTCGATCTCGCACCTCAACTACGCGCAGAAGGTCGCGCAAGTGCCGATGGTGCTCTCGCTGCTGATCGTGACGGTGACGTTCCCGAGGCTCGCCCGCGCGTCGGCGGACGGGGACACCGCGCAGGTCGCCCGCCGCATCCAGCAGGACCTCGCCGTCGCGAGCGCGATGGTGCTGGCGGCGACGGCGTTCCTCGTCGCGTTCGCGCCCGCCGTCATCAAGGTGCTGTTCGAGCACGGCGAGTTCACCGAGGACGACACGCGGAGCACCGCGTCCATCCTGCGCGTCTACGCCCTCGGACTGTGGGGGCAGTCGGCGGTCGGCCTGGCCGCCCGCGCGTTCTTCGCGCAGAAGCGGCCGACGTGGCGTCCCGCCGGCGTCCTCGCCGTGGGCCTCGCCGTCACCGCCGCGATCGGGGGCGCGTTCGCCGTGTCGGCCGGGACGCTCGCCCTGGCCGCCGCGAACGCCACCGGGATCACGCTCGCCGCCGTCCTGCTGCTGGCCGGGCTGCGGCCGGGCGTCGCGCCGGTCTCGCTGCGGCGGATCGCCACGGATGTGTTCCGGCTCGTCCTCGCCGCGGCCGGGGCCTGCGCGGCCGGGCTCGTCGCCGCGGCGGCGCTCGGCGCCGGGACGCCCGCGATCGTCCAGCTCGCCGCCGGCGGTGCCGTGACCGCCGCGGCCTTCGCCGTCCTGACCGTCCTGGCGGGACCCGGCCCCATGGCTTCGTGGGTCGCTTCATGGATCGCCGTGGGGCCGCTCCGCACGCTCGGCCGCCGCGGCCGTACCGAATCGGGGGAGATCAGTGAGCCAGCCGACCGAACCGACACACCTGACCGAACCGGCGGAACCAGGCCCGGCGACCGGGCCCCGCCCGGCGGAGGAGACCCGGCCGGCGCCGCTGGTGCTGATGTACCACTCGGTCGACCACTTCCATGAGGACCCGCACCTGGTGACGGTGTCGCCGGCGCGGTTCGAGCGCCAGATGGCGTGGCTGCGGGCGCGAGGCCTGCGCGGCGCCGGCATGGCCGAGCTGCTCGACGCGCACGCCGACGGACGGGCGCGCGGCCTCGTCGGGCTCACGTTCGACGACGGGTACGCCGACTTCGCGACCCGGGCCGTCCCGGTGCTGCTGCGGTACGGGTTCGGCGCGACGGCGTTCATCGTGTCCGGACGGACCGGCACCTACAACGCGTGGGACGACGGCCCCCGCAAACCCCTCATGACCGACGACCAGATCCGCACCGTCGCGGACGCCGGCATCGAGATCGGCTCGCACGGCAGGCACCACGTCTCGCTGCCCGGAACCGACGACACCGAGCTGCGCGAGGAGCTGGAGGAGAGCCGCGCCGGCCTGGAGGAGATCATCGAAGGGCCCGTCACCGGCTTCGCCTACCCCTACGGGCACGCGACGTCCCGGGAGGTCGAGGCGGTGCGCGCCGCAGGCTACGACTACGCGTGCCACATCAAGCCGGACGAGCCGTCACGCCACGCGATGCCCCGCGCCTACATCGGCGACCGCGACGGGCCGCTGCGGATGCGGGCCAAGCTCCTCCGGCACGAACTGCGCCGCCGGAGCCGGGTGTGACCCGGGTCCTGCACGTCATCACCGGGCTGGAGCACGGCGGCGCGGAACGCCAGCTCGCCCTTCTGCTGCGCCACCTGCCCGCCGTGTCCTGCGAGGTGGCGACGCTCACTAGGACCGGGACCCTGGGCGCGCAGATCCGAGGCGCGGGCATCCCCGTCCACGAGATCGGCATGAGCGGCAACCGGGACGTCGCGGCGCTGCCCCGGCTCGCGCGGCTGATCCGCCGGGGACGGTACGACGTCGTCCACACCCACCTGTACCGAGCGTGCGTGTACGGCCGCATCGCCGCCCGCATGGCCGGGACGCCCCGCGTCATCGCCACCGAGCACTCGCTGGGCGACGGCCACATCGAGGGACGCGCCACGACGCGCGGCGTCCGGGAGCTGTACCGGGCCACCGAGCGGCTCGGGTCGGCGACGGTCGCGGTGTCGCCGACCGTGGCGGCCCGCCTGCGCGGCTGGGGCGTACGGCCCGGCCGGATCGTCATGATCCCGAACGGCGTCGACGCCGCCGCGTTCGCGTTCGACGCCGCGCGGCGCGCCGCGACGCGGCGGCGGCTCGGCATCCTCCCGGACGAGCCGATCGTCGGCGCCGTCGGGCGGCTCGTCCCCACCAAGCGGTTCGACCTGCTGATCGAGGCGGTCGCGCGGCTGGACGGCGTCCGGCTGCTGCTCGTCGGCGCCGGCCCGGAGCGGGGGACGCTCGAACGGCTCACCCGCGACCTCGGCGCCTCCGGCCGGGTGATCTTCGCCGGCGGGACGTCGGACGTCGCGGGCGCCCTCGCGGCGATGGACGTCCTCGCCGCCCCGTCCGTCCAGGAGTCGTTCGGTCTCGGCGTGCTGGAGGCACTGGCCGCCGGGCTCCCCGTCCTGTACACGACCTGCCCGGCCCTCGACGACCGCCCGCCCGGCGAGGCGCCGCACGCCCGGCGGCTGCCGACCGACGCGCGGACCTGGAGCGCGGAGATCGAACGCCTCGTGCGCGGGCCACGCGAGCGGACGCCGGTCCCGCCGGTCGTCGGCCATTACGCCATCGCCGAGCAGGCCCCCAAGCTGGCCCGCCTATACGAGAACGGCCTCGACGAACCGACCGGCGACGACCGTCCTCCAGCCCCCACCCACCACCAACCCCACCCAGCAC
>NZ_SMKK01000189.1 GCF_004348425.1 Actinomadura sp. 7K507
GGGCGGGGGTGTCCCGCCGGCCAGCGCGGCGGCGGCGCGGCGGGCGAGTTCGGCGACGAGTCCGGCTTTCCAGGCGCCCCAGGCGGCGGGGCCGGTGGCGTTGCCGTCGGCGATCGCGAGGGCGGCGAGGAGGTCGATGATCTCGCGTTCGCGGCCGGGCACCCCGGAGACGGCGGCGGTGACGGTCTGGACGGTCACCGGGTCGTCGATGTCGCGGCGGGTCGCCGTCTCGGGAAGCAGCAGGTGGTGGCGGACGAGCGTCTCCAGGACGCGGACGTCGTCCTCGGTGAATCCGAGGCGGGCGCCGATGTCGCGGGCGACGACGGCGCCGGTGGTGGAGTGGTCGCCGGGCCAGCCCTTGCCGATGTCGTGCAGGAGGGCGCCGACGAGGAGCAGGTCGGGCCGGGCGACCTCGCGGGTGAGGGCGGCGGCGCCCGCGGCGGCCTCCACGAGGTGGCGGTCCACGGTGAACCGGTGGACGGGGTTGCGCTGCGGCCGGTTCCGGACACGTTCCCAGTCGGGCAGCAGCCGGACGATGAGCCCGGCTTGGTCGAGCGCCTCCCAGACGCCGATGGCGGCGGGTCCGGCGCCGACCAGGGACACGAGGGCGTCCCGGGCGCCGGCGGACCAGGGCGGCCGCGGCAGGACGGCGCGCTCGGCGAGCCGGTCGACGGTGGCGGGGGCCAGCGGCAGGCCGGCCTGGGCGGCGGCCGCGGCGACGCGGAGGACGAGCGCGGGGTCGTTCAGGTCGGCGTTCCGCGCCAGGACGACCTCGCCCTCGTGTTCGACGGCGCCGTCCCCGACCGGGCGCCGCTCCACGCCCCGCCGGTCCGCGCCGGGAGAGGCGGAAGCGGACGGGGCGGCGGGGCGCCGGGCGCGGGACGTGGTGAAACGGTCCACGCGGCGCCACAGATGCGAGGCGGCGTAGGTGATCGCGCGGGCCGCCTCCGCGATCGAGCGCTGCAGGACGTCCGCGTCCAGCAGCCCGAGTGCGCGGGCGACCGCCTCCTGCTCCTGCAGGACGAGACGGTCGGTGGACCGTCCCGTGACGTCGTGCAGCGCGTGCCGGATGTCGAGCAGCAGGTCATGGGCCTCCCGGACCCGCCCGCCGGGCGCGGACGCCACCCAGGACGCGGCGACGGCGTGCATGACGTGCACATCGCGGAGCCCGCCGCGCGCCTCCTTGAGGTCGGGTTCCAGGAGGAAGGCCAGTTCGCCCTGGGTGTCCCAGCGTTCGCGGCACATCGAAGACAGTTCGCCCAGCCGGGCCGGGGCGTCGGCCCGCCAGTCGGCGAGGACGGCGGCGCGCAGCTCGTCAGCGAGCGCGCGGTCGCCCGCGATCCGGCGTGCGGACAGCAGCCCGAGTGCCGCCTTCATGTCGCCGCGCGCCACCGTCCGGGCCTCGTGGACGGTCCGGACCGAGTGGTCGAGGCGCAGTCCCGAGTCCCAGACCGGGTACCAGATCCGGTCGGCGATCCCGGCGACGTCGGCCCGGCCGCGGTGCAGCAGGACGAGGTCGAGGTCGCCGCCGGGCGTCAGTTCGCGGCGGGCGTGGCTGCCGACCGCGACGAGCGCCACGTCCTCGGGGACTTGGCCGTCCGTGAGGAGCGACCCAAGCCAGCGGTCCAGTTCCGCGGTGCGAGCGGCCCGCGCCGCCACGAGGACGGAACGGGCCGCATCGGCCGTTGCGAGGGACACGGGAGGCCTAGAGGGCTTCCGGGCCGGTCTCGCCGGTGCGGACGCGGACGACGGTGTCGACCGGGACCGCCCAGACCTTGCCGTCGCCGATCTTGTCGGTGCGGGCCGCCTTGACGATGACGTCGATGATGTCGTCGGCGTCCTCGGATTCGACGAGGACCTCGACGCGCAGCTTGGGCACCAGGTCGACCTGGTACTCGGCGCCGCGGTAGACCTCGGTGTGGCCCTTCTGCCGGCCGTAGCCGCTGGCCTCGCTGACGGTCAGGCCCTTGACCCCGAAGGTCTCCAGGGCCTTCTTGACCTCGTCCAGTTTGAACGGCTTGATGACCGCCGTGATGAGCTTCATCCCTTACGCCTCCACCTTCTTGGCCGTGTCCTCGGACTTCGCCGCGCCCTCGGCGGGCGCGGCGGCCGCGGCCAGGGTCGCGCCTGAGCCGGTGCCCGCCCGGATGGTGCCGAAGTCGTAGGCGGTCTCGGCGTGCGCCGTGCTGTCGATTCCGGCCGCCTCGTCGTCCTCGGCGACCCGGAAGCCCATGACCAGGTCGATGAGCTTGGCGATCACGTAGGTCACCACGAACGAGTAGGCGAGGGTCGCCAGGACGGCCACCGCCTGCTTGCCGAGCAGCGAGAGGCCGCCGCCGGCGAACAGCCCGTCGGCGCCGCCGTCGTTGACGGCGGTGGTGGCCAGCAGGCCGATCAGCAGGGCGCCGACGATGCCGCCGACCATGTGGACGCCGACCACGTCGAGCGCGTCGTCGTAGCCGAGCTTGTACTTGAGGCTGACCGCGAAGGCGCAGGCCGCGCCGGCGACGATGCCGATGACGATGGCGCCGAGCGGGGTGACGAACGCGCAGGCGGGGGTGATGGCGACCAGGCCGGCGACGATGCCGGACGCGAGGCCGAGCGTGGTGGACGAGCCGTCCCGCAGCTTCTCGACGACGATCCAGGCGAAGGCGGCGGCGCAGGTCGCGGCGAGCGTGTTGATGAACGCGACGCCCGCGACCTCGTTGGCCGCCCCGGCGGAGCCGGCGTTGAACCCGAACCAGCCGAACCACAGCAGACCGGCGCCGAGGAGGACGAACGGCAGGTTGTGCGGGCGCATCGGCTCTTTCGGCCAGCCCTTGCGCCTGCCGAGGACGAGCACGAGGGCGAGTGCCGCGATGCCCGCGTTGATGTGGACGACCGTGCCGCCCGCGAAGTCGAGGGCGCCGAGTTCGAAGATCCAGCCGGCCTTGCCGCCCTCCTCGCCGTCCGACCACCAGACCCAGTGGGCGATGGGGAAGTACACGAGCGTCACCCAGGCCAGGGTGAACACGACCCAGGCTCCGAATTTGGCACGGTCCGCGACCGCCCCGCTGATGAGCGCGACGGTGATGATGGCGAACGTCGCCTGGAAGGCCACGAACACCAGCTGCGGGATGCCGCTGCCGTCGTCGGCGGTGGCCGCCGTCTCCAGGCCGACCAGCCCCCATTCGCTGAACCCGCCGATGAACGAGCTGAGCCCGCCGCCGGAGGTGAAGGCGAGGGACCAGCCGTAGACGACCCACACCATGCCGACCACGGCGATGCTGACGAAGCTCATCATCATCATGTTGAGCACGCTCTTGGCCCGGCTCATGCCTCCGTAGAAGAAGGCCAGGCCCGGTGTCATCAGCAGGACGAGCGCCGCGCTCGTCAGGATCCACGCGGTGTTACCGCTATCGATGTTCATCTCTGAGAGAGTCCCTCCTCGCCAGGGAACGTGACTGCTCAGAGACTCTGGCTCGGCCGTTTCACCTGAGGGGCTCTTACGTTTCCCCGGTGTGAAAACCGACCCCGGTGTGTTTCACCGGTGTTTCCAAAACCTCACATGCCATATTTCGGCATTAATAGTCCGATTTATCAGTCTCCCAGGATGGCGTCGACAAAGGCCTCGGGCTCGAACGGCGCCAGATCGTCCGGCCCCTCCCCCAGCCCGACCAGCTTGACCGGGACGCCCAGCTCGCGCTGCACCTGGACGACGATGCCGCCCTTCGCGGTGCCGTCCAGCTTGGTCAGCACGACGCCGGTGATGTTGACGACCTCGGCGAAGACGCGGGCCTGCTGCATGCCGTTCTGCCCGGTCGTCGCGTCCAGGACGAGCAGGACCTCGTCGACCGTGGCCTGCTTCTCCACGACGCGCTTGACCTTGCCCAGCTCGTCCATCAGCCCGGTCTTGGTGTGCAGGCGGCCTGCGGTGTCGACGATCACCACGTCGACCTTGGTGTCGATGCCCTGCTTGACCGCGTCGAACGCGACGCTGGCGGGGTCGGCGCCCTCCTCCTTGCGGACGACCTGCGCCCCGACCCGGTTCCCCCACGTCTCCAGCTGGTCGGCGGCGGCGGCGCGGAAGGTGTCGGCGGCGCCGAGGAGCACGGTCCTGCCGTCGCCGACGAGGACCCGGCCGAGCTTGCCGCAGGTGGTGGTCTTGCCGGTGCCGTTGACGCCCACGACCATCATCACGGCGGGGCGCTCGCCGGGCGCCTCGGTCCGCAGGGAGCGCTCCAGGTCGGGCCCGATCTGCTTGACGAGCTCCTCCTTGAGCAGCGCGCGCACCTCGTCCACGCTCCGCGTGCCGAGGACCTGCACCCGCGTCCGCAGGTCGTCGGTGACCTGCCTGGCCACGGCGGCGCCCATGTCGGCGGTGATGAGGGTGTCCTCGATCTCCTCCCAGGCGTCGTCGTCGAGCGTCTCGCGCGACAGCAGCCCGAGGAGGGTCTTGCCGAAGGTGTTCTGGGAGCGGGCGAGCCGGGCGCGCAGCCGCACGAGCCGTCCCGCGCCGGGCGGCGGCTTCTCGATCTCGACCGTGGGCCGCGGCGGCGGCACCTCCGTCGGCGGCGCCTTCTCGATGGTGGTGGCGCCGCCCCCCGCCTCATCGGCCTCGGTCGCACCCCCCACCCGTTCCGAGGGACGCTCAGCGGGCTTACGCGGCCTACCGCGACCGGGCCGCAGCAGCATGACGCCGCCGACGATCAGTGCGACGGCGGCCAGCGCGGCGATGACGATCAGATATTCCATAGCGCCCCCAGTTTTCCAGAGACTCCCTACCCCACGGACCAGTCCCCCGGAACCCGCCGAGCGAACCAGAACAACGCGCTGACCTCATCCGCCAACAACCCCCGGCCACCTGAACAGTCGCGACCGCGACCAGCTTTCGAGCCCGCGAGAACCCTGACCACCCAGCGAACCCCAGGAACCAACACCCACCACCCACCGACCCCAGCCACCACAACAACCCCGCAACAACCCCAACAGTCGCGATCGCGTCCGAAGGCAGGTTCGAGCTTGCGAGAACCTGATCGCGCAGCGAGCCCCTAGGGCGAGCCGGAGCGATGCAGCGATCGCACGCAGTGCCCGCCGAAGGAGGGCCCCCAGGGCCCGACGCCAAGGGCAATGCAATTAGCGCGGCAGGGAGGCGCGTTCGGAGTTCTCCCAGTCGTCGACGTTGCGGAGGAGGGCCTCCAGGTAGGAGCGGAGATGGGTGCGGTAGACGTCGCTGTAGGTGCGCAGGTAGGCGATCTCGCGCTCCATCGCGCGGCGCTCGTCGTCCGGCACGGACTCCGTGTGGACGACGGGCGGGGGCGCGGCCTGCTCGGCGTTGCGGACGGCCGCGTCGGCGACCGCGGCGGCCTTGCGATGGGCGTCCTCGAGGAGGTGCTCGGCCCGCCCCTTGGCGTCGGACAGGATCGCCTCCCGGTGCAGCCTGGCCTCGTGGGCCAGTTCGCGCGTGTAGCGTTCGGCGTCCGCCACGTACAGGTCGGCGGTCTGCTGCGCCTGGGAGAGGATCCGGACGGCCTGGAAGTGGGCGTCCTCGGGCGCCATCACGCCGGGCGTGCCCTTGGCCGCCTGGGCGCGCAGCCGGTTGACCTCGTCGGCCAGGGCCGCCTTGTCGCCGAAGATCTGGACGAGTTCCCGCTCGACGTACGCCAGGAAGTTGCGGACCTGTTCCTCGTCGTATCCGCGGCGGCCGAGGGCGGCCCGGGCGAAGACCACAGACTGCAGCTCGCCCGGGGTCAGCCGCGAGCCCGCGGAGACGACGGGAAGGTTGGGGGAGTTCAACGCGCTCACCTCTGTGCGTCTGCGAAGGTTTCCAGCCGGATGCGGTCACGGGGGACGCCGAGCCGCATGAGCTGCTCGACCGTGTGCGCGACCATCGCGGACGGCCCGCACACGTAGGCGTCGTGACCGTCCCAGGGGCCGTGCCTGGCCACGACGTCCGACAGGTTTCCGTGTTCGACGTCGCCGTCGCCGGCCGGAGGCCCCGCCTGGAGACCCGACTGGAGCAGGGCGGAGAAGCCGTGGCCGCCGGACTCGTCCGAGACGGCGGGCACGACGCTGAGCCAGCGGAACTCGCCGGCCAGCTTGGTCAGGTGTTCCAGGTCGTACAGGCCGTCCGTGGTGCGGGCGCCGAAGAACAGGTGCACGCGCGGAGGGACGGAGCGGCGCGAGATCTGCTCCAGGATCGACTTGAGCGGGGCCAGGCCGGTGCTGCCCGCGACGAGGAGGACGTCCCGTCCGGACGCCTCGTCCAGCGTGAGCGTGCCGATGGGGGCGCCCATGCGGACCCGGTCGCCGGTCTCGGTGCCGCGCACCAGGACGGGGCTGACGGGGCCGCCGTCCACCAGCCGGACGTGGAAGTCCACGGTGTGGTCGGGGCGTGGGGCGTTCGCCATCGAGTAGTACCGCCAGTGCCGCAGCCGGGACGGCACCTCCAGCGCGACCGACTGGCCGGGCGTGTAGGGCAGCGGCCGGTCGGGCTGGACGCGCAGGACGCTGATGTCGAACCGGCGCCGCTCGACGGCGATGACCTGGCCGTTCCACCAGGCGGGACTGGTGAGGGCGTTCTCGTCGGCGGCCTCCAGCATGACCTTGGCGACCAGGCTGTAGGCGGCGTTCCAGTCGCCCTCGACGTCCTCGGTCCAGGCCGGGCCGCAGAAGTGCCGCAGGGTCGCCAGGAGGCTGGCGCCGACGTGCGGGTAGTGCTCGGCGACGATGCCGAACCTGCGGTGGTCGCGGCCGAGCTGCTGGAGGAACGGGACGAGGGTGGGCAGGTCGTCGACCTGGGAGACGATGTGCCCGAGGGCGCGCAGCAGCTTGTCGCGCTGGCCGGTCATCCCGATCGGGAACATGTCGCGCAGGTGCGGGTTGCGGACGAAGAGGTCGGAGTAGAAGAAGAGCGCGACCGCGTCACCTTGTTCGGCGACATGGTCGAAGCTGTCCTTCAGGCGCTGTGCGTCCATATCGGATCGGATGGGGCCGCTCAGGAGACGGGCTCGGCCGCGGCCTCCGTCATGACCTTGGCGACGAGGCCGTAGGCGGCCGTCCAGTCGCGTTCGAGGTCGTCGTTCCATTCGGGGCCGCTGAAGTAGGCGAGGGTCGCCAGGAGGCTGGCGCCCACCGGGCCGTAGTGGTCGCCGAGGACGCCGAAGCCGTGGTGCCGCCGGCCGAGGTCCTGCAGGAACGGTACGAGCGCGTCGGTGTCGTCGACGGACGAGACGATCTGGGACAGCGCGGCGAGCAGAACCTCGTGCTGCTTGGCCATCGCCACCGGAAACATCGACCTGAGCTGCGGTTCACGCGCGAAAAGGTCGGCGTAGAAATATTCGGCGACGTCGATGCCGTTGGCGCCCACGAGAGCGAAATTGTTCTTGAGTTTCTGGGAGTCCACGCACATCACCTTCCAGGGCTCTGCGTACCGGACGGTATTTGTCCGGTGAGGGGAAGCCGGAGAGCCACGGTGCCCATGCGTAGTGCATTGGTAAGACCCACACAAGTCCGCCAGCGTGGCCACGGCGTCACGGTCGGTGCGCCCTCGCCCCGTTACCGGCGCAAACGGCCCGTAACCAAGCAGTTATTGGACGGCGAAAATACCGAGGACCACATCCAACTCGTGTCCGAAATGTGAACACTGACCTCTGTAACGCTCCAAGGAGGCCTTGACTGTTATTGCTGTTATATGAAATTCAAGTGAGCCGTTGGCTGACGACCTGGGTGACGCCGTCGCCGCGCATGCTGACGCCGTAGAGGGCGTCCGCGCCTTCCATGGTCCGCTTCTGGTGGGTGATGACGATCAGCTGGGACGCCTCGCGCAGCTCCTCGAACACGGTGAGCAGCCGCTGGGTGTTGGTGTCGTCCAGCGCGGCCTCGACCTCGTCCAGGACGTAGAACGGGGACGGGCGGGCCTTGAAGACGGCGACGAGGAACGCGATGGCGACCAGGGACCGCTCGCCGCCCGACAGCAGCGACAGCCGCTTGACCTTCTTGCCGGGCGGCCGGGCCGCGACCTCGACGCCCGTGGTGAGCATGTCGCCGGGCTCGGTCAGCGACAGGCTGCCCTCCCCGCCGGGGAACAGCCGCGCGAAGATCCGCTCGAACTCGCGGGCGGTGTCGTCGTAGGCGGTGCCGAACACCTCCTGGACGCGGTCGTCCACCTCCTTGACGAGGCCGAGCAGCTCCCGCTGGGTCTTCTTCAGGTCTTCCAGCTGCGAGGTGAGGAACGCGTGCCGTTCCTCCAGCGCGGCGAACTCCTCCAGCGCGAGCGGGTTGACCTTGCCGAGCTGGTTGAGCTGCCGCTCGGCGGTCTTGGCCCGCTTCTCCTGGACGGCACGCTCGTACGGGACGGGCTGCGCGGCCGTACCCGCTTCACCGTCCGAGCCCGCCTCCTGGTCGGGGTCGGGCGGGATGAGCTGGTCGGGCCCGTACTCCGACACCAGCGACTCGACCTCCAGGCCGAACTCCTCCAGGGCCCGCTGCTCGTACTGCTCCAGCCGGAGCCGCTGCTCGGCACGGGCGACCTCGTTCCCGTGCACGACGTTGACCAGGCGTTCGAGCGTCCCGGACAGTTCGCGGACCTGGGTGCGGACGACCTTCAGCTCGGCCTCGCGGGCGGCCTTGGCCTGCTCGGCGGCCTCCCGCCGGCGGACGGCCGCGTCGAGGGAGTGCTCGATGCGCTCCAGGGCCGTCCTCGCGCCCTTGTGGACAGCCTTGGCGATCTTGG
Source organism: Actinomadura sp. 7K507 (assembly GCF_004348425.1). Taxonomy (GTDB): domain Bacteria; phylum Actinomycetota; class Actinomycetes; order Streptosporangiales; family Streptosporangiaceae; genus Spirillospora. The sequence continues at coordinate 8,714 of NZ_SMKK01000189.1, forward strand.
CCTGCTCCTCGCGGCGGGCGCGGCGCTGGGCGGCGCGGGAGCGTTCGTCGCGTTCGCGGCGGGCGCCGCGTTCGAGGGCGTCGGCGCGTCCGGCGATGGCCTGGACGCGTTCCTCGGCGGTGCGGACCGACAGCCGCGACTCCATCTCGGCGGTGCGGAGTTCCTGGCAGCGGGCGTTGAGCTCGTCGCGGGCATCGGTGTCGTGCCCGGCCTCGTCGGCGACCTCGGCGGCCTCCTCCGATTCGGCGAGCCGCATCGCGAGCTCTTCGGCCGCCTCGGTATCGCGCTCCAGGGATTCGCCGGCCGCGTCCAGTGACTTGGTGAGCCGCTCCGTCTCGCCCCGGGCGGCGCGGACGTCGGCCTCCAGCCGCGCGGCGCGCTGGGCCTCCTGGGCGGCCTGCGCGTCATGCTCGCGCAAGCGCGCGCGGACGCGGTCAAGCTCGCTCTGCGCCTGGTTGACCCCTGACTGGGCCTCGGTGGCGGCCGCCTCAGCGGCCTCCACGGCCGTCTGCGCGGCCTGCTCGCGTTCTGTGGACGCCGTGAGTTCGTCGGCCGCGGCACCGGCCGCCGTCTCGGCCGCGGCGAGATCCTCGGTGGCCTCGTCCAGCGTCGCGCGCATCTGCAGAAGACTCTGCCCGCCGCCCGCCGCGCCGCCCTGGGCCCAGTGCGCACCGACAAGCTCCCCATCGCGGGTGACGGCCCGCAGGGAAGGCTCGCTGCGGACGAGCGCGGCAGCGGACGCAACGTCGTCCACCACGGCCACATCGCGCAGCAGGTGCTCGACCGCGGAACGCACGGCGTCCGGCACGGTCACGGCGTCGGCCGCGTAGTCGATCCCGGGAAGCCTTCCACCCGCCACGGCCGCTCCCCCGCCGACGAGCAGCCCGGCACGTCCGGCGTCACGGGAGCGCAGCAGCGTCAACGCGGCCTCGGCCGTATCCACCGACCCGACGGCGATGCCCTCGGCCGCGTTGCCGAGCGCGGCGGCGATCGCGGTCTCGTACCCGGGACGGACGTTCAGCAGCGACGCGACCGTCCCCAGAACGCCGTCGAGCGAGCCGTCCGCCCCCGCGGCGAGAAGGGCCTCCCCGCCATCGGCGGCACTGGCCAGCGTCAGATCGAGAGCCTCGATCCGGGCCTGCAGGGCCGCGACCTTCTTCTGCGCGGCCTGGTCCGCCGACCGCGCCGACCCCACCGCAGACCGCGCCTCCTTCAAGGCCCGGCGCGGGCCGTCCACCGCCGCGCGCGCCGACTCCGCGGCGTCCTTCGCCGTGGCGAGCGCCTCCTGGGCCACTTCGTGCTCGGCGGCGAGTTCCGGGTCCTCCACGACCTCGCCCTCGAACGCCTCGAAGTCCGCCTGCGCGGACTCGGCGCGCTGCTCGGCCTCCTCGCGCGCCTCGGCGAGCCGCCCGATCTCCGACCGTCCGGCCGCGGCCTTGCTGCGCAGCGCCTCGACCCGCCCGCGCAGCCGGGCCAGCTCCTCCCGCCGGTCGGCCGCGGCGCGCACGGCGGCCTGCAGCCGCCGCTCCTCGGAGGCGAGGGCCTCCTCGGCGCCCGACCGCTCGCCAACGGCCGCGGACAGCGCGTCCTGCGCCTCGTCCAGCGCCTCCCGGAGCATCTCTTCCTGCTCCCGGATCTCGGCGGCCTCGCGTTCCATGTCCTCGGGATCGCGGCCCCGCCGCTCCTCCTCGCGCGCCTCCGCGGCGTTGCGATGCCGCTCGGCCGCCAGGTCGGCGACGCCCCGCAGCCGCTCCTTCAACGCCGAGAGCCGGAACCAGGTGTCCTGTACCTGCGCGAGCTTGGGCGCCTGCTCCGCCTCCTCGGCCTCCAGGACGCCCTCGCGTTCCTGCGCCTCGTTCAGCGCCCGCTCCGTCTCGGTGCGCCGCTCCCGGATCGCGGCCTCGTCGGCGGCCTCCTGCTCCAGCTTCGTCCGCAGCGTGACCAGGTCGTCGGCCAGCAGCCGCAGCCTGGCGTCGCGCAGATCGGCCTGGATGGTGGCGGCCCTGCGCGCGATCTCGGCCTGCTTCCCCAGCGGCTTCAGCTGCCGCCGCAGCTCGCCCGTGAGGTCCTGGACGCGGGTCAGGTTCCCCTGCATCGCGTCCAGTTTGCGGAGCGCCTTCTCCTTGCGCTTGCGGTGCTTCAGGACGCCCGCGGCCTCCTCGATCACCGCGCGGCGCCCCTCGGGCCCCGAGTGCAGGACGCGGTCGAGCTGCCCCTGCCCGATGATGACGTGCATCTCGCGGCCGATGCCCGAGTCCGACAGCAGCTCCTGGATGTCCAGCAGCCGGCACGAGTCGCCGTTGATCGCGTACTCGCTGCTGCCCGAACGGAACATCAGCCGGCTGATCGTGACCTCGGTGTAGTCGATCGGCAGCGCGCCGTCGGAGTTGTCGATCGTCAGCACGACCTCCGCCCGGCCGAGCGGCGCCCGGCTGGCGGTCCCGGCGAAGATGACGTCCTCCATCTTGCCGCCGCGCAGCGACTTGGCGCCCTGCTCCCCCATCACCCAGGCCAGCGCGTCGACGACGTTCGACTTCCCCGACCCGTTCGGCCCGACGACGGCGGTGATGCCCGGCTCGAACTTCAGCGTGGTGGACGACGCGAAGGACTTGAAGCCGCGCAACGTCAGGTTCTTCAAGTACACGCTGGCCTTCCTATTGCAGTGCCCTCGGCGTCAGGCGCCGGGGCGCCTTCCTTCAACGGGCACTGCGGTGCGATCGCTGCATCGCTCCGACTCGCCCTGGGGGCTCGCTGCGCGATCAGGTTTCTCGCAGGCTCGAAACCTGCCTTCGGACGCGATCGCGACGGTTCAGGTCGTCGCGGGGTTGCGGGGACGGCTGAGGTCACCGCGTCGGTTATACACCGGCTGCTTGGACCGTCGGCACGGGACGCGCGGAGGGCGGGGATTCGGGTCACGGCGCTCACGACCCACCGGATACCCCAAATCCCGACAACTGCTGGCCAAGCCACCAATTCCGGACAGCCAGAACCCGCACAAAGGTTTGACCGATTCCTGACGGATCCCCCGTACATCACCCCGAGGGTACACCGCAGACTCGCCAGGGCCCGGTCCTTCGACCATCACGCGCAGTGATCGATCCCGGGCGGCCCGAGCGGGCGGGCCGGAGCCCGGCCAAGCCCGCGAAGGAGGGCGGTGCCGTGAACACGGCAGGGAGCACATAAAACAGGGACGCCGAGTTGCGGCGTCCCTAGTTCACTGAAAGGAAGGCGCTGATCAGGTCAGCGCGGGTTCGCGGTCCTTTACCGCTAGGGACATCACATCGTCGTCCGGCGCCGTCGCGAGCGCGTCGTTCTCTGCCTGAAGCCGTACGAGCTCGGCTTCCAGATCACGTACGCGTTGCTGAAGGCGCCGCATCTCCGCGACCATCCGGGGGTCGGGACCGCCGACGTGGCCGAGTAGAGCCTTCGCCATGACTAAGGGTCCTCCACGCTGAGTAACCAGCAGGGATCGCGCACGAGAATCAGCTGAAGTCGTTGCGCGTATCGTCTAGAGTCGCACCGGCCGGTGTCCTGGTCAAGCCGCACATCACAGGCCGGTAACAACCTTCCTCTACTAGTTTAGCAGGTATAAACCGGAACTCCCTACCCGGTCACCGCTCGTGGAAACCGGGGCCCTGGCCGCGCGGCTCGCTCCACCGGCCGGTCACGCCCGTGACCTTGCCAGGGCGTCCGGGCAGCCCGGCGGGCGCGTCGCCGTCCAGCAGGTCGAGGAGTCTGCGGCACTGCCCGCGCGGTCCTTCCGCCACGACCTCCACGCGCCCGTCGGCGAGGTTGGTGGCGGTGCCGTCGAGGCCGAGTTCCAGCGCCCGCGCCCGCACCCACCAGCGGAACCCGACCCCTTGGACGTGGCCGCGCACCCAGGCGGTGAGCCGCACGTTCTCCTCGTCCATCGCGTCCCCCATCTCGATGCCCGGTGCCTCCCGGTGCCCTAGTACCGTGCCCGGCGAGGACGGGGCTGGCACATGGGGCAGCTGTAGGACGAGCGGTTCATGAACTCGTCCCGGCGGATCGGCGTGCCGCAGCGGCGGCAGGGCTCGTCCCGGCGCCCGTAGGCGTCCAGCGATCGTTCGAAGTAGCCGCTCTCGCCGTTCACGTTGACGTAGAGGCTGTCGAACGAGGTGCCGCCGACGGCCAGGGCGGCCCCCATGACGTCCTGTGCGCCCTCCAGGACGCGCGCGGCCTCCGCCCGGGTCATCGTCTCGGTGGGCCGCGCCCAGTGGAGCCTGGCCCGCCACAGCGCCTCGTCGGCGTAGATGTTGCCGACCCCGCTGATCAGCGACTGGTCGAGCAGGGCCCGCTTGATCCCGGTCTTGCGGCGGCGCAGGGCGCGGAAGAACACCTCGGGGTCGAAGGCGTCCTCCAGCGGGTCGGCGGCGATGTGCATGATCGGTTCGGGGACGAGCCCCGGGCCGGCCGAGCCGCCGATCACGTCCGGCACCAGGTCGGCGACCATGAGATGCCCGAACGTCCGCTGGTCGACGAAGCGCAGGTCGTGGCCCCCGTCGTCGAAGCCGATCCGGACCCGCAGGTGCTTCTCGCGTTCCCTGTCCGGTTCGCCGACGAGCAGCTGGCCGCTCATACCGAGGTGCGCCAGGAGCGCCTCTCCGGGCGTCTCGTCCTTGCCCGCGGTCAGCGGCAGCCACATGTACTTGCCGCGGCGGCGGGGCGCGCGGACGGTGCGGCCGGCGAGCCGTCCGGCGAAGTCGGCCGGGCCGGGCTCGTGGCGGCGCACCGACCGCGGGTGCAGCACCTCGGCGGACGCGATCGTGCGCCCGGCCGTCCAGCGGTCCAGGCCGCGCCGGACGACCTCGACCTCGGGAAGCTCAGGCACCGGCCTGGGCCGCCTGTCCGGCCTGCTCCTGACCGGCCTGCTCCTGACCGGCCTGCTCCTGACCGGCCGCGCGAACCTGCTCGGCCTGCTCGGCGGCCTCCCGCTCCACGACGATCCGGCGGATCTCGTTCCAGGCGGCCTCGGCGGCGTTCTGCTCCGCCTCCTTCTTGCTGCGGCCCTCGCCCGCCCCGTACGTCGTCCCGCCGACCCGGACCGAGGCGCGGAACGTCTTCTGGTGGTCGGGGCCGCTCTCGGCGACGTGGTACTCGGGGACGCCGAGTTCCTCGACCGCGGTGAGCTCCTGCAGCGAGGTCTTCCAGTCCAGCCCGGCGCCGAGACCCGCCGAGCGGGCGATCAACCCGTCGAAGAGCCGGTGGACCAGGGCGGACGCCTCCTCCAGGCCGCGGTCGAGGTAGACCGCGCCGATCAGCGCCTCCAGGGTGTCGGCGAGTATCGACGCCTTGTCGCGGCCTCCCGTGCCCTCCTCGCCGCGGCCGAGCCGGATGTGGCCGCCGACGTCGAGGCCCCGGGCGACGCCCGCGAGGGCCCGCATGTTGACCACGGCGGCGCGCAGCTTGGCCAGCTGCCCCTCGGGCAGGTCGGGGTGGCCCCGGAAGAGGGTGTCGGTGACGACGAGGCCCAGCACCGAGTCGCCGAGGAACTCCAGGCGCTCGTTGGTGGGGAGCCCGCCGTTCTCGTAGGCGTAGGAACGGTGGGTGAGTGCGCGTTCGAGCAGTTCGTCGCCGACGGCGACGCCGAGCGCGCCGGTCAGTTCCGCGCGATCCGGCGCGGGGTCGCTCTTCTTGCCGCTCACAAGGCCCTCCTCGGAGGCCGTGCACCGCGCATGGCGCGGTCGCGTCTGTGGGCGCGCGGCCGGAAGGGCCGGGGCGGCGAGGACGCACGGCGGGAGGGTCCGCGAAGACGAGGTGCGCGCCGGTCGGTTGTCCCGGCGTGCACCACGGCTCCGGGCGCAGTCTCCGCGCCGGTCACCACGCCGACGTCACGCGCCGGGTGGTCGGGGTGCCTGTCCTGCGCACCGCAGGGGGCGGGCCGCGCCTTCCGCGCGGATCCGCCCCCGGGTCGCAAGAGTCAGGCCGACGGGGCGATGACCTGCCGCCGGTCGTAGGTGCCGCACGTCGCGCACGCGGTGTGGGGCAGCTTGTGGTCGCGGCACATCGGGCACTCGACCAGGTTCGGCGCCGTGGCCTTCCACTGCGCACGCCGGTGCCGCGTGTTGCTGCGCGACTTCTTCCGCTTGGGGACGGCCACGTCAGCCCTCCTGCTTTCCTTCTCGTCGGTCGGATGTACCACGGGGGCCTGAGCTCCCGTTCCCCCGTCGGGGGGGATCCGGCGCCAGGTCGCCGGTGAGATCCTGCAGCGCCGCCCATCGAGGGTCGGCGACGTCGTGGCGGTGGCCGGGTCCGGCGTCCGCCAGCCGTACACCGCAGTCCGCGCACAGGCCCGGACAGTCCTCCCGGCACAGCGGGGACAGCGGCAGCGCGAGCACCACCGCGTCCCGCAGGACGGGTTCGAGGTCGATCAGATCGCCCTCTAGGCGGAGTTCGTCGTCCTCGGCGTTCCCGCCGGAGCGGGTGTCGTCGTAGACGAAGAGTTCCTGGAAGTCCGCCTCGAAGGACGAGGCGATCGGGTCGAGGCAGCGGGAGCACTCCCCCTTGAGGGGGACCGTCGCCGTGCCGGTGACGAGCACCCCTTCGAGTACCGCTTCGAGCCGGATGTCCAGCTCGATCGCGGCGCCCTCGGGGACGCCCACCATCTCGACGCCGAAATTCTCCGGTGCCGGCACGGACAGGCGCTCCTCCCGCGACGACCCGGGTTGCCTGCTCAGCGCTCGTGTGTCGAGCACGAGTGGGGCGTTGGGGTCGAGGCGTGTCAGTGGCTTCCTGCTTTCGTGAGGCATGGGAATGACGGCCGCGGGTGATGGCCGATGTCCCAGGATACCGAAGACCGGCGCTTGCCCCAACTCGCGGCCCCCTCACCAGGGACGGGCCTCCGGCACCGCTCTCCCACCTCGCGGCGGAGGGAGGCTCACGCTTCTCTGAGCCGCTCCACCAGCCGGTCGTGGACGATGTCGGGGACGAGTCCGGAGATGTCGCCACCGAACTTCACGACCTCTTTCATCAGGCTCGACGAAAGGAACGCGTATTCGGGGTTCGTCGCCATGAAAAGCGTCTCCACACCCGCGATTCGGTGGTTCATCTGAGCCATCTGCAACTCGTACTCGTAGTCGCTGACGGCCCGGAGCCCGCGGACGATCACCGGGATGTCCTGCTCCTTGCAGTAGTCGACGGTGAGCCCGTAGAAGGTGTCCACGCGGATGTTGCCGTACTCCTTGGTGACCTCGGAGATCATGCCGGCGCGTTCGTCCACGGTGAACAGGCTCTTCTTGTTCTTGTTGATCAGCACGGCGACGACCACCTCGTCATACAGACGGGAGGCGCGGCTGATGATGTCGAGATGCCCGTTGGTTACGGGGTCGAACGATCCCGGACAGACGACACGGCGCACGGCGCGAACCCCTTCGGTCCCGGTTTTGACCTGCGGCGTGAACGTACCAAATCGCGTTCGGTCCCCCTTCACCCGGGCTCCGCACGGCGCGGGCACGGACCGCCGCACGGGACCGCAGGGCGGGACCGCAGGGCGGGCTCAGCCGGCCAGCGCGTCGATGATCCTGGCGGCGATGGGGCCGGACTCGATGCCGTAGCCGGACGCCTCGGTCATCACCGCGACCGCGTACTCCGGGTCCTCGCGCGGGCCGAATCCGATGAACCAGCGGTCGTTGTAGGGGGCGTCCGCGACGTCCGCGGTCCCCGTCTTGCCGCCGAGGACGGACGTGCCCTTCAGCGACTTCCCGGTGCCCCTCTCGACGACGGCCTCCATCATGTTCCGCATCTGCTCCGCCTGCTCCGAACTCAGCGCCCGGGACATCCGGCCGGGTGAGATGTCGTCCACCGTCCTGCCTCCCGGGGCGCGCAGCCTGTCGATGAGATGCGGCCGCATCACCACCCCCTCGTTGAGGACTCCGGCGGCGACCATGGCCATCTGAAGCGGAGTCGCGACCGTGCTGCCCTGACCGATGGAGGCGAGCGCGCTCAGCGCCGCTTCACCGGTCTCCGGGAACGAACTGGCGGCGCTCAGCACGCCGTCGGCGTACTCGATCCGGTCACCGAACCCGAAATCGGCGGCCTTCTGGAGGACGGCGTCGTTGCCGGGCTCCTCCGCGCCCATGTAGGCGAACGTGGTGTTGCAGGACTGCGCGAACGCCTCGATGAGCGGGATCCGGCCCAGGTCGCACGAGCCCCCGATGTCGCCCGCGTCGTTGTTGATCGCCTGCCCGGCCCCCGGCGGCCGGTAGCTGCGCCCCGCCTTGACCCGGGCATCCGCGGTCGCTCCGGCCTCCAGCGCGGCGGCCGCGACCACGGCCTTGAACGTCGATCCCGGCGGGAACAGCTCCTTGGTGGCCTTGTTGAGCAGCGGCTTGAGCGGCTGGTCGTTGAGCCGGCCGAACGCCGCGGTCGCGGCCTCCCCGTCGAGGGTGGACACCTCGTTCGGGTCGTAGGAGGGCGTGGACGCCATCACCAGGACGGCGCCCGAGTCGGCGTCGATGGCGACGGCCGCGGCCCGCCGCACGCCGGCGCCCGCGAGCGCCTCGTAGGCGGCGCGCTGGGCGCCGACGTCGATGGTGGCCTCGACGGTCCCGCCGGGAACGTGCTTGCCGATGATCTTGTCGATGAGATTGGACGTGGCGAGGCGGTCGTCGGTCCCGTCCAGGAAGTGGTTCGCGGCCTCCTCCAGGCCGGTCTGGGAGTACACGGAGAAGTAGCCGGTCACCGGCGCGAAGACCGGGCCGTCCCGGTAGCGGCGCCGGTAGCGGTCATCGTCGGTCTTCTCCGACCAGGCGAGGCGCTCGCCGTCCGCCACGATGGGCCCCCGGTCGATCTTGAAGCGGTCGTCGAGCCGGCGGGCGTTGTCGGAATCGTCTCGAAGCTCCTGCGCCTCGAATCCCTGCACGTAGGTGATGTTCGCCATGAGCGCGACGACCATCACGAGCGTGATGACCCAGGTTCGTGCCAGCGCGCGGTCGGTCCCGGGCTTCATGCCGATGCTTTTACCCGAAGTTCTTCATGTCAACGGCCGGTGGCGCGCCCGTACCAGAACACCGCCTCCCCGTAGCGCCGGTCCCGCTCGGCCTCGAAGCCGTCCGGCCACCTCAGCGCCGGGCCGCGCGCGGCGCGTTCCACGACGACCAGCGCGTCCTGGGAGGTCCACCGCTGGTCGCGCAGGCCCTCCAGCAGGGTGGTGACGGACGCGTCCGGCACCGTGTACGGCGGATCCGCGAAGATCAGGTCGTACGGCTCGTCCGGCGGCGTGCGGACGAGCCGCTCCACCCTGTCCGCGCGCGAGACGGCCCCGGGCAGCCCGAGAGCCTCGGCGTTCTGCCGGACCACCTTCATCGCGCGCGGATGCGACTCGACGAGCAGCGCGTGCGCGGCGCCCCGGGAGAGCGCCTCGAGACCGACCGCCCCGGAGCCCGCGTACAGGTCGGCGACGCGCAGCCCGTCCAGGGGGCCGAGGAGGGCGAGGACCGTGGAGAACAGGCCCTCCCTCGCGCGGTCGCTGGTCGGCCTGGTGTCCCGTCCCGCCGGTACGGCCAGCCGCCGTCCTCCCGCGCTCCCCGCGATGACCCTGGTCATCTCCCCAGTATCCCGGCGGTGCGGCGCGCATGCGCACGCGCACGGTGAGGACGGCGTCCACCCGGCCACATGACCGTCCGGTCAACGGACGGCAAACCGAAAACTACACAACGCACGCAGCGCTCTCTTGTGAATCCCCGACCAAATGATCCGGATCCCGTTCACAGTAACTACTGGTCGTGTAAACGTGCTCGCAGGTTGTGCAACCCGATCCCCTCAGGAGAACTCGTGCATCACGGTAGGAGACTGGCGGTGACGGCCGGCGCGACGGTGCTCGGCATCGCCGCCATGAGCGGCGTATCGCACGCCGAGACCTCCCCGCCCCCTGTCAAGACCAAGCTCGCCGAGTCCAAGGCCGCCGGGCAGGAATCCGACAAGCGCAAGCCCGCCAAGCGCAAGCCCGCCAAGCACGGGTCCAGCAAGAACGGGCCCGCCAAGCAAGGGCCCGCCAAGCAAGGGCAGGGCCCCACGCTCGACCTTCGCTTGGGCGCCACGCTCGACCATGACGAGCGCACCAGGACCACCACCGCGGGCCTCGATCTCGGCGCGGGCGTGAAGACGTCCGAGGGCGAAGCGGGCCTCCGGGTGAAGACCGGTGCGAGCGTGTCCCTGAAGAACGGCAAGGCCGCCGCCGGCGCCGAGGTCGAGGCCAAGGCCCGTTCGTCGGCGGGAAGCGCCGGAGTGAAGCTCAAGACCGGCGCCGAGGTGTCGGGCGGCGGGCAGGGCGGGCCGGTCGTCAGCGCCGGGACCGAACTCGGC
>NZ_SMKK01000018.1 GCF_004348425.1 Actinomadura sp. 7K507
GGTGTTGTGCGCGCTGGGCGCGGTGACCCCGTAGCGGAGAGCCGCGACGATCGGCGGATCGTCGGGGCGCGAATCCGAGAGCGGCCGTCGGCGGGTGTCGCCGGTCCGGTGGATGGATCTAGGCATGCTCGCTCCTTGCGGTCGATGCCTCGCCGTGTCCGGCTACTGGGCCTGTGCGGGAACTTCGAGGTAGGTGTCGTGGCCCGGCCCGAGGTGCACGGTGCATGTCCCGCGCGGGCTCTTCTCGTAGTAGGCGGGAAACTGCCCGGTGAACGGGTTCCGGGCGTGGAACCACCGGCCCTGGATCTCCAGTTCGAGGTCTTCACCGGCCTTGAACAGGGTCGCGGACGGCAACAGCTCGATCTCCAGCTGAACGATCTGGCCGGGCTGGAGCGGTTCCGCGACGTCGTCGCGCGGTCGTCCGTCGGCGTCGAGAATGTGGTGGGACGCCTTGCGCATCCCGCTCGTCACCAGGGAGCCGCGGAAACCGTAGGCGGACTCGAAGGCGACGGGCCGGCCGCCGTGGAGCTTGCGGACGCCGGCGAAGACGTTGACGTCGCCGCCCTCGACCTCGACGGCGAGCCGGAGCCGCATCGGACCGATGATCTCGGTGTCCGTCTGGAACCGGTGGCGGTGGACGAGACTTCCGCGGCGGGTGCGGAACGACGACGTGGCGGGGGACGGGCCGGGCCGGTCGCTGAAGCCGCCGTCCCGCTGCAGATGCCACCGCTGCCACGTGGTGCCGTCCGGCGGCCAGTGCCGCTCGCGCCGGACCGATGTCACCGTGTCGGCGTCCTCGCGCACCTCCAGCCGGACCGGGGGCAACGCGTCCTGGCCGTTCTCCTCGCCCTTGAGGAAGTGATCGAAGAACCGGGTCTGTTCGGCGAGAGCGTCGTCGCCGTAGAAGGCCGACCACTTCGGAGCGCGGTGGGTGTACAGCCACTTCTGGCGTGAGGCAATCCGCCGGAACCCCTCGAACGAGCCGCGGGTGTGCAGGCCGTGGTCGGAGAAGCTGGCGCAGACCAGGGCCGGGACGTCGATCTTCTCGATCTCGCGGTCACGCTCAGCCCACCAGTCGTCGTGCAGCGGTCTGGCGATCTGCTGCCGCCTCAGGTCGACGGAGCTGTCGGGCCGGGTGCGGGCGGTGCCCTTGGTCCACACGATCATCATGCCGTTCTCGCGGACCCCGCCCGGTCTGGCGACATCCCGGTAGAAGTCGGTGAAGCCCTCCCAGGGGCAGATCGCGGCCAGATGCGGTGGGCGCGTCGCGGCTGCGGCCCACTGGGAGAGCGCCAGGTAGGAAACGCCGTTGAGGCCGACCCGACCGGTGGACCAGGGTTGGGCGGCGACCCACTCGATCAGGTCGTGGTAGTCCTCGCCCTCGTCGGCGCCGAGCAGCGTTCCGGTGCCCTCCGATGTTCCCCATCCGCGCAGGTCGGCGTTGACCACGGCGTAGCCGCGCGGTACCCAGTAGGCCGGGTCCGGCGCCTCCCAGCCGGTCCACGCCGAGAAGGAGATCGGCTGTGACTGCGGCAGGATCCGCAGGTTGGGGAATGGCCGGTACCCTCGGCGGGTCTGCTTGGGCCGGTACTGCTTCCCGTACGGATGTGCGGACATGATGACGGGAGACGCGCTGCTGCCGGGTGGCCGGTAGACGTCGACCCGCAGGATGGCGCCGTCACGCACCGGTACGGGAACGTCGTATTCGACGTGCACTCCTTCCGGCGGCGGCGTCACCGTGACATTCGGGTGGACAGCGTTGCGGACGCGACCCAGTGCCCGCCTCAGTGGACCCGGATCCATCGCTGTGCTCATCCCCGCTGCCCTTTCACGCTGTCGTGCCTCGATGACGCGATGGTCGACGAAGCCCTGGCCATCAGGTCCAGACTTCGTCGATCGAGACCGGGCGGATCTCTTCCTCGGCGGGCAGACGCTCCGGCCCCCGCCACTCACGACCGGCTCTGCCGTCGGTCGGATAGTGCACGCAGAACGCCTCCACGTCCTCGCGGATGTCGAAGGCACCGCGGACACCGGCCGGCATATGGAGCGACTCTCCGACTCCCGCCGTCACGACTTCGCCCCCGACGCGTACGGTCAGACTTCCCCTGGTCACGACGGCGACCTCGTCGTACGCCCACAGGAAGTCGAACCGCACTCCTTCGCGGAAGCGGAGATAGGCCAACCCGAGGTTGGAACCCTCCTCTTCATCCGCGATGTAGCCGACATACGCCTGGTGGTCACCGACCTGCATCCACTCGGGTACGTCTCGGACGCTGATTTTCTGGATCGCGGTGGGTTCGAAAACCATGGTGGTGCCCCCTGCCGTCTCGGCTGAACCGGCCCGCACGGGCTGGTGACTGCTCATTCCCCTACGTTGGCAGTCGACCAGGTTCGCGGACAGTGACCGCTGCATCGTTCGCCGTGCACTTTGCACTTCCACGTGGTGCCGTCGGCGGCACCGGAGCGGCCTCGATGGGGAGCGACGCGGTGAGGGTGAACGTGTCGTGATCGGTGAAGGCTGTGAAACGTCCGCCGAGGGCTTCGGTCCGCTCGCGGAGGTTGGCCAGGCCGGCGGCCGGGCTGTGGTCTGCCTGCGGGTGCGGGCGGTCCGCGCCGTCATTGGTGATCTGCACCTGTACTTCGCCCTCGGCAGCCGTGATCTCGAACGTACAGATCTCTGGCCTGGCGTGCCGGATGATGTTGGTCGCCGCCTCCCGCACGATGATCCCCATCAGGCTGTCCACCTCGCGAGGGAGCCGGTCGGCGTCGTACCTGACGGTGACGGATGCGCCGCCGGCTTCGAGGATGGCGCGTGCGGCGGAGAGTTCGTCGCGGCACGTGACGTTGTCCAGTGCGGTGGTGAGTGTGCGGAGTTCGGCGAGCGCTTGTTCGGCGCTGCGCCGCACCTGGGCGAGGTGGCCGCGAGCCTCGGCCGGAGCGGCCTCCCCGGTCCGGAGGGCGAGCTCGATCTTGAGCTTGATGACCGACAGATGGAAGCCGAGCAGGTCGTGGATGTCACGAGCGAGCCGGAGCCGCTCGGTGATGACGGCGACTCGAGTCAGTTCGTCCCGGGTGGCGTGGAGACGACGGGTGACCTCGGGCAGGTTGTGCAACGCGTAGATGATGGCGGCCCAGTACGGAACGCCCATCGCCATGTACGCCCCGCCCCAGCCCCCTTCTTCGTGCTGGTCGTATGCGAAGAGGGCGGCGGCGGTCACCGCGAGCGCGGCCCACGACCACGGTGCTCGAACCCGGATGAGCACGGTGCCGCTGGCGAGTAGCAGGAAGATCGAGATTGCGCGCCCGGTGAAGGAGACCAGCAGCGCGGTGGCGACGAGCGGGCCTACCTGGGCCGCCAGAGCGATCCGCCACCAGCGAGGCACACCGCCGCCCACCCGGGGGGAGCCCAGATAGAGCTGAAGTACCACCGCCGCGAGGACGACGGCGATCCCCACGGCCGCGTGTTCGGGGACGCGCAGATCCCAGAACAGGTTGACGAGGGAGGTGGCGAGGAAGTTGGCCACGATCAGCAGATGCGCCCACCTGGCGAACCGGAGCTCGACGCCGACGGGTGGCTGTCGGACGGGCGTCGCGCCGGTCAGGCTGAGGTTGCGGTGGATGTCGGCGATCGCTCGGGCATCGGTGGCCGCCTGGTGGGCGAGCTCACCGAGGAGGGGCAGGCGGCGATGGTCGAGCGTGGGTGACGCGAGCGCCTCGCGGGTCTGTCTGATGAGGGTCGACAGCCGGGCGCCGACGTCGGCGCGGAGACGGTCGGCCGCACGCAACCGCTCCGCCTCGACCTCGATGCCGGCCAGCCGCCGCCCGTCCTCATGCGTCTGCCGCACGAGCTGAGCCAGCCGGACGATCGCGAAGATCGCGAACCCGTTGGCCACGTTGACGAACAAGACGTACACCACCACCAAGGGTGACGGGTGGAGGTACCCGGCGAGTCCGGCGTCAGCGGCGGCGACCACCGCGAACGGCGCCCAGGAGGCGCGCCGTGGCACTGTCAGCAGGATGCTCGCACACAGCACCGTGCCGGCCAGCCCCCAGCCCTGGCCGACCACCAGGTAGGGCGCGAACACCGCCGCCGCCTGGATGCCCAGCAGCAACGCCACGTTCCCGCGCCGCACGATGACCAGCACCAGGGTGATGGCGAGAACGACGATCGTCGCGACACAGAACGCCGCCAGGCCGGCGGTCCATTTCGCGTGAAAATCGAGCGCTTGCAGGTGATAGAGAGTCCGGGTCGCGAACATCAGGAAGACGACCCCGAAAGCGACCGGCCCGGCGAACCGCGGTTGGAGTATCACCACGTGCCCCCCGCTCCGGCTCAGCGCTGATCCCGGCTGGGCCGCCGCACCGCGCCGGCATGGAGGCGATCGCCGTGGCCATGCCCGCAACCCACGACTCACTATAAGCCGTGATCGGCCACGCCTCCGGGGGCGGAAAACGCTGTTGCCTGCTCGTCGCCCCCGGCGGGTGCGGACGGAACTCGCCACGTCACCGACTCGCGGGTTCGGTGCCGGCGGAACTCGCACCCTCCGCGCGCCGCGCATGTGCAGTCTGCATGGCGGGCTGGTGCACCTGGACGGTCGGTCAGTGCACCGGGTACTGGTGGCGACCGGCCCGCGCTGCGAGCGTGAACGCCGAACCCGATCCGCGTGCCCCTGCCTTCTCGGCTGAACCGGCCCGCATGGGCCGGCGACTGCTCATTCCCTTACGTTGGCAGTCGGCCAGGTTCGCGGACAGTGACCGCTGCATCGTTGGCCGTGCACTTTGCACTTCCACGTGGTGCGGTCGGTGGCACCGGAGCGGCCTCGATGGGGAGAGACGCGACGAGGGTGAACGTGTCGTGATCGGTGACGGCCGTGAGACGTCCGCCGAGGGCTTCGGTCCGCTCGCGGAGGTTGGCCAGGCCGGCGGCCGGGCTGTGGTCTGCCTGCGGGTGCGGGCGATCCGCGCCGTCATTGGTGATCCGCACCTGTACTTCGCCCTCGGCAGCCGTGATCTCGAACGTGCAGATCTCTGGCCTGGCGTGCCGGATGATGTTGGTCGCCGCTTCGCGCACGATGATCCCCATCAGGCTGTCCACCTTGCGAGGGATCTGGCCGGCGTCGTACCTGACGGTGACGGAGGCACCGCCGGCTTCGAGGATGGCGCGTGCGGCGGAGAGTTCCTCGCGGCACGTGACGTTGTCCAGTGCGGTGGTGAACGTGCGGAGTTCGGCGAGCGCCTTTTCGGCGCTGCGCCGCACCTGGGCGAGGTGGCCGCGAGCCTCGGCCGGAGCGGCCTCCCCGGTCCGGAGGGCGAGCTCGATCTTGAGCTTGATGACCGACAGATGGAAGCCGAGCAGATCGTGGATGTCACGAGCGAGCCGGAGCCGCTCGGTGACGACGGCGACCCGGGTCAGCTCGTCGCGGGTGGCGTGGAGACGACGGGTGACCTCGGGCAGGTTGTGCAACGCGTAGATGACGGCAGCCCAGTACAGAACGCCCATCGCCACGTAGGCCCCGCCCCAGACCCCTTCGGTGTGGTGCAGGTATGCGAAGCAGGCGACGGCGGTCACCGCGAGCGCGGCCCACGACCACGGTGCTCGAACCCGGATGAGCACGGTGCCGCCGGCGAGTAGCAGGAAGACCGAGGTTGCGCTTCCGGCGGAGGAAGCCAGCAGCGCGGTGCCGGCGAGCAGGCCGACCTGGGTCGCCAGGGCGATCGGCCACCAGCGAGGCACCCCGCCGCCCACCCGAGGAGAGCCCAGATAGAACTGCAGTACCACAGCCGCGAGGACGACGGCGATTCCCACGGCCGCGTGTTCGGGGACGCGCCAATCCCAGAACAGCTTGACGAGGGAGGTGGCGAGGAAATTGGCCACGATCAGCAGATGCGCCCACCTGGCGAACCGGAGCTCGACGCCGACGGGTGGCTGTCGCGCGGGCGTCGAGTCGGCCAGGCTGAGGTTGCGGTGGATGTCGGCGATCGCCCGGGCATCGGTGGCCGCCTGGTGGGCGAGCCCACCGAGAAGGGGCAGGCGGCGATGGTCGAGCGTGGGCGACGCGAGCGCCTCTCGGGTCTGTCTGATGAGGGTCGACAGCCGGGCGCCGACGTCGGCGCGGAGACGGTCGGCCGCACGCAACCGCTCTGCCTCGACCTCGATGCCGGCCAGCCGCCGCCCGTCCTCATGCGTCTGCTGCACAAGCTGAGTCAGCCGGACGACCGCGAAGATCGCGAACCCGTAGGCCACGTTGACGAACAAGACATACGTAAACATCAGGGGTGACGGGTGGAGGTACCCGGCGAGCCCGGCGTCAGCGGCGGCGACCACCGCGAACGGCACCCAGGGGGCGCGCCGTGGCGCAGCCAGCAGGATGCTCGCACACAGCACCGAGCCGGCCAGCCCCCAACCCTGGCCGATCACCAGGTAGGGCGCGAACACCGCCGCCGCCTGGATGCCCAGCAGCAACGCCACGTTCCCGCGCCGCACGATGACCAGCACCAGGGTGATGGCCAGAACGACGATCGTCGCGACACAGAACGCGACCAGGTCGGCAGTCCATTTCGCGTGAAGTTCGAGCGCCTCCAGGTGGTAGACGGTCCGGGTCGCGAACAGCAGGAAGACGACCCCGAACGCGACCAGCCCGGCGAACCGCGGTTGGAGTATCACCACCTACCCCCCGCTCCGGCCCTGCGCTGATTCCGGCTGGGCCGCCGCCGCACCGCGCCGCCGCACCGCGCCGCCGCACCGCGCCGGTGTGAGGCGACCGCCGTGGCCGCGCCCGCCACGCACTCACTATAGGCCGTGATCGTCCACGCCCCCGGGTGCGGACAACGCTGCTGCCTGCTCATCGCTGGCGGGTGCCGACGAAGGACCTGCGATTCGCATGTGCCGCCGCCGACTCGCGGGTTCGGTGCCGGCGGAATTCCCCGCACCCTCCGCGCGCCGCGCATGTGCAGTCTGCATGGCGGGTTGGTGCATCTGGACGGTCGGTCAGTGCACCGGGCACTGGTGGCGACCGGCCCGCGCTGCGAGCGTGAACGGCGAATCCACGCCGCTGACCGCTGGGAGGAATGATGCGCGTTCTGGTTGCGGGGGCCACCGGGGTGATAGGCGGCCAACTCCTTCCCGCCCTCGTCGCCGCCGGACATGACGTCACCGGCCTGGCGAGGAACGCTCCGGGTGACGATGCCGATCTGGCGGGTGTCCGGATCGTCGTCGGCGACGCCTTGAACCGCGCATCGATGGAACGGGCGGTCGACGAGGCGGCCCCGGACGCGGTGGTGAACATGCTGACCGCGATCCCGCCGGAGATCGATCCGAAGCGGCTCGCCGAGCAGTTCGCGCTGACCAACCGGCTCCGCACCGAGGGCACACGAAACCTGCTCGCAGCGGCCAGTGGTGTCAAGCGCGTGATCGCGCAAGGTCTCGCCTACGCGTACGACCCTCGTGGAGACGGCCCTGCGAGTGAGGCCGCCCCGCTGTGGCACCGGCCGCCGAAACCGTTCGTCCCCGTCCTGGCGGCCCTCCGAGAGCTGGAGCGCTCCACCCGGGACGCCGGCGGGCTGGTCTTGCGACTCGGCCATCTGTACGGGCCGGGGACCATCTACGCGCCGAACGGGTCGTTCGTCCGTCAGGTGAGAGCAGGGAAGCTGCCCCTGGTAGGCGGTGGCACCGCGACGTTCTCGTTCTCGCACACCTACGACGTCGCAGCGGCCGTCGTCGCAGCCCTGGACGGGGACGAGACCGGTGTATTGAACGTGGTCGACGATGAGCCGGCCCGGATGAGCGAGTGGCTCCCGTTCCTGGCGACAATGATCGACGCTCCCCGGCCAAAGAGCGTCCCAGCCGTCCTCGCGCGGTTCGCAGTCGGTCCGTGGGGTGTGGCCTTCATGTCCGAGTTGCGCGGAGCGGACAATACACGCGCCAAAGACACGCTCGACTGGGAGTTGCGGTACGCGTCGTGGCGCACGGGGTTCGCCGCGGAGCTGGGCGGAACGGCCGCCGCGGACGCGTCGCAGTGACGGCGACTCAGCCGGCAGGGCCCAGTGCACGAGCGCCGCAGCGAACCGACTGGCTCGTCATCGCGGCCACCGGCATCGCGGTGTTCATGGCACAGGTGGATACCACGGCCGTCAACATCGCGCTGCCGACGGTCGAGAACGAGTTCGGCATCGGCACCAGCCTGACGCAGTGGGTCGTCCTGGGCTACGTCCTTCCGATGATCGCCCTGTCGCTGCCGAGCGGGCGGTGGCTGGACGGGGTGGGGCACCGGAACGCGCTGCTCTTCGCCGTGTCCGGGTTCGTCCTCACCAGCATGGCCGTGGGACTGGCGCCGAGCATCGGCTGGCTGATCGCGGCACGGGTGCTCCAGGGCGCCTTCGCCGCGGTGCTGTTCGCGCTGATCCCGGTGCTGACCACGGTGGCGTCCCGGCCGGATCAGCGGGGGCGCGCCATGGGGATCGTGATGACGCTCGGACCGCTGGGCGGTGTGAGCGGGCCGGTCCTCGGCGGGCTGCTCGTCGAGCACGCCGGCTGGCAGTGGATCTTCTACCTGAACGTGCCCGTCGGCCTGATCGTGATCGCGATCGGTCTCACGCGGCTGCCGTCGGGCCCGGCGCTGCGCGTGCCGGGCAGGGGTTTCCTGGCGGAGATCGGACTGCTCGCGATGACCGCTATCGCGCTGATGCTGTCGCTGACCTTCACCGCCGAGCATGGACCCGGCTGGCTGGTGCTGGCGCCGCTGGCTCTCCCGTTCGCCCTGCTCTGGTACCGGCATCCCAGCAGCGGCGCGGTCCGGGAGCTGCTGCGGGCACCGGGCATGCCGGGCCCGCACCTGGTGCTCCTGACCGAGATGACCGCGGTCATGGTCATCGCGTTCCTCGTCCCGTTCCACCTGCAGCGCTCCGCCGGTGCGACGCCCGCCGAGGTGGGACTGACCATGCTGGCGTTCCCGCTCGCCACGATGGCCTTCGGTCTGATCGGCGGTGCCCTCGCGGACCGGTTCACTCCGCGCCGGGTGGCCGGCGCGGGCGCCGTGCTGATCACGTTCGGGGTGACCCTGATGGTCCCGCTGGCGCAGACATGGGGCATGGCCGACCTGATCTGGCGGCTGGCCATCATCGGGGTGGGCGCCGGCCTGCTCGCCGGGCCGAATCAGACCATGGCGATGAACAACTCACCACGGCACCTGCTGGGCACCACCGGGGCGTCGACCAGTCTGGTCCGCCAGGTCGGCATCGCCTTCGGCCCCGCGCTGGCGACCACCCTCTGGGCGCTGCCCGGCTACACCGTCACCGGGATGCGGCTGGCCATCGGTATGGCCGCCGTGCTGGCGGCATTGAGCGTCCTCGCGCTCGTCCGCACACCGCAACCTCCAGCGCACACCACAACGAAAGGAACAGCACCATGACCAATGTCGCGGTCATCTACTACAGCGCCACCGGCAATGTGCACGCCCTCGCCGTCGCGGCGGCCGAGGGCGCGCAGAAGGCCGGGGCCGAAGTGCGGTTGCGCAAGGTCGCCGAACTCGCCCCCGCCCAGGCCATCGCCGGCAACCCCGAGTGGGCCGAGCACGCCGAGCGCACCAAGGACATCCAGGAAGCCGTGGTGGACGACCTGATCTGGGCGGACGC
Source organism: Actinomadura sp. 7K507 (assembly GCF_004348425.1). Taxonomy (GTDB): domain Bacteria; phylum Actinomycetota; class Actinomycetes; order Streptosporangiales; family Streptosporangiaceae; genus Spirillospora. Next base: position 9,631 of record NZ_SMKK01000018.1, read on the forward strand.
TGTACTGCTCGGCACCCCGACCCGGTACGGCGCGATGGCCAGCCAGCTCAAGCAGTTCATCGACGCCACCGGCGGCGCCTGGTACAAGGGCCTGCTGGCCGACAAGGTCTACGGCGCGTTCGGCTCGGCGGGCACCCGCCACGGCGGCCACGAGAGCACTCTGCTGTCACTGCACAACGTGTTCTACCACTGGGGAGGAGTGATCGTCCCGCCCGGTTACACCGACGGCATCCAGCACGACCTCGGAACCCCCTATGGCACGACCCACCTCGGTGACGAGGGGCCCCCCGGCGAGCAGGTCCTGGAAGGCGCCCGCTACCAGGCCCGGCGCATCACGCAGGTGGCCACGACGCTCGGTCTCGGCCGCGCCGCCTGAGCCCCGTGTCCAGGACCGTCGCCGCATCGGTGCGTACGCGCAGGCGGACGACCGCCACCGAAATCACCTGCACACCGGCCTGCCTTGCCGTCGGCCATCCCGGGGAGCCGGGTAGTCAGGAGCGACCATCATGAAGATCCGCCGTCCCGCCCTCGCGGCGGCCGTTCTCGGCACGGCACTGCTGGCCACTGCGGTACCGGCGGCCGCGGCCCCCGCGTTCTGCGACCGGGCGTGCCAGGAGGCGCGAGAGATGGAGGCGCGGAACGCGCTCCCCAGAACCGCCTTCTACGACGCGCCCGAACCGTTGCCGCACCGGCCGGCCGGCACGCCGATCCGTACCGAACCCGCCGACGACTACGTCGTCGACGGCCGCCCGCTGGCCGCCACGCGGATCCTCTACCACTCCCGCACGTCCCGCGGACGTGATGTGGCGGCATCAGGGGTGGTGCTCGTTCCGCCCGGCACCCCTCCCAAGGGCGGCTGGCCGGTGGTCGTCGACGCTCACGGCACCAGCGGCGTGGGCCGGAACTGCGCCCCCTCGCTCATGCGCGACATCTACCACGGCGACCAGATGTCCCGCTTCGTGGAACGGGGGTGGGCTGTCGTCGCCCCCGACTATGCAGGGCTGGGCGCCACGGGCCGCCACGAGTTCCTCAACAGGCGCGCCGCGGCCAACGACGTGATCAACGCAATGCGGTCGGCGCACGCGGCCATACCCGGTATGTCCTCGCGCTGGGTGGTGTGGGGCCATTCGCAGGGCGGCCACGCCGCGCTCGCCGTCGCCGAACGGCAGCGCGTCCGTGCCGAGCCCGGCTACCTCGGCTCCGTGGTCACCTCCCCGGGCGCCGATCTGCGGGCGGCCATACAACACATGTCCACCGCGCCGGGCCTGGGCGGGTTCGTCGCACTCGTCGCCGCGGGGGCGAAGGCGTCCGAACCGGGACTGCCGATCGGACGGCTCCTCGCGGCACCGGCGCTCGCACGTCTGAGCTTCACCAGGACCGACTGCCTGCCCGTCGTGAGCACCGTCTACGGCGGCCTCAGCGATGACCGGCTGGTCAAGCCCGGCGCCCTGCGGGAGCGGCGCTTCGCCCGCCACCTCGCGACCAACTCCGTGGGGCACAGGCCGGTCGGCGGTCCGGTGCTGCTGCTGCAGGGCGAGGCCGACGTCGTCCTCCCGAGGCGGCTCACGGACCGGTTGGCCGCCGACATGTGCGCGGCCGGCTCACACGTGGACTACCGCACATATCCCGGTCTGGGGCATGACACCTATCCCGGGCAGGTGGTCGGCATCGACGACGGCGCGATGCCCGACATCCTCACCTGGACCGCCGGCCGTTTCGCCGGAAAGCCCGCCCCTTCGTCCTGTTCCTGAGATACGGGGCGGTGGAACACTGCGGCGGGTCGGTGCCCGACCCGCCGCAGTTGACGCCGCCCGCGCGGGCTGGGCGCAGAGGGGTCGGAAGCAAGATTTCTGTCGTTGTTCACCTGGGCGTGGAATGCTTGTCACCAGCGCGTGTTGGTTGACGGGTCGTCTAGGAGGAGCTGAGCGTGGCCGAGAGGCATCTCGAGATCGAGCAGAAGTACGATGCCGCCGCTGACTTCGTCCTGCCGGAGCTGGACGGGTTGCCGGGGGTGGCGTCGGCCGGGGAGCCCGAGGTCCACGACCTGCACGCCAGCTACTTCGATACCGCCGACCTGCGGCTCGCGGCGCACGGGATCACGCTGCGGCGCCGCCGGGGCGGGACGGACGCGGGATGGCATCTGAAGATGCCCGCCGGGCCGGAGGGCAAGCACGAGCTGCGGGCGCCGCTGGGCCGGCCGCTGGTCGTCCCGGCGCAGCTCGCCGGGCTGGTCTCGGCGTACACGCGGGGCGAGGAGCTGCGCCCGGTCGCGACGCTGGAGACCCGCAGGACGGTCGTCCGGCTGCTCGCCGAGAACGGGGACGAGCTGGTGGAGGTCGCCGACGACCTGGTGACCGGCCGCGGCGGGACGAACGGGGAGCCCGAGCGGTGGCGGGAGATCGAGGTCGAGCTGAAGGACGGCACGCCCGAACTGCTGAAGGCGGCCGGTAAGCGGCTGCGCAAGAGCGGCGCCAAGAAGGGGAAGTCGTCGTCCAAGCTGGGGCGGCTCCTGGGTGAGGCGGTCGTGCCGTCGGTGTCCGCGGCGGCGCGGGCAGCGGCGAGGTCGCGGATCACGGCGGCGACGTCCAACGGGAAGGGGCCGAGCGTCACGACCGGGGAGGTCGTGGTGGCCTACCTCGCCGAGCAGGTCGAGGCCGTGGTGGCGTTCGATCCCAAGGCGCGGCTGGGCGAGGAGGACGCCGTCCACCGGATGCGGGTGGCGTCGCGGCGGCTGCGGAGCATCCTGCGCAGCTACCGGGCCGTCCTGGACGAGGAGCGGATCGCTGCGCTGGGGCCGGAACTGCGGTGGCTGGCCGCCGTCCTCGGCGAAGTGCGCGACCTCGAGGTGCTGCGGATGCGTTTCGCGGAGGCGCCCGCGTTCCTCCTGGAGGACCTGGAGAAGCGGGAGCGCGCCGCGTACCGGCGGATGAACGCGAGCCTGAAGGAGCCGAGGTACTTCGCGCTGCTCGACGCGCTCGACGGGCTGATCGCCGACCCGCCGCTGGCGGAGGCCGCGGACCGGAAGGCCCGCAAGGAGCTGCCCGGTCTCGTCACGCGGGCGTGGAACCGCCTGGCCAAGGACTACGCGTCGATCAGTACGGCGGACGACCCCGACGAGGCGCGGCACGAGACCCGCAAGACGGCCAAGCGGGCGCGGTACGCGGCGGAGCTCGCGGTGCCGGTGCTGGGCGTGGGCGCGAAGAGGGTGGTCAAGGACGCCAAGCGCATCCAGGAAGTCCTCGGCGGCCACCAGGACGGGGTGATCGCTATGGAGCACCTGGGGGCGGCCGCCAAGCGCACCAGGGTTCCGGCGGAGGCGTTCACGCTGGGCGTCCTGTACGGGAAGGAACAGTGCGCGTCCGAGGCGGCACGGGACCGCCTGTCGACTACGTGGTCGCAGACCCTCGGGCCGTCGTTTTAGGCGAGTGGCGTTCCAGGGCGGGCATCGAGCCTCCGGCGAGGTGCGCCGCCCAGAACTCCGACTTGCGCAGGCTCGGGTCGTCCGGGACCTTCTCCCCCATCTCCTTGCACAGACCCTCGACCAGTTCGGAGACGACCTCGCCGTGGGTGCACACGATGGTGGGGACGCCGTCCTCGACCAGGGTCAGCAGCCTCTCCACCGCCATGTCGGGGCCGGTGTCGCCGACGGTGAACGCCGGGTCGGTGACGATGGACGTGCCGGTCCGCCGCGAGTAGGGCAGGACGGTGTCCAGGCACCGGGCCGTCGCCGAGCTGATCAGGCGGGCGGGCCCGTAGGCGCGCAGGAGGCACGCGAGGTCGGCGGCTTCGGCGCGGCCCGCGGCGTCGAGCGGGCGCAGTTCGTCGGCGTCGTGCCAGTCCTCCTTCTCCCCGGCTGACGCGTGCCGCAGGATCACGAGCGGTGTGGTGTCCAGGGGGCCGCGGAGGAACTCCTGGAGCATGTCGATGTCGTGCTGGTAGCTGAGCTTGGCCTCGGCCTCCTCGGCGGGGAGCCAGCGGACCTCGTCGACCTCGTCGTTAGGGGTGAAATCGTTAGCGGTGAAGGCGTCCGCGGCGGCCGGGCGGGCGGCCCAGTAGTCGACCAGCTTTGTCCGCTCTCCGATCGGATAGGTGATCGTGGGCAGGCGGCGGCCGAGGCGGGCGACAATGCCGGTCTCCTCCTCGATCTCCCGGACGGCCGCCCGCAGCATGTGCTCACCCCTGTCGACCTTGCCCTTGGGGAACGACCAGTCGTCGTAGCGGGGACGGTGGATCAGCGCGAACTCGGGGCCGTCCCGCCACAGCAGCGCGCCGGCGGCCCTGATGACGTCCGCCGCGGGCCTGGTGCCGCTGTCAGGCATCGACGACCGTCCTCCACCGGCGGCTCTTGACCAGATGGGTCTGGATGTCCTTCAGGGTCTCACCGGGACGAGCGGTGAGCCGCGTCCACGTGCCGTCGCCTGCGAGCGCCCACGCGCCGGTGCCGTCGTCCATGGCCCGGTCGATGAGGGACATCAGCTCGTCCCGCTGCGCCCGGTCCGTGACGGAGACGAGGGCCTCGACACGGCGGTCGAGGTTGCGGTGCATGAGGTCGGCGCTGCCGATCCACACCTCGGGCTCGCCGCCGTTCTCGAACGTGTACACCCGGGAGTGCTCCAGGAACCGGCCGAGGATGCTGCGCACCCGGATGGTGTCCGACAGGCCGGGCACGCCGGGACGCACCGCGCAGATGCCGCGGACCCAGACGTCCACCGGGACCCCGGCCCGCGACGCCCGGTAGAGCGCGTCGATGATCACCTCGTCCACGAGGGAGTTGCACTTGATCCGGATCCGGGCGGGATGCCCGTCCCGCCGGTTGTCGATCTCGTGCTCGATCCGCTGGACGAGCCCCGACCGCAGGCTGTTCGGCGCGACGAGCAGCCGGTGGTAGGAACTCTGCCGCGAATAGCCGGTGAGGTGGTTGAACAGGGCGCTGACGTCCTCGCCGACCTCGGGGTCGGCGGTCAGCAGCCCGAAGTCCTCGTAGAGCCGCGCGGTCTTCGGGTGGTAGTTGCCGGTGCCGATGTGGCAGTAGCGGCGCAGCTGGCCCTCGGCATCCTGCCGGACGATCAGCGCGAGCTTGCAGTGCGTCTTCAACCCGACGAACCCGTAGACGACGTGGCAGCCGGCCGTCTCCAGCTTGCGCGCCCACGCGATGTTGGCACGCTCGTCGAAACGGGCCTTCAGCTCGACGACGACCACGACCTGCTTGCCGGCCTCGGCGGCGTTCATCAGCGCGTCCACGATCGGGGAGTCGCCGCTGGTCCGGTAGAGCGTCTGCTTGATCGCCAGGACGCGCGGGTCGGTCGCGGCGTCCTCGATCAGCCGCTGGACGGTCGTGGTGAACGAGTCGTAGGGGTGGTGGACGAGCACGTCCCGTTCACGGATCGCGGAGAAGATGTTCACATCCTCGGGCAGCGCCTCCTTCGACGGGACAAAAGGGGAGTACTTCAGATCCGGCCGGTCGAGGTCGGCGATGGACGCGAGGCCACCGAGGTCGAGGGGGCCGACGACGCGGTAGATCTGGCCGTCGTCCACGGCGAGCTCGGAGGTCAGCAGGTCGAGGACGCCCTCGGAGATCGACTCCTCGACCTCCAGCCGGACGACCGGGCCGAACCGGCGGCGCAGCAGCTCGCGTTCCAGCGCCTGGAGGAGCCCCTCGCTTATGTCGTCGTCGATCTCCAGGTCCTGGTTGCGGGTCACGCGGAACGCGTGGTGCTCGACGACCTCCATCCCGACGAACAGCTGGCCGAGGTGCGCGGCGATGACGTCCTCCAGCGGCGTGAACCGGTCGGGGGACGCCTCGATGAAGCGCGGCAGCAGCGGCGGGACCTTCACGCGGGCGAACATCGTCGCGTCCGTCTCCGGGTCGCGGACGATCACCGCCAGGTTGAGCGAGAGGCCCGAGATGTAGGGGAACGGGTGCGCGGAGTCGACGACGAGCGGGGTGAGGACGGGGTATATCCGGTCGCGGAACATCCGCCGCAGGCTCTCCCGCTCGGTCTCGGCCAGCCCGTCCCAGCGCAGGATGTCGATGCCCTCGTCGCCGAGCGCCGGGCGGATCCCGTCGCGGAAGCAGGCGGCGTGCCGCCCCATCAGCTCGTGCGCGACCTCGCCGGTGCGTTCGAGCACCTCGCGCGGCTGCCGGCCGCTGGCGGACTGGACGGCGAGCCCGGTGGCCATCCGGCGGGCGAGGCCGGCGACGCGGACCATGAAGAACTCGTCCAGGTTGCTGGAGAAGATCGACAGGAATCTGACCCGTTCGAGCAGCGGCAGCGCCGGGTCCTCGGCGAGTTCCAGGACGCGCTGGTTGAACCTGAGCCAGCTCTCCTCCCGGTCGAGGAAGCGGTCGTCGGGCAGCGCTTCGGCGGGATGGGGGAGTTGCCCCGGGTTGACGGTCATACCGATAATTTTCCTTGAGCAGATGAACGGGAGTTGAACTCGGCTGTTTCGCCCACGTATCAGACACTTCGATCATGCCCCGGGTTCCCCCTGATCACTCCCTATTCTGCCGTGTCCGCCCGGCGGCTCGGTGATCGCCCAGGGGCCTGGAACCTGGTCGCGAGCAGCCCGTGCGGCCGCCGGGCGCCGGACGTCCTCCGGCCGCCCGGCCCGCGAGCCCGGCCACGGTTCGGCCAAGAGGGTGTGTGCGGCTCGCCCGGGGTACGTAGGGGACGGCGAGACGGCCGGCGAGTTCGGGCGCCGACCCTTCCCAAAGGGCGTGACCCTTGTGTGGCCCTTGTTTTGTCAGACCCTTACGTAATGATTCGTGTTATGAGCAGAGACACCCATCCGGGGGCGCAGTGCCCGCACTGCCAATCGCATCTCGCGCTCGTCCCCGTGCCTGGAAACTCCGCCGCCACCACCATCCCCGTCCTGCCCGTCGTCCTGAAGGAGGAATGGCAGCCGCCGCCCGTCGCGGAGGTCCTCGCGGTTTACGCCGGCCGCGCCAAGGACACCGTGACCGCGGCGCGCGGCGCCGCCAAGGTCAGGGAAAGCCTCAACCGCGCCAGGGCGAGCGCCGCCCAGCGCAGAGCCGCCCAGAAAACCGCCCGCCACACCCCCAAAAGCGCCTGATCACATCCCGATCACTAACTCCCGCGGCCGCCCGAAAGGGACGCCGCCGGGTGGGCGCCGTCCCTTCCATAAACGGGTTCACCGTGGGGGCGAGTCCGTCCATTCCGCGCCGACCATGGCCGTGGAGTCGAGCTTCCACCCGGCGGGGAGCTCCACCCCCGCCGCCGGCTTGAGCATGATGTTCTCGCTGGCCAGCCCGGTACCGGTGGACGGATCAATGATCAACTGATGCCGGATCACGCCGCTGGGCGTCCTCTCGTCGACCGCGATGGCGTTCCCCTTCCTGCCCCGCGGGTCCTCGGCCTCGCCGATGGACTTCACCGACGGGAGCGCGGCCAGCATCCGGAACCCGGCGGCCCGCACCTCCGGGCGCACCGGCATGAACATCACCAGGCCACGGCCCACCTGGTAGAGCCACTCGTCGATGCCCAGCGGCCGGCCCAGGCTCTCGATGCGGATCGATTCGCGCCACCGCATCAACTGAGCCTTGAGCCCTTCCGTGTCGGACGGCAGCGACCGCAAGTCCTCGACGGTCAGGTTCTGGGGGATCAAGAGCGGCCAGTGGCCGCCGTCCGGTGCCGGTCTCCGCGTGACAGGACCGGGCGCGGCCTTCACCGTGTGCGGCTTGGTGGCCCCGGCGCCGGTGGTCGTCGTCACCTTGAATTCGTCCGGTGATCCCGCGCGCCGCCACGCCACCAGGTCCGCCATCGTCGCGGGCTTCGCGCCGAGGTACTGGGACCTTTCCCGTGCCTTGACGCCCTTCTTGCCCGGCCTCCAGATCTCGGATTTGTCCCTGGTCACGATCGCGTAGCGGGCACCGGCACTCCCCGTCATGTAGGTACGGGAAACGATCGCCACCCCGTGCCAGTACGCGCGCATCGTGTCGGTCTGCCCGTCCGCCTTCTCGGCGGCGGCGAGCAGGATGGTCTTCGCGTCGAGTGCCTCCCCGGGCCCGGCCCCGTCCCCGGACGCGGGCTCGCCGGGTGAGACCAGCGTCGCCGCGACCACCGCACCGGCCGCCACCGCCCCGGCGAGGCCGAGGCCCCACATCGGGCGGACGCGCCTGCGCACTGGTTTTCCGGGCGCCTCCGTACGGGGCGCCGCCGTGCCGGGGCCGGCGGCCATCGCGCGCGCCAGTTCCATCCGCCGGACGTCCCCGTCGACCGGCACGTCCGGGTGCAGTTCGGCGGGCCGCGCCTCCCGCAGGGTCCGCAGCACTTCGCTCATGACATCTCCTCACCGATGATCCCGACCTGGCGACGTGTTCCGGCGGGCCCGGCCGCCGCGGCCGATCCGCCCGCCGCGGCCTCCGTGCGCGCCGCGGGCTCCGTGGCCTCCGTGCGCGCCGTGGCCTCCGTGGCCTCCGTGGCGCGGACGAGCCGCTGCCGCGCCCGGTGCAGCCGCACCCGCAGCGCGGCGGCCGAGCAGCCGACGACCCTGGCGGCCTCGCGGGGCGCCAGCCCCTGCCAGGCGATGAGGATCAGGATCTCCCTGTCGCCCTCCGGCAGCGTCGCCATCGCGCGCAGGATCGCGAGCCGTTCCGCGACCTCCTCGGCGATGTCGCCGACGGGACGCGCGGTCCACCGTCCGATCTCATCGGCGAACGACTCGCGCCGCACGTCCGCGCGGTGACCGTCGCGCAGGACGTTCCGCGCGACGCCGAGCAGCCACGGCAGCGCCGGGTCGGGGATGTCGGCGAGCCGCCGCCACGCCACGGCGAACGTCTCGCTCACCACCTCGTCCGCTACCTGCCGCCCGGCGCGGGTGACGGCGTAGGCCCACACGCGCTGGCGGCACTCGTCGTAGATCGCGGTGAACCGCCGTTCGTCGGGGTCGCGCGCACCGCCCGCCGGTTCGTCCGGGGCTTCGTCTGCCACCGCCTGCTCCTCCGCCGGTCCGGATGTTCACGTCACCAGGTAGTGGTCCGGGGAACGCCATCGTTACGTACCGGGGCAGATCGATGAGGCGGGGTGGTCAGGTACGCGCCCCCGGGGTCACTGGGTTCCGCCCGGTGCCGGCCACGTGTGGATCGCGAGCGCCCGCTACCACGGGCCGCGCAAGTACGGTTGGGCAGACGGAGTCTCCGTTTCGGGTGGAACATCCCCGTTCGGGTGCGTCACATCGCCTTGGTTCCCTTATATTTGCACAGCGACAAACAACTACCCCCGCCTGACATGCGCGCGGCAGCGCCGGGCCGAAGGAGCTGAAACCATGACCGCGATGCACAGTCGCGGCGCCGAACGGCTCCTCGGCGTGGCGGGATCCCCCCACCTGCTGCTCGTCGAGGACGACCCGGGCGACGCGTTCCTGTTCGAGGAGCTGCTGGCCGAGGCGCAGCCCGGTGTGCGGATAACCGTCGCCACCACGCTCGCCGAGGCGCTCGACGCGCTGCGGTTCGACATCCAGTGCGTCATCGTCGACCTGTCCCTGCCGGACGCGCAGGGCCTCGACGCGCTGCACCAGATGCACGCCCACGCCCCGTCCATCGCCGTCCTCGTGCTGACCGGCCTCGCCGACGCGCACGTCGGCGTGGAGGCGGTCGCCGCCGGCGCCCAGGACTACCTCGTCAAGCAGGACGTGGACGGCGCGCTGCTCACCCGCGCGATCAGCTACGCGATCGAGCGCAAGCGCGCCGACGAGTCCGAGCGGCAGCTGGTGGAGGCGCGGGCCCTCAGCCGGGAGAACGCGCGGCTCGAACGCGGGCTGCTGCCCGTCCCGATCCTCAACGACACGACGCTGCGGCACCACACCCGGTACCGGCCCGGACGCGACCGGGCGCTGCTCGGCGGCGACTTCCACGACACCGTGGAGACCGAGGACGGCACCGTCCACGTCGTGATCGGCGACGTCAGCGGGCACGGCGCGGACGAGGCGTCCCTCGGAGTCCGGCTCCGCATGGCGTGGCGCACGCTCGTGCTCGCGGGCCACACCGGGCCGCGGCTCCTCGACACCCTCGACGCCGTCCTCCAGCACGAACGGTGGGGCGAGGAGATCTTCACCACCGTGTGCACGGTGACCATCGCCCCCGACCGCCGCAGCGCGCGGATGCACCGGGCCGGCCATCCGCGGCCGCTGTTCTTCGGCCCCGATGGCGTCGAGGCCGTCCCGGACGAGCCGCGCGGCCCGGCGCTCGGGCTCATCCCCGGCGTCGACTGGCCCGCGATCGACCTCGAACTCGGCGACTCCTGGGGGCTGCTGCTCTACACCGACGGGCTGATCGAGGGGTATGCCGGCGAGGCCGGCGGGTATCTCGACCTCTCCGGACTGATGGAGCTGACGAAGATCGCGTACAGGGACGGCCGGCGAGGCGACGTGCTCATCGACGGGCTGATCGCGGAGGCCGAGCGCCTGAACGGGGACGTCCTGTCCGACGACCTGGCCGTGCTCCTGCTGAGCCAGGGGGACGGCTGATGAGCACCGGCCCGCCGCAGGACGACGGGACACCGCTGCCGCGCATCGACCCGGAGCGCAGGCTGACGATCTCCGGGCCGGCGGTCGTGCTCCCGGAGGCGGACGTCCTCGATGCGCACGGGATGAGCCGCCTGCGGCTCGTCCAGATCTACCGGATGGGCTCGGTCGTCCTCGGCCTGCTTCTCCTCCTGGCGTTCGCGCAGGCCGGCTCGGCGCTCTACCAGAACGAACGGGCGCGCGACCAACTCATCAACAAGGTCGATCCGGCGGCGCTGGAGCAGTTCCGGCTCTCGTCGGCGGTCACCACCCAGGACGCGGCGATCCGCGACTACGCCCAGGACGGCGGCGCGGCCCGCCTCACCGAGTACCGCGCCGCGGTCGAGCAGGAGGCGGCGTCCGCCGCGAGGATGCGCGGGCTGCTCAGCGCGGTACCGGGCCACCAGACCGTCTTCCGCCACCTGGACAAGGCCGTCCGCGATTCGGAGGTGTGGCGGAGCACCTACGCCGACCGGGTGGCGGCGGGGCCCGGCGGCCAGGGCGTCGACCCCGAGCAGAGCCGGCAAGCACGGCGGCTGCTCAACCAGGTGCGCGGCGACATGACCCCGCTGCAGGCCAGTATCACCGCGCTGCACGAGCGGAGCGCCCGCCGGCTGCACTCCCGCGCCGACATGGCGATGTGGTCCACGATCATCGCGCTCGCCCTGGTCGTGGTGGCCGCCCTCGCCCTGGCCCTGCTGTTCCGCCGGACGGTCCTGAACCCGGTGTCGTCGCTGACCGGCCGGGTCCGCGCGGTGGCCCACGGCGACTTCGGGCATCCGCTGGACGTCCGCGGCCCGGCCGAGATCAACGAGCTGGCGGTGATCATCGACGCGATGCGCGACCGGATCATCGACGAGTGGCGGGCCACCGTCGACCAGTCCCGGCAGCTCGACGAGCAGACCGAGGAACTGCGCCGCTCCAACGCCGAGCTCGAGCAGTTCGCCTACGTCGCGAGCCACGACCTCCAGGAGCCGCTGCGCAAGGTCGCGAGCTTCTGCCAGATGATCGAACGCCGGTACGGGGACCAGCTCGACGAGCGGGGGCAGCAGTACATCGCGTTCGCCGTGGACGGGGCGAAGCGCATGCAGGCCCTCATCAACGACCTGCTGAGCTTCTCCCGCGTCGGCCGGCTGTCGAGTCTGGAGGAGTCGATCGACCTCAACGAGGTCGCCCGGCAGGCGCTGGACAACGTGTCCGCCCTGCGGGAGGAGACCGGCGCCGAGGTGGAGGTCGGGGACCTGCCGCACGTGCCCGGCGACCGCGCCCAGCTCACCCGGCTCTTCCAGAACCTCGTCGGCAACGCGATCAAGTTCCGCCGCGAGGACGCGCCGCCCCGCGTCACCATCGACGCCCGCCGCAGCGGGGACGAGTGGGAGTTCCGCTGCGCCGACAACGGCATCGGCATCGAGCCGCGCCACTCCGACCGGATCTTCCTGATCTTCCAGCGGCTCCATCCGCGCGACGAGTACACCGGGACGGGCATCGGCCTGGCCCTGTGCAAGAAGATCGTCGAATTCCACGGCGGCCGGATCTGGCTCGACCCCGGCGGCGACGGCGACGACCCCGGCACCACGTTCCACTGGACGCTGCCGGACGACCACCTGCCGGACGACCACCTGCCGGCGCAGCCGAGTCCCGGCGCGGACGCTTCCGGTGACGCCACCACTGACCACATGGCCTGAGCCCACAGCCACTGAACGGGGAACACGCAGATGAACGAAGGCCCGCGCCCGATCGAGGTCCTGCTCGTCGAGGACGATCCCGGCGACGTCCTGCTGACCGTCGAGGCGTTCGAGCACAACAAGGTCAACAACACCCTGCACGTCGTCAACGACGGCGAGCAGGCCATGGCGTTCCTGCACCGGGAGGGCGAGTACGCGGACGTCCCGCGTCCCGACCTGATCCTGCTCGACCTCAACCTGCCGCGCAAGGACGGCCGGGAGGTGCTCCAGGAGATCAAGCAGGACGAGAACCTGCGCCGCATCCCCGTCGTCGTGCTCACCACCTCGGAGGCGGACGAGGACATCCTGCGCAGCTACAACCTGCACGCCAACGCCTACGTCACCAAGCCGGTCGACTTCGACCAGTTCATCTCCGTCGTCCGCCGGATCGACGACTTCTTCGTGACGGTGGTCAAACTTCCGCACTGATCCCGCCGTCGCCGCGCGCCCTCCAGTCGACGCACACGATCACCGCGTCGTCGGCCGGTTCGGTCTCCTCGTGGTAGGCGACGAACTGCCGGATCATGGTGCGGACGGCCTCCGGCGGCTCCTGCATCCGGGTCGCCCGCAACGCCTGGGTCAGCGCGGATCTTCCGTAGGGCACCCCGGCGGGCGACAGGGCGGCGTGCACCCCGTCGCTCACGATGACCAGCCGGTCGCCGTGCTCGACCGTGAACTCCTCCGTCACGTACCGGGTGTCGCCGAACATCCCGAGCGGCATCTGCGCGTCGAACCCGATGCCGGTGGTCGCGCCGCCGCGCATCCGCAGGATCCTCGGCGAGCCCGCGTCGACCACCCGGACCCGTCCGGTGGCGAACTCGAAGTCCAGCAGCAGCGTCGCCACCTGCCGGTCGCCCCGGTGGCGCGCGAACAGCGTCTCGTCGGCGAGGGCGGCCTGTTCGGTGATGTCGGCGCCGGACCGCCGCGCGTTGCGCAGCGCGCTGATCGCGAGGTGGGTGAGGGCCGCGGCGTCCGTCCCGGTCCCCATCCCGTTGCTGACCGTCAGCGTGAGCCGCTCCCCGGACACGGCCCAGTCGAAGTTGTCGCCCCACACCGCGTACGCGGGTTCGAGCTGCCCGGCCAGGTGGAACTCGGCGGTGTCGCAGGACAGCGCGGGCAGCAGGTCCCACTGGATCTCGGCCGCCAGCGTCAGCCGGGTCCGCCGCCGGATGCGCCGGAACAGGTCCGTGCTCTGGTTGGCGATCTTCATGGCGCGGGCGAGGGTGCCGGCGAACTCCTCCAGCCACGGCGGCCCGCCGTCCGGGAGGCGGATGCTCAGCACGCCGAGACGCTCGCCCTGGACGGTCAGGGGGAGATGGACCGGACGGCCGCCGTCCTCCCCCGCGGGTTCCCGGAGGGTCTGCTGGGAGGCGAACGCCCGCCCGGGGGCGGTGTTGTCGACCGGGACGTCCTCGCGCCCCCGGACGGTCGGGACGAGGAAGGCCTGCCGGTAGTCGATGAGCCGGATCTCCACGTCGTCCCCGCCCGCGTGCCGGTCGATCAGCGCGTTCGCCACATCGATCAGCTCGTGCGAGGGAGCCGCCCAGATGGCCTGGGCGAGCACCTGGAAATCCTTCTCGGCCGGTTCGTCAAGCATCGGTTTCCTCGTCGGGTCGGAGCAGGCGTCGCCCACGCGGCCGGGTGGGCCGTGGCGCCCCGGATGCCGTGAGCGACAGGGTGTGTAACAGTGGAAGGCATGGTGGACACGCCGGGTGAGGAGGCCGTGGAGTCCGCGGCCGCGCTCGATGACGCCGCCTCCACCCTGATGAACGTCTGGGGACGTGCACACAATGCCCCCGATGTGCCTGTTCCGTCGACGCAGTTGCGCGCGCTGTTCGTGGTGGAGCGCGGGCCCGTCAACGTCAGCCGGCTGGCGGAGCAGCTGGGCGCGCTGGTGTCGTCGGCGAGCCGGCTGTGCGACCGGCTGGAGGCGTCCGGGCTGCTGACCCGCGACTCCGGCCGGGACCGCCGCGAGGTCACGGTGCGGCTCAGCGCGGACGGGCAGGCGCTGCTCGACCGGCTCCGGCTGCGACGGCGCGAGGAGCTGACCCGGGTCCTGGCCTCGATGCCGGCGCCCGCGCGGGCCGCGCTGCTGTGGGGGCTCAGCGAGTTCCATGAGGCGGCCTCCAAGCCCGACGCCGGCGGCGATTCCTTTTCCCTGCCCGCCTGAGCCGCCGCGAAAATCCGTTTTCGCCGGATAGGTCGGAAGCTGGAGCAAATTCCATAAAGTCTGGGAATGTCGCCATTCCTTCAAGCCAACTCCGTGTCCTTTTCGCAATTCTCGATACGGCCCCCTTCCCCGCCGCTAGCATCGCCGTTCATGGCGACCATTCATTCCCCGCGGCATTCCCGTCGTGCCGTCAGCACCGCGCTGGCATCGGCGGCCGCCGCCGCGCTGCTGCTCGGCGGCTGCGGCGGCTCGTCCGGCGGCACGGCCTCGGCGGGGGACGGTGCCGGCAAGGCGGGCGGCGGCAAGGCGGGCAGTGGCACGGCGGGCGGGGAGGCCGCCGCGTCCAAGGTCCCCGACGCCACCACGTTCACCACCGTCCAGGGCGCCCCGGAAGACCCGGCACCGGACGGCGCCACCGACGGCCTGGTCGTGCACCCGGCCAAGGCGGTGCCGGTGCTCGACCGTCCGGACGGGCGCCGCGTCGCCACCCTTCCCGCCGAACAGCTGGACGGCCCCACCTGGGTCCCCGTGGTCGAGACCTCGGGCGGCTGGCGGCGGGTGCTGCTGCCGAGCCGCCCCAACCGGGCGAGCGGCTGGATCTCCGGAGCCGGGCTCCGGACCGCCCGCACGCCCTACACCGTCCGCGTCGACCTCGCCGAGCGGCGGCTCACGCTGCTCAAGTCCGCACGGCAGGTCGGCCGGTGGAAGGTCGCGATCGGCGGCGCCGAGACCCCGACGCCGACCGGCCGGACGTTCGTCATGGCCACGCTCGTCCGGAAGAAGACGTCGCCGAGCTCGATCGTCCTGCCGCTCGGCGCCCACTCGGCGACCCTCGACACCTTCGGCGGCGGTCCCGGCACGGTCGCCCTGCACGGCTGGCCCGACGCCTCCGTGTTCGGCCAGGCCGTCACGCACGGCTGCGTCCGGGTGCCGCCCGACGCGCTGAAGGCCCTGTCGAAGGTCCCGCTCGGATCCCTGGTCTACATCAACGGCTGACCGGCACGCCCCAGATCAAAGAATCGGCCAGATCAAAGAATCGGAGAGACATCCCATGCGCCATCGCCATATCGCCAGACGGCTCACCACCACCGGCCTGCTCGCCACCGGTCTCATCGCGCCCGGCCTCGCCGCCGTCGGGACCCCGGCCGTGGCCGCCGCCCCGCACGGCGCCGAAGGCTCCGCCTACGGGCTGACCGCCTCCGGGCCGGTCGCCGTCCCGCCGGTGCCCGCCGTCTCGTCCACCACGGAGACGGTCCGCAAGAGCCTCGTGCGCGAGGACCGCACCAAGCTCGTCAAGGCGTCCGCGCTGGACGTCAGCGCGTCCTCCGCCCGTGCCCGCTCGTCCGTCACGGACCTCTCCGTCCCGGCCGCGAAGCTGCTGGCCGGCGCCGTCACCGCGAGGTGCGACGGCGGCCGCGGCTCGGCCCACCTGGCCCGCGCGGTCATCGCCGGCAAGCGCCTGGACGCCTCCCCGCCGCCCAACACCACCGTCCCGGTCGACGTCGAGGGCCTCGGACGCGCCTCGCTGGTCCTCAACAAGCAGCAGCGGATGTCCGACGGCCGGCTCGCCGTCACCGCGATGGAGCTCAACCTGCCGCTGCCCGGCAAGCCCGCGACCGTCCGGGCCGCGTCCGCCACCTGCGGCAAGGCCGGCGGCCCGTCCGAGCGTCCGTCCGACGCGCCGGCCCCGACCCCGGTCGAGCACGACCTTCCGGTCACCGGCTGACCCAGGCGCGGTGGCGGCCCGGCGGGACACTCCCCCGGGCCGTCGCCGTCAGCCCGCCAGCGACTTCTCGAAATGCACGATCGCACCGTCCCGGTGGACGCGATCGGCGATGTGCAACTCTTCCGTGAACGCCCGCATCAACTGAATCCCCCGACCGTGCTCGGCCAAGGGCGCGACATTCGCATTCCCCCACTCGTCTTCGGCGGCCACCGCGGCGCCGTCCACCGGCCCCCCGTCGATGACCTCCACGACGCACCTCACCCCGTCCATCCGCGCCCGGACTTCGTAGTCCTTCCCGTTCGCGGCATGCTGGATGACATTCGCGCACGCCTCCCCCAGAGCAAGCGCGATATCGGCACGAATCTCGCAGCCGACGCCGAGCCCGCGGAGAGAGGCATCGAGCGTGTGCCGCACCAGCGGAGCGCTCTCGGCGTTCCTCGGCAGGGTCATTTCAAGAACGACCTCCATGCCACTTGCCTCCGTTCCTCTAGCAGCCAGATTTCCCGCTGATCTTCAGGAGAAACTCAAGCCACCTGAAAAACGGGGACCACCGTCACGCCATATCCCCGGGCTTCCGTCCCGGCCGCGAGCCGCCACGCCGCCGCGACCTGCCCGTCCAGACCCGCTCTTGACCCTGGCCGGTGGACGGGCAGACTAGGGCGGTGGTCAAGTCATTGCGCCCCCAGAACTACAACGAGGTCCTGTACGTCGGGCACTTCTTCCGCAAGGGCGTGCCCGTCCTCATGGACCTGACCAACCTCCCGGACGCCGAGGCCAAACAGCTCGTCGACTTCGCCACCGGCCTCGTCTTCGGCCGCGGCGGCGCCCTCGACCGCGTCGACCGCAGGCTCTTCCTCCTCCAGCCGTCAACTTCTCGGCCCTGACGTTGAACCGAGCTTGCAGCTAGGTCCCGGCTGGTTGCCGGGTCGGCCTGCCGCATCCAGCACCCGCCCCCAGTCAGGGGTCGGATGCAGGGGCGGATGACTGCCGCCCCGCATCCCACGCAGCAGCAGCCCGGTGGGCGATGTTGCGGGAAGCGTTCCGGTCCGCGTGCGCAACGACGCCGCAGCCCCGGCAGATGAACAACGCCTGATCCACCCGGTTAAGGCGACTCACGTGACCGCAGTCGGCGCAGGTCTGCGAGGTGTAGGCCGGATCCACGAACACGACCGGGACTCCGGCGCGGCGGGCCTTGTAGCAGATGAACGATGCGAGCTGGGCGAAGGCCCACGAATGGAAGGCGGCCCGTTGGGGCTTGCGGTGCCGTACCCGGGAGCGGATGCCCGTCAACTCTTCTAGGGCGATCCCATATCCGGTGCGTTCAGCCTCGGCCACGATCCGTTTCGAAACACAGTGGTTGACGTCGGTGGCGCGCCGCCGCTCCTTACGGCGCCGCCGCTTCAGCACGCGCTTGGCGGCCTTGGTTCGCTTCTTCTGCAGTTGGCGGCGCAAGGCCGCCTGGCGGGCCCGGTGCCGGTTCAGCCCGCGCCCGGCCGCCCGGTACCCACCCGAGGTGGTCGCGATGTTCTCGATGCCCAGGTCCACCCCGACGAACCCGGAGGGCTCTTCGTTCAAAGGCTGTTCAGGGACTTCGACGGTGACCAGCAGCAGCCATCTGCTGTCCCGGTACAGCAGGTCCGACTCCCCATGCGGGTATCTTGTCAGTGCCATGCGCGCCTTGGTGGAGCAGGCGAAGGCGATGTCCTTGCACCGGCCCCGGGTGGTCCAGATCGACACCGTGCCCGCGTCCACCGCCATCGACAGGTTCCGCTGGTCGAACGGCTGTCCCGCATCTGGCCGGAACACGATCGGTTTGCCCTCGGCGCGGATGCGGCGTTTGGAACCGGTGCGGCCGAGGTTCCCGGCGCGGAGGTTGGCGCGCAGGGTGGTGTAGGCGTCAGCGACTTTCTTGATCACATGCTGGGCCGCCTGCGACCCGATCCCCGTCTCCCGCACCTGCCGGTAGGTGGCCCTGCGCAGGTCGTAGTTGCGCGTGGTTCCGGTGTCGAACGCGACCTGCGACACCCGGTTCGCGGCCGCGTTGCAGGCGTGCAGGGTCTCGGCCAGCGCGGCGGCCTGCGCGGCCGTCGGCAGCAACCTAACCTGCACGGCGAGTTTCACAGCGTGACCATACCAACACCCACCGACAACCCGCATTCCGCACGGTTCCTCCGCCGCCGAGGGAGGCCCCGACGGGGTGGTGCCTGGGATCTCTCGGGTCCAGGCTCTCCACGTCGTCCGCAGCCACGCGCCAGGACGTCGTGGTCGAGCAGGACAGCCCCCGCATCAGGGAACCGGCCTCGGGTTGTCCGCCGTCGATCAGAGCGCTCCGGTGTGGGGGTGCAGGGCCTCGGCGAGTCCCGCGGCCCCGGGAAGGTCGCTCAACGAGTTCTCCTCAGGTGCGTGGGCTGCAACCGCTGTCGCCGTATCCGGGGCTGCACTCCCCATCAGGATGAGTGCCGAGGACGGCGGCGGTCGCTCGCCCGGCGGGCGGGGCCCGGCGGGTGAGGGTCAGGGCATCGACCGGAGGATGCGGCGGGCGGTGGTCTGGATGTGCACCTCGTCGGGGCCGTCGTAGACGCGGGCCTCGCGGGCGTGGCGGTACATCCGCGACAGGGGCGTGTCGTCGGTGAGGCCCATGGCGCCGTGGACCTGGATGGCGCGGTCGACGACGTTGTGCAGCATGCGGGCGCCGACGACCTTGATGGCGCCGATCTCGATGCGGGCTTGGCTCCCCGCGTCGATCTGCTCGGCGGCCTGGAGGGTCAGCAGCCGGGACGCCTGGATCTCGGTGTAGGAGTCGAAGACGTGCTGCTGCATGAGCTGCTTGGCCGACAGCGGCTCGCCGAAGGCGACGCGGGTGCCGAGGCGGGCGCACATGAGCTCGAAGGCGCGCTGTGCCTGGCCGAGCCACCGCATGCAGTGGAAGATCCGTCCGGGGCCGAGGCGGTCCTGGGCGATGACGAAGCCGTGCCCGCGGGGGCCGAGCAGGTTGTCCGCCGGGACGCGCACGTCGTCGTAGGCGACCTCGTAGTGGCCGCCGTTGATGCCGAGGACGGGCGTGTCCCGGACGATGCGGTAGCCGGGCGTGTCCGTCGGCACGACGATCATGCTGAAGGCGCGGTGCGGGGCCGTGTCCTCGGGTTCGGTGCGGCACATGACCGTGGTGTAGGCGGCGTTGGCGGCGTTCGTCGTGAACCATTTGCGGCCGCTGATGACCCAGTGGTCGCCGTCCAGGACGGCCGTCGTCCGCAGCTGGGTCGGGTCGGAGCCGGCGACGTCGGGCTCGGTCATCGCGAAGCTCGGCGACACCTCGCCCGCGACCATCGGGGCCAGGTAGCGCTCACGCCAGCGGGGGCTCGCGTGCTTGTGCAGCATGAGCGAGTCCTGGAGGGTGAACGTGCCGAGGGCGATCTGGCCCCATTCGGAGCGGCCCTGCACCTCGTTGACGTAGACGTAGTCGAGGAAGGGGAGGCCCCCGCCGCCCAGTTCGGCGGGGTGCCCGAGCGCCCAGAGGCCCGCGTCCTTGGCCTCCTGCTGGAGTTGCCGGAGTCTCCCCACGTCGCCGCCGTTGAGCTCGGGCTCGGCCGGCTCCACGCGTTCGGTCATGAACTCGTGGACCGCGTCGCGGACGTCCCGGACCCGGTCCGGCACGGAGAACAGCATCGGCTTCACCCGCCGGTCAGGTCGGCGGAGATGTCGCGGTCGCCGTAGCCCTCGGGCGCGGCGACCTCGACGATCGGCTCGGGACGGTTGTCGAACTCCACCCGCAGCGCCCGTGACATCACCGCGTGCATGTCGTACATGCAGGTGATGTAGGTGAGCTGGAGGATCTCCTTGTCGGAGAGGTGCTCCTTGAGGACGTCGAAGATCCGGTCGGCGACCCGGCCGCCGTCCAGGACGAGCCCGTCGGTGTAGGCGAGGACGGCGCGTTCCAGCGGCGAGTAGCAGTCGGCCGTCTGCCAGTGCGGGATCGCCTCGATCTTCTCCTCGGGCATGCCGAGCGCCCGCATCTGCTTGCAGTGCTGCGAGAAGACGAACTGGCTGCCGCGCGCCCACCCGGCCCGGCACTGGCCCAGCTCGCGGAGGGCGGGGTCCAGTTCGGCGTTCCGGTACAGGGCGAAGCCGCGGACGGCATGCCGGAACACCTCCGGGGACTGCGCGAAGACCGTCCACCAGTCGCCGGGCGACCCGGTCGCGGTGCCGTGGTCGACGGCCGGGTCGCGGTCGGGGGCGAACAGGTGGTCGTAGAAGAAGAGAATGCGCTCGTCGGTCACCTCGGCGCGGGGGACTTCACGCAGTCGCGGCATGCTTCTCCTTGGAAAGGGTGCGGTCGGCTTCGGTCTTGGGCTCGTGGGAGACGTCGGACTCGTCGAACGTGCGCGTCCAGCACGCGAATTCGAGGAGGATCCCGTCCGGGTCCTGGAAGTAGAACGACCGGACGAACACGCCCTCGTCCATTTCGCGGGACACGCCGTACTCGCTGTCGTCGTGGTTCAGGATCGGGCTGACCTTGACGCCCTTGTCCCTCAGCCTGAGACGGTAGTCCTCGAACTTCTCGACCGGGACGTGGAACGCGACGTGGTTCATCGAGCCGACCGCGCTGAGCAGTTCGCCCTCTTCGGGGCGGCCCTTCGGCGCGGAGATGCCGGGGACGGGGTCGGGCGCGTCCGGGAACCAGAAGAACGCCACGCAGTCGCCGCCGCCGCAGTCGAAGAAGAAGTGCTGGCCCATGCCGCCCGGGAGATCCAGGGTCTTGATGAGCGGCATTCCGAGGACACCGGAGTAGAAGTCGATGGTCCGCTTCATGTCGGACGACACCAGCGCCAGGTGGTTGATGCCACCGAGTTCGAACTCGGTGTTTCCGGTGGTCATGGGACCTCCCTGTCGAGGGTGCGGGGGTCGCGGCCCCGCGCCTCCCCAGAAGTTGACTTGACTGTCATATCAACTTACTCGATTCTCGGATACTCTTCCTGCCAGCATCGGTTTGTCAACCCGGCGGAGGGGTCAGCGGTCATGGGCGGCGGGGACGATCCAGCAGGTCAGCAGGCACCGCTGACCGAGCGCGGCGCCCGGACCCGGGAACGCCTCATCGTCGCCGCGCGCGAAGTGTTCGAGGAACGCGGCTTCCCGGAGACCCGCGTCGCGCACATCACGCGGCACGCCAACGTGGCCTACGGCTCCTTCTACACGTACTTCCCGTCCAAGGAGGCGGTGTTCCTGGAGGTCGCCGACCGGCTCTTCGAGGACATGACGCACCACGACCTCGTCCCGGCCGCGGGCCCCTCCCCCAGCGCCCGCGTCCGCCGCGCCAACCGCGCCTACTACGAGGCGTACCGGCGCAACGCGAAGATGATGGCGATCATCGAGCAGGTCGCGACGTTCAACGAGGAGTTCCAGGAGATGCGCCGCAAGCACCGCGCGGCGGCCTGGAACCGCTCGGTGAAGGCGATCGAACGATGGCAGCGTGCCGGTATCGTCCCTTCCGACCTCGACGCTGAGATGACCTCCCGCGCGCTCGCCGCGATGGTCGACCACTCGCTGTACCTGTGGCTCGTCCAAGGCGACGACAACGCCGACACCGAACGCCTTCTGGACACCCTCGACGCCGTCACCGTCCGCGCCCTCGGCCTTCCGACCTGACCCCCGCCGCCCTGACCCACGCCGCCCTGAATCCGCCGCCCCGACCCTCGACAAGGAGACCCGTGGAACTCGCCGACCGTTTCATGGCCGCCGCCCAGCGCGCGGGCCGCGCATGAACGCCCTGGAGCAGGCCCTCGCCGCCCGCCTGGGCACGGCCGTGTCGAACCTGCATCGGCTGTCGGGCGGCGCCAGCCGCGAAACGTGGTCGTTCGAGGCGGACGGCCGCCCGCTGATCCTGCGCCGCGACCCGCCCGCGTTCCCCGACCCGGACGCGATGGCCCGCGAGGCCGCCCTGCTGGTGTCCGCCGCGTCCGCGGACGTGCCCGTCCCCCACGTGGTCGACCACGGCGACGACCTGGCCGGCTCGCCTTACCTGATCATGGAGCGGCTGTACGGCGAGACGATCCCCCGCCGCCTCCTGCGCGACGAACGGCTCGCCGGCGTCCGCCCCCGCCTCGCCCGCGAGCTGGGCGGCATCCTGGCCCGCCTGCACACGATGGCGCCCGTCCCCGGCCTTCCCGGCGACGACCCGCTCACCGCGATCACCGCCTACTACGAGGAGTTCGACGAACCCCGTCCCTCCGTCGAACTCGCCCTGCGCTGGCTGCACGAGCACCGCCCGCCCGCGTCCGGCCGCCGGACGGTCGTCCACGGCGACTTCCGCAACGGCAACCTGATGATCGACACGACCGGCGTGACCGGCGTCCTGGACTGGGAACTCGCCCACACCGGCGACCCGGCCGAAGACCTCGGCTGGCTCTGCGTGAAGGCCTGGCGCTTCGGCTCCCCCCACCCCGTCGGCGGCTTCGGCTCCCGCGAAGACCTCCTGGCCGGCTACGCCGAAGCAGGCGGAACCCCGCCCACCCCTGAAGAACTCCACTGGTGGGAGGTCTACGGCACCCTCCGCTGGGCGATCCTGTGCCGCCACCAGGCCGAGCGCTTCCTGAGCGGCTCTGACCTCTCCATCGAGTACGCCGTCCTGGGCCGGAAGGTCTGCGAACAGGAGCACGACCTCCTGCTGACCCTCGGCCTGACCGAACCGGCAACCGTCCAGGACCCGCTGAAGTCCGCGCGGAACACGGTGACACCGCCCCACGACCGACCTGACGCGTCCACGCTCATCGACGCGGTAGGCGCCTTCCTCATCGAGGCCGAGCAGCCCGACGACCGCCTCCGCTTCCACGCCCGCGTAGCCGCGTCGGCCCTCCGCATAGCCCGCCGGGAGCTCCTCCTAGGCGAAACCCACAAGGCCGCCCACCAGGCCCGCCTGCAGAACCTGGGCTGCGACTCCGACGCCGACCTGGCGAAGGCCATCCGCGAAGGCACCCTCGACGACCGGAAAGACGAGGTAGTGGCCGCGGTAAGGGCCTCGATAACCGAGAAGCTAACCGTGGCCAACCCGGCCCACCTCGCCACCGACTGGACCTAGGACTCCGACGTCGCGACTAGGAGCACGTCGTCCGGATGATCCTCAAGCACCCGAGCGTGGGTCAGTCGTCCGGCATGAGGATGGTGGTCAGGATGACCCGGGTGCGGTCCGGGGCGGCCTCTAGGTCGAGGTACGGCGCGAGTACGCGGGACAGTTCCCCGGCCAGTGCCGACAACTCGTCGCCGGTGAGGTTCAGGGCGGCCTGCCGGTAGGTCACCGCGTCGGCGGCCGGGTCGGCGTTCGCGCGTTCGAGGTAGCGCTCGAAGTCGACGCGCAGATGTTCGGTGAACATCCGGAACAGGTGGCGGTGCTGCTCGCGGTCCAGGGCGCCGGCCGCTTCCTCGCCGATGAACTCGTCCTCGTTCCTCAGCGCGTAGGTGCGTTCCACCGCGCCCCGGACCTTGCGTTCGTGGACGACGTGGACGAGTTCGGCCTGCACGAGCGTGGCGATCTGCCGGTAGAGCGTGGCGGGCGGGACGTCGGTGAGCAGGCCGCGTAGTTGCGCGGTGGTCAGCTCGCGGCCCTGGAGGACCTGCACGATCCGCCAGCGCACCGGGTGCAGCAGCAGGTCCGCGGCGGACGAATCGGTGGAAGCCATGGCATCATTCTCATTTATGATAATAGTATCGTTATCGATGTTGATACCAATCTACCTGGGAGAGCCGTGACGGGACCAGCCCGTGTCGCAGTACTGTTCGCCGCGCTCCTGGTCGGGCTCGTGGGCCTGCCGCCGGCCGCGTCCGCCGCCGGGGAACCGCTGCGCGGGCCCGACGTCCGCACCTTCATGGACGACCTGGTGTCGCGGCAGCTGGCCGACTTCCGCCTACCGGGCGCCGCCGTGTCGGTCGTGGCGGACGGCCGGCAGGTCCTCGCCAAGGGATACGGCCAGGCGGACGTCGAGGCCGAGCGGCCGGTCGAGGCGGACCGGACGAGGTTCCACATCGACTCGGTGTCCAAGCTGATCACCGCGACGGCCGTCATGCAGCTCGTCGAGCAGGGCAGGCTCGACCTGAACGCCGACGTCAACCGCTACCTGACCGAGTTCAAGATCAGGGATACCTATCCGGGCAAACCGGTCACGCTGGCCCATCTGCTGACCCACACCGCCGGGTTCGAAGACCCCCTGATCGGGAGCAGCACGACGAACCGGCCGGACCTCGGCGACCATCTCGCGGCCGCGGAGCCCGACCGCGTGCGGCCTCCCGGCACCGTCCACTCGTACTCCGACTACGGCTTCGAGTTGGCCGGCTACCTCGTGCAAATGCGGTCCGGGATGGCTTTCGAACGGTACGTCGAGAAGCACATCTTCAGCCCGCTGGGCATGTCCAGCACGAGTTTCGCCACGTCTCCCCCGGAGGCCGCCCGGATCAAGGAACGCTCCAACGGCTACACGGTCGAGGACGGCCGGATGACCGAAGCGGAGCGGGGCTTCGAGAACCGGGCTCCGAGCGTCGGGGTCGTCTCGACGGCCACCGACATGAGCAGGTTCATGCTCGCGCAACTGGGTGGCGGGGCCGTCGGCGACGTGCGGATCCTCAAGCGACCGACGGTCCAGTCGATGCAGCGGCGGCAGTTCGGGCAGGACCCCCGGTTTCCCGGTCTGACCTTTCCGTTCACCGAAGCGCGCGATGACGGCAGGCGGCTGCTCGGCCATTCCGGCGAAGGGTCGGGCAGCCACAGCATGCTGACACTCCTCCCCGAGCGCGGCATGGGCGTCTTCGTCACCTACAACGGCGACGGGATCGGCGAGAACCCCCTGTTCGGCGGGGCGTACTCGGCGCGGCTTGAACTTCGCGACGAGTTCCTCAAGCGGTTCGTACCGGCGGAGGCAACGGCGGCCCGGCAGGTCGACGAGCCGGACCTGCGGCAATACACCGGAACTTATCGCTGGACCAAGTTCAACGGCGATGATCCCGCGCTGCTGTTCGCCCTCCTTTCGGCCCCCGCCGACCTCCGGGTGAAGGCGGACGGCAAGGGCGGTCTGACGACGACGGGTTTCTCGACCGATCCCGATGGCGCCGGACAGGCCTGGTACCCGGTCGGGGACGGCCTGTTCCACGAGCGCGATGGTCGCCAGCAGTTGGCTTTCACGAAGAACGATGACGGAAACGGCTTCTCGGTCGCCACGTCCTACGGCTACTACGTTTTCGTCTTCGAGCGCACAGCCTGGTATGAATCGCCCGCCCTGCATTTGACGGTTGCCGGGACAGGCCTGCTGCTCCTGCTGACGATGCTGGCGTGGCCGGTCGCGGCGCTGATCCGCCGGATACGTCGCAGGACCGCGCGGTCCGACCGGGGGCCGCGCATGGCGCGTTCGAGTGCGGCCGTCACGGCATTCCTCATCGTCGGTTCCGTGGTCGCCGCGAGCGTGGCGGCGATGTCCGGTCGAACCGCCTCGGGTTTCTGGCTGGTCCTGCCGGTGCTCACCGTCGTGGGCGTGGCGGTCTCCATGACGTACGCGGCGCTCGCCTGGCGGCACCGGTGGTGGAACGGAACGGCCAGGGCGCACCTCACCGTCGTCACCCTCGGCATGATCGCGTTTCTCGGCGTCGCCCGCTACTACCACCTCTTCTTTCCGGCATGACCCTCGGCCGGCAGAGGTTGCGGTTTGCGCGGTTTGTGGCACCGAGGGAACCGTGGACGGGTTTGAAGCATCTATTCCCCCGACATCAGGTTCACCAGGGGGAGGGCACATGCTCCGTTCGGCTCCGGTTCTGTCCGCCATCGTGCTCGGCGGTGCACTGCTGGTCAGCGGGTGCCAGAGCAACTCGTACTCATGCAGTAACGGCGAGTGCCATGTGACCGTGTCCGGCGCGGGGCAGACGATCGAGATCAACGACTTGAACGTGACGGTCTCCCAGATCGGCGACGGCGGGATGACGGTTTCGGCGGGCGGGTCGGCGCCGACCGAGATCCCGGTGGGGCAGCGCGCACAGGTCGGGGGCGTCCAGATCGAGGTCACCTCCGTGAAGGGGCAAGAGGTCAAGTTCGACGTGAAGTGACGTCCCCGGGGGCGGGACGCCGGAGCGGGCGGGGGCCTCGCTCCCGCCGACGATCACCCTGACCAGGGGGGCGCGGCCTGTGAGGGGTTTGTGAGCGGGGGGCGGCAGCCTCCAGGGTATGAGTTACGCGTTTCAGGCCGATGGCCTGGTCAAACGATTCGGGAAGACGGCCGCGCTGGCGGGGGTGGAGCTGGCGGCGCGGCCGGGCACGGTCCTCGGCGTCCTCGGGCCCAACGGAGCCGGGAAGACGACCGCCGTACGGATACTCGCGACATTGCTGCGTCCCGACGCGGGCAGGGCCGAGGTCTGCGGGCTGGACGTCGTCCGGGACGCGGCGAAGGTGCGGGAGCTGATCGGGCTGACGGGGCAGTACGCGTCGGTCGACGAGGACCTCACCGCGACCGAGAACCTCGTCCTCATCGGGCGGCTGCTGGACCTGCGCAAGGCGGAGGCGCAGGCCCGAGCCGCCGAGCTGCTGGAGCGGTTCGAGCTGACCGACGACGCCGGACGCCGCGTCTCCACCTATTCGGGCGGGATGCGCCGCCGTCTCGACCTGGCCGCGAGCATGATCGGACGTCCGGCCGTGATCTACCTGGACGAGCCGACGACCGGCCTCGACCCGGGCAAGCGGGAGGAGGCGTGGCGGCTGATCCGCTCGATGACCGACGGCGGCGGCACGGTCCTCCTGACCACCCAGTACCTGGAGGAGGCCGACGCGCTCGCCGACGAGATCACCGTCATCGACCGGGGCGCGGTCATCGCGGACGGCACCCCCGCCGAGCTGAAGCGGATCGCGGGAGGCCAGACGATCACCGTGCGGCCGCGCGACCCGGGCCGGCTCGTCGAGGCCGCCGCGATCCTGAACGCGGTGTCGGGACGGGGCGCCGAGACCCTCCGCCGGGACGTGGTCAGCGTGCCGGTCAGCGGGGACACCGAGCGAGCGTTCGCCGAGGTCGTCCAGCGGCTGGAGGCCGCGGACATCGGCGCCACGGAGTTGTCGCTCCGGCTGCCCAGCCTCGACGAGGTCTTCTTCACCCTGACCGGCCACCGCACCGAAGAGGAGGCGGCGGCATGAGCACACCGAACCGGAGAGAGCGGGAGACCGCCGTCCGCAAGGAGGACGTATGAGTGACGTCGTTCTCGAATCCGGTGTGGCCGCGCGTGCCGGGGCCCCGTCGAAGCGTCCCTACCGGCTGGTCCGGCACAGTCTGCTGCTCGCGGGACGCAGCCTCACCAAGACCAGGCGCAGCCCCGGGCTGCTCAGCGACGCGCTGTTCATGCCGATCATCTTCCTGCTGCTGTTCGTGTATCTGTTCGGCGGAGCGGTGTCCGGGTCCACGCAGGACTACCTGCAGTACATCTTCCCGGGCGTGCTGGTGATGACGATGCTGCTCGTGGGGATGCTGTCCATCGGGCTCAGCATCAACACCGACATCAAGAAGGGCGTGTTCGACCGGTTCCGCAGCCTCCCGATCGGGCGGTCCGTGCCGCTGACCGGCATCGTGCTGGGCGATCTGATCCGGTATGTCCTTGCGGCGGCCGTGCTGTTCGCGACCGGTTACCTGATGGGTTTCCGCGTCCAGACCGATCCGCTCTCGGCGGTGGCGGCGGTCTTGCTGGCGACCGTGCTGGGCTTCTCTCTGGGCTGGCTCAACGTCCTCATCGGGGTCCTGATCAAGGAGGAGGCCATCGTGACGACGGTGGCGTTCCTCGGGATCTTCCCGCTGGCGTTCGGGACGAACATGGCCGTGCCGACGGACACGCTGCCGGGCTGGCTGCAGGCATGGGTCAAGATCAACCCGGTCAGCGAGGCCGTGGACGCCTCGCGCGGGCTGCTGATCGGCGGCCCGGTCGCCCATCCGGCGACGATGACGCTGCTGTGGTCGGCGGGGTTCCTCGTCGTGTTCGCCCCCCTGGCCGTGTACGCCTACCGGCGCCGCAGCTGATCTTCCAGCAGGGCGAGCGCGCCGGGAACGTCCAGCCGTCCGCCGCGGGCGTGGGCGGCGTCGTGGGCGCGCTCGCCCATCGCCCGGCGCAGCCGCCGGGTCACGGACGCGACGTCGGGGTTATGCGTGTCGGGCGCGCCACGCAGGACGGACGCGGCGCCGAGGATCTCCGCCGCGGCGTCCGGGTCCGCGGCGGCGCGCAGGCGGGCGACGGCGAAGCCCGTGGCGGCGGCGATCGGGATGTCCGGCGCGTCGACGGCAAGGGTGAGCGCCCGGCGCAGGTGCCGCCGCGCCGCGTCGGGATCGTCCCGGTCGATCGCCATCTGTCCCCGCGCCGCCTCCAGCAGCGAGCGGTACTGCGGGTAGGACGGCACCCGGTCCAGCTCGTGCTCGGCGGCGTCGTAGTGCCCCAGCGCCTCGCCCGCAAGGCCGCTGTGACGTGCGAGGTCCCCGAGCGCGAGCCGGACGGACACCAGGTAGCGGGCCGGGGTCCCCGCCCCCGGGGCGAGCATCGCCGACAGTTCGTCCCGCGCCCGCTTCACGTCTCCCGAGCGGGCGCGGGCGACGGCGAGCATGACCCGCTGCATGCCGGCGCCGTCGTCCTGTCCCAGCTCGCGCAGCAGCGCGATCGACTCGTCCAGCAGGGCGACGGCGTCGTCGAACCGCCCGAGGACGGTCTGGGTCTCGGCCGAGAAGGTGAGCGTGAGGGCGAGCCCCGCCCGCTCGCCCGACTCGCGGAACCCCGCCTGCGCGACGGCGAGGTCGTCGTGGGCCGAGTGCATCTCGCCCCGGTTTCCGTGGAGCATCGCGCGCATCAGATGCAACGCCGCACGCGTCCACGGGTCGGCTTCGGGCAGCCGCCGGTCGATCGCGGCCAGGCCGCCCGCGGTGTCGTCGACGAGCAGGGCGGCGGCGGGCTCGATCAGCGCGGCGAGCGGATGCGCCACGTCCGCGCGCCGCCTGCCGATCAACGGGTCATCGCGGGCGTCGCCGCCGGACAGGACGGTGTTGAACACATACCCGCCGAGCACGACCACCTCCGCGCCTTCGGGGACGGGCCCGAGCCGCGGCACGTTCAGCGCATCCCGCAACCGCCGCGCCGCCTCGGCATGGTCGCCCTGGATCATCCAGAACACCGCCAGAGCGGCACCGAGCCGGACGGCCGACCCGGCGTCGCCGCCGTCCATGGCGAACCGGAGCGCGGCGAGGAGGTTGTCGCGCTCCGCCGCGAGGACGTCGATCCATTCGAGCTGCTCGGCACGCCGCAGATGCGGCTCGGCCCGCTCGGCCAGTTCCAGGAAGCACGCCAGGTGCGCGGCCCGGACCCGGTCGATCTCCCCGGCCTCCGCCAGCCGCTCCCGCCCGTACTCCCGGATGGTCTCCAGCATGCGGAAACGCGGCTCGGCCCCTTCGACGACCTGGAGCAGCGACCGGTCGGCCAATGCGTCGAGGACGTCCAGGGCGTCCAGGGCGTCCGGGGCGTCCGGATGGCCGGCCACCCACGCGGCGCTTTCCGGCGTGACCGTGCCGGGGAAGACCGAGAGCCGCTCGGCGAACCGGCGTTCGTCGTCGTCCAGCAGGTTCCAGCTCCACGCGACGACCGCGCGCAGCGTCCGGTGCCGGGACAGGGCCGTGCGGTTCCCGCCGTTCAGCAGCCGGAACCTGTCGTCCAGGCGAGCCGCGAGCTGCTCCAGCGACATCGACCGCATCCGCGCCGCCGCCAGCTCGATCGCCAGCGGCAGCCCGTCCAGCCGGCGGCAGATCTCGCCGATCGTCTCGGCGCCGTCTCCGGTGACCGCGAACCCCGGCCGGACGGCACCCGCGCGCTCGGCGAACAGCCGCACCGCCGACGCGTCGCGCCTGCCGGGCTCCGCGTCGAGCGGCGGCACCGGGCACAGCGCCTCACCGTCGACGCCGAGACGTTCCCGGCTCGTCGCGAGGACGCGCAGGCCGGGGAAGGTGCCGAGCAGATCGTCCACGAGCCGCGCCGCCGCCGCGACGACGTGCTCGCAGTTGTCCAGGACGATCAGCGTCTCGTCGGCGGACAGCACCTCGACCAGGCGCTGGGCGCGAGGACTCGTCCCGTCCCGCAGCCCGAGCACGTCCGCGACCGCCCCTGGCACCCCGGCTGGGTCACCGACCGCGGCCAGCTCCACCAGCCAGACCCCGCCGGGGAACCGCCCCGACAGCTCCGCCCCGACCGTGGTCGCGAGCCGCGTCTTGCCCGCGCCGCCGGGCCCCGTCAAGGTCACGAGCCGCCCTTCCCAGAGCCGCCTCGCCACCCATTCGCGCTCGCCCTCGCGGCCGACGAAGCTGGTCGGCGGCACCCGCAGGTTCCCGCGCACCGGCTCCTGGGGGACGGCCCGCAGGACGGCCAGATAGGCGTCCTGCAACTCGCGCCCGGGATCGGCGCCGAGTTCCTCGGCCAGGAGGCCCCGGAACTTCTCGAACACGGCCAGCGCCTCGGCGGACCGTCCCGCCCGGTGCAGGGCCTCGACCAGCAGGACGCGGAGCCGCTCACGCAACGGATGCCGCGCCGCCAGCTCCTCCAGCTCCGCCACCAGGGGCCCCGGCTCGGACCCCACGGCAAGCTCGGCGGCCACCCGGTCCTCGGTCGCCGACACGCGCAGCGCCTCCAGCCGGACGGCCGCCGCGTCCGCGAACGGCACACCGGCCGCGTCCGCCAGCGCGTCACCGCGCCACAGCTCCAGGGCGTCCCGCAGCCGCGCGCCGGCGAGTTTCGCGTCCCCGTCCCGGAGCGCCCTGCCGCCTTCCCCCGCCAGCCGCTCGAACTCCGGGACGTCCACGTACTCCACGTCCAGGGCATAGCCGCCGGGCACCGACCGCAGCCGTCCCGCCGGCAGGCATCGACGCAACCGGGAGACGAGCGCCTGCAACGCATGCACGCGATCGCCGGGCCCACCGTCCGGCCACAGCGCGTCGACGAGGGCGTCGACGGTGACCGTCCGCCCGGCCTCCAGCGCCAGCCTGACCAGCAACGTCCGCAGCCGCGCCCCACCGACCGCGACGTCCGCCCCCCGGTCCGTCACGACCAACGGTCCAAGGACCTCAACCCGCATGGCTCCATACTGCCCGAGTGGGATCATCCCGGAGACGAGCGCCGATCGCGGCCTACAATTGCAGGCCCTCGTCATTCGAGGCACAGGAGGCTGAGGTGGCCGAAACGAAGCCCGCCGAGAAGACGGTGGCCGAGGTGATGGCCGAGCTGGCCGAACTCGACGACCCGAAGATACGCGCGGTGAACGAGAAGCACGGTGACGATCACGGTGTGAACCTCGGCAAGCTGCGCGCGCTCGCGAAGCGGCTGAAGACGCAGCAGGAACTCGCGTCCCGGCTCTGGGAGACCGGCGACACCGCGGCGCGGCTGCTGGCGCTCCTGATCTGCCGTCCGAAGGCGTTCGGGCGTGACGAGCTGGACGTCATGGTGCGCGAGGCGCGCACGCCCAAGGTGCACGACTGGCTCGTGAACTACGTGGTGAAGAAGAACCCGCACTCCGAAGAGCTGCGCCTGGCCTGGTTCGACGATCCGGATCCGGTGGTCGCGAGCGCCGGCTGGGCACTGACCACCGAACGCGTGACGAAGAAGCCCGAGGGCCTCGACCTCCCAGGACTGCTCGATGTGATCGAGGCCGAGATGAAGGACGCTCCGGACCGGCTGCAGTGGGCGATGAACGAGTGCCTGGGCGGTATCGGGATCGAGCACGCCGAGCACCGCGCCCGCGCGATCGACATCGGTGAACGCCTGGAGGTGCTCAAGGACTACCCGACTTCTCCGGGCTGCACGTCCCCGTTCGCGCCCCTCTGGATCACCGAGATCGTGCGCCGCCGGCACGACTGACGGACGGGCTCCCGCCCCGGCCGAGGTTCAGCGAGTAGGCCGGCCGGGAATGAGGGCAGGGTGCCGATCCGGTTCTTCAAGCAGACGATGACGATTCTCGCGTCCACGAGCGACACCAACGGCGTAATCGGCGCTGTCGAAGTGACAGGCCCGAAAGGCGCAATGCCACCGCTCCATGTGCACCACCGCGAGGATGAAGCGTTCTATGTCATCGAGGGCGAGTACAGCGTCTTCGTCGGGGACGACGTGATCACGGCGTCTCCGGGCACCTGGGTTTGGGGACCGCGAGACGTGCCGCACGGCTATCAGGTCCATTCGGAACGCGGCCGGCACCTCTGCCTCGTCATGCCGGCAGGGTTCGAGGCGTTCTTCGAGGAGGTCGCGGCGATCGCGACACCGGACGCCGATCCCCGGAACGAGCTGAGCAGGCTCGCCGCGGCCGCGGCCCGCTACGACGTCGAATTCCTCGGCCCCGCCCCCGCACCGGGCTGACGCCCCGGGCGCCGCCGAGCACATGATCGGTCACGCCGAAAGGCTGCCGGGCCCGGGAATGCGCAATAGCATGAGGCGATCCCCCGGGACAGCGGGCGGCTCCTTCGAGCAGAGGTGAGTGTATGTACCCGGTTCCTCAGGGCGGCGCCGAGCCTGTTCTGCTGCAAATCGGCGACATAGCCCTCACCAGCACGCACGTCATTCTTCCGTACGGGCAATTTCCGCTGCAGGGCACCATGTGGACCGTTCAGGATTCCACCCAGATCACCGAAGGAATCTCGACCACGGGCATCGTGCTGGCCGTCGTCTTCGTCTGGTTCTGCTTTTTGGGCCTGCTTTTTCTCCTGATGAAGGATCGCCGTTACGTGGGTTTCGTTTCCGTCTCCGTGACCGGCCCCGGCTTCCACCACGACGCCCGCTTCCCTCCAGGCCCCCAGTCGAGCGCATGGGCCGCGCACGCGGTGGCACAAGCCCGAGCCATCACCGCCGCAGCCCCGCCCTTCGCGTAGCGAAGCGGTTCCTCCAGCCCGCTACCGGCGGCCGGTGGCCAGACCGGTCAGGAATCGAGAAGCGCCGGTTCACCGGCCGCCCTAGCGTGGCAGAACATGGGAGCAGACCGAAGGAGGCGACCATGTCACTGCAGGTGAGTGCCATCATGCTCGGCGTCCAGGACGTCGACAGGGCCAGGAAGTTCTACGTCGAAGGCCTGGGCTGCGAGCCCGACCAGGACTACCCCGGTTTCGTCAGGTGCCGCCTGGGCGACGGCTCCTCGATGCTGGCGCTCTACGAACGGGAGGCGGCGGCACAGGACGCCGGCGTCTCCCCGGAGGGGTCCGGGTTCCGCGGCGTCTCGTTCCACTTCATCACCGACTCCAGGGACGAAGTCGACGAGGTCATGCGCGCCGCCGAGGCCGCCGGCGGCACCGTCGTCAAGGCGGCGGCCGCCGCTGAGTGGAGCGGGTACTTCGGCTACTTCAGCGACCCGGACGGCCACCTCTGGAAGGTCACCACCGCCGGTTGACCTCAAGTTAGGTTCAGAAATTAGCGTGGTGCCTGTCCGGTGAAGGAGACCCGTCACGAAAGGCACTGACGCATGACACGGCTCAACCTGGGACCCATCGGCGTGACCCTGGACGTGCGCTCGGACGGCGGCCACCTCGACGACGCGGCCATGCTGGAGAAACTCGGCTACTCGGCGATCTGGATCGCCGGTGGCCAGCTGAAGACCCTGGACCCGCTGCGGGAGGTCATCCGGGCGACCGAGACGATCCCGGTCGGCAGCGCGATCATCCCCGCGCGGGTGCACGGGCCCGAGGCCGTGGTCGAGTTGCGCCGCGACGTCGAGGCCACCGATCCGGGACGGCTGATCACCGGCCTGGGCGGTGTGCAGGGCGAGCGGCCGCTGCGCACCATGAACGACTATCTCGACGCCCTGGACGCCGCCGACCCGCCGGTCCCGGCCGATGCCCGCATCCTGTCGGCGCTGGGCCCGCGGATGATGGAACTGTCCCGCGACCGCGCGTCCGGTGCGATCGCGCTGCTGGTGACCCCGGAGTTCACCGCGCGGGCCCGGCAGGCGCTGGGCGACGAGGTGTCCCTCGCCGTGATGGAGTACGTCGTCCTCGAAAGCGATCCGAGGCGGGCCAGGGACGCCGTCCGCGAGCCCATCGGGTTCCTGTCGCAGGTCGGCGGCTATCCGCAGAACCTCCGCCGGATGGGCTTCTCCGAGGAGGACATCGCGGAGACGAGCGACCACCTGCTCGACAACGTGGTCGCGTGGGGCGACGTCGACGCCGTCGCCGCCCGCCTGAAGCGCCACCTCGACGCGGGCGCCGACCAGGTCGTGCTCACCGTGCAGCCGGCGACCCCGGACGCCGACCCCCGCGAGCAGTTGCGCACCCTGGCCGGCGCCCTGATCGGCTGAGCCGTCTGCCTGCTCACCTACGAGCGGGAGACGATGGCCGCCACCGGCCAACCGGACTGACGGGCCCGTGGCCGGTCAGGCTTCCTCGGGATCGCGGCCGACGGCGTGGCGGCCGCCGTCCACGGGAAGGACGGCACCGTTGACGAAGGACGCCTCGGGCGAGAGCAGGTAGGCGACGGCGGCGGCCACCTCGTCCGGGCGCCCGACCCTGCCGACCGGGTGCAGCAGCCGCATCTCGTTCTCGATGCGCGCGGCCTCGCCGGGAGCCTGGCGTCCGAGGAAGTGCTCGTAGCGTTCCGTGGTGATCGAGCCGAGCGCGACGGCGTTGGCCCGGATGCCGTGCGGGCCGTAGTCGACGGCCAGGGCGCGGGTGAGACCCTCGGTCGCCGCCTTCGCCGTCGCGTACGGCAGGGAACCGCGCACCGGACGCTGCGCCTGGTGAGACGAGACGTTGACGATGGCGCCGCCCGTCCCGGCATCCAGGAAACGGCGGACGGCGGTCACGCAGCCGACCACGGCGGGGTCGAAGTTCAGCGCGATCAGGTTCAGGAGTTCGTCCGCGGACGGGTTTTCCGTGTCGCGGAAGACGGCGGCGTTGTTGACCCAGCCGGCGAGCGTTCCCGCCTCCTGCGCCAGGTCGGCGGCCCGGTCCGCGACGCTCTGGTCCGCGGCACTGCCAACGACCGGGATCATGTCCAGACGGTCGCGCGTCCACTCGACCGCCGCCGGGTCGAGTTCGATCACGACGACCTTGCCTCCGCCGTCCAGCAGGCGTTCGGCGATGGCTCGGCCGACTCCCCGTCCACCGCCGGTCACGACATAGGACCGGTTCATGGCTTCCCTCTCAGCGTTCGATCGGTGCCGGGCCAGGATGCGTCACTGCGTCCAGGGGCGGAGCTTTTCGGGGTTGCGTACTGCCCAGATGTGCTTGACGCGGTCGCCTTCGACGTCGAACGCCACCACCACGACGGTGACGCCGTCCAGCTGGGCCACCAGTCCGGGCTGGCCGTTGACGGTGCGTTCCAGGACCGTCAGGCCGGGTGCCTTGCCAGCGACATCGATGAAGACCTGCGCGACGCGCTCGCCGCCTTCGATCGGGTG
The DNA here is from genome assembly GCF_004348425.1 of Actinomadura sp. 7K507. Classification (GTDB taxonomy): domain Bacteria; phylum Actinomycetota; class Actinomycetes; order Streptosporangiales; family Streptosporangiaceae; genus Spirillospora. The sequence goes on from NZ_SMKK01000018.1 coordinate 45,168, forward strand.
GAGTTCGGCGGAGACGATGCCGCCGCCGTCGGCGATCACCGTGGCGTCGGGGTCGAGCAGGGCGATGAGGGCGTTGATGTCCTTGGCCTCCCACGCCTCCTTGAAGTCCCTGACGATGCCGGCCTGCCCGGCCGCCGGGGTCACGGGCGCCTGGGCCGCGCGGATGCGGCGGCGCGCGGACGTGGCCAGCTGGCGGCAGGCCGCCGGGCTGCGGCCGACGGTCTCGGCCACTTCGGCGAACGGGTAGCGGAACACATCGTGGAGGACGAACGCGACCCGCTCGGCCGGGGTCATCGATTCGAGGACGACGAGGAACGCCATGCTGACCGACTCGTCGAGCGTGACGCGGTCGGCCGGGTCGGTCTCCAGCCGCCCGTCGCCCCACTCCGCGGGCTCGGGCAGCGGCTCCGGGATCCATTCCCCGACGTAGCGCTCCCGCCGGGCCCGCGCCGAGCCGAGTATGTCGAAGCAGATGCGGCCGGCGACCCTCGACAGCCAGGCGCCGGGTGAGCGGATCGCCTCCTGCTGCTCCCGGGACATGGCGTACCAGCGGGCGTACGTCTCCTGCACCACGTCCTCGGCCTCGGCCAGCGAGCCCAGAAGCCGGTACGCGAGGTTGATCAGCCGGCGCCGCTCGCTCATGATCGCGCTCAGGCTCGGGTCGGAGGGGCGGCCCGGGGCCGGTCCTGGCTCTGGTCGGCTGGTCATCGTGTCGGCTCCCTCGGTCGCGGCTGCCCTCACCGGTTCGACGGAACACGCCGCCGAACCGTGAGGTCGCCGCGCCTCACATTCCGGAGGGGTCGGTCGTCGAACTGCCGTCACCTACAACCCTGCACGCAGTTGCGACCTGTGGAGAACCGATGAACATCGCCCTTTGGATCATCGCGGGGCTGCTGGCCGTGATCTTCCTCGCCAGTGGCATCATGAAACTGGCCCAGTCCAAGGAGAAGCTGACCGCCTCCGGCATGGGGGCTCTCGAAGGCTTCGGCGACGGCACCATCAAGGCCGTCGGCGTCCTTGAGATCCTGGCCGCGTCGGGCCTCGTCCTGCCCGCCGCGCTCGACATCGCCCCGGTCCTGGTGCCGCTGGCCGCCGTCGGCGTGGTGTCGCTGATGCTCTGCGCGGCCATCACGCATGCCCGCCGCCGCGAGTTCCCGGCGGTCGTGGCGACCATGACCTTCCTGACCTTGGCCGCCCTCACGGCCTGGGGCCGCTTCGGCCCCGAGTCCTTCACCGGCTGATCCGTCACCGGCTCATCAGTCACCGGCTGATCCGTCCCGAACCCGGCCCGGTAGACTCCGGGGTGCGGATGGTTCATCCGGGCCTGTGAGGGTTCGGGTGTCGCAAGAGGGAACCCGGTGCGAGTCCGGGACTGCCCCGCAGCGGTGAGTGGGAACGAACGCCGTCATCACGCACTGGGCCGAGCGGCCTGGGAAGCGACGGCCAGTAGGACGCCTCGAGGGACGAGGCGGCGCCCGCGAGTCCGAAGACCTGCCTCCGCCCGCGCACCGGCCGGTGCGCGGTGGGTCTGCGGCCTCGTGGGAAGGTCTGCGGCACGGGGCTGATCCGCCGTGCGCATTCCCTTTCGCGGGCCGCCCGTGGCACAGCGAGGGAAGCCGCCATGAGCACGACGATCCTCGGATACCCCCGTATCGGGGCGCGCCGGGAGCTGAAGTTCGCCACCGAGGACTACTGGGCGGGACGCGCCGACGCCGGCGCGCTCGCCAAGACCGGCGAGGAACTGCGCGCGACGGTCTGGAACGAGCTCCGTGACGCCGGTCTGGACACGATCCCGTCGAACACGTTCTCCTTCTACGACCAGGTGCTCGACACGAGCGTCCTGGTCGACGCCGTCCCCGAGCGATACCGGCGGCTGACCGGCTTCGAGCGGTACTTCGCGATGGCGCGCGGCGTCCAGGACGTCCCGCCGCTCGAGATGACCAAGTGGTTCGACACGAACTACCACTACATCGTCCCCGAGCTGGGCCCGGACACCAGGTTCCGGCTGGCGGACGGCGCGGCGGCCAAACCGCTGGCCGAGTACCGGGAGGCCAGGGCGCTCGGTATCGAGACGCGGCCGGTGCTCGTCGGGCCGCTCACGTACCTGCTGCTGGCCAAGCCCTCGACGGCGGGGTTCCGCCCGCTGGACCTGCTCGACGGGCTCGTGGACGTCTACGCCGAGGTGCTGGAGCGGCTGGCCGGGGCCGGGGCCGCGTGGGTGCAGCTCGACGAGCCCGCCCTCGCCGCGGACCGGACCGAGGAGGAGATCGACGCGCTCGCCCGCGCCTACGCGCGGCTCGGGCGGCTGACCAGCAGGCCGCGCCTGATGGTCACCACGTACTTCGGGACGATCGGCACCGGCGCGCTGCGAATCCTGGCCGGCAGCCGGGTGGAGGCGATCGGCCTGGACTTCGTCGCCGGTCCCGGCAACCTCGACGTCCTCGCGTCGGTCGGCGGGCTTCCGCGCAAGACGCTCGTGGCGGGCGTGGTGGACGGCCGCAACGTGTGGCGCGCCGACCAGCGCCGCGCCAAGGCCACCTGCGCCTCGCTGCTGGGCCTCGTCGACCGGCTCGTGGTGGGCACGTCCTGCTCGCTGCTGCACGTCCCGATCGACCTGGACGCCGAGACGTCGCTGGACCCGGACGTCCGGGGACGGCTCGCGTTCGCCCGGCAGAAGGTCGCCGAGGTCGTCGCGCTCGGACGGGCACTGCGCGAGGAGGCCCAGGCGGCGGACGCGACGGAGGGGGCCGCCGAGGCGCACGCGCCGAAAACCGACCGTGGACCGAGAATCGACCCTGCAGCGAGAACCGACAGGGCGGTCCGCGAGCGGCTCGGGTCGATCGGCGACACGCGCCGGGGCGACCGGGCCGTCCGGTTCGCCGCGCAGCGGGACGCGCTCGGCCTGCCCGAGCTGGCCACGACCACGATCGGCTCGTTCCCGCAGACCGCCGAGATCCGCCGGGCCCGCGCCGACCGCCGCGCCGGGCGCATCACCGGGGACGCCTACGAGCAGGCGATGAAGGACGAGATCGCCCGCGTCATCGCGCTCCAGGAGAACCTCGGCCTGGACGTGCTCGTCCACGGCGAGCCCGAGCGCAACGACATGGTGCAGTACTTCGCCGAGCAGCTCGACGGGTACGCGGCGACCGAGCACGGGTGGGTGCAGTCGTACGGGTCGCGTTACGTGCGGCCGCCGATCCTGCACAGCGACGTCGCGCGTCCCCGGCCGATGACCGTGCGGTGGGCGACGTACGCGCAGTCGCTCACCAGCAGGCCGGTCAAGGGGATGCTGACCGGCCCGGTCACCATGCTGGCCTGGTCGTTCGTCCGGGACGACCAGCCGCTCGCCGAGACCGCCCGGCAGGTCGCGCTCGCCCTCCGCGACGAGATCGCCGACCTGGAGGCGGCCGGGATCCGGATCATCCAGGTCGACGAGCCCGCGCTGCGCGAGCTGCTGCCGCTGCGGGACGCCGACCGTCCCGCCTACCTGGACTGGGCGGTCGGGGCGTTCCGCCTGGCCACGTCGGGCGTCGACGACACCACCCAGATCCACACCCACATGTGCTACTCGGAGTTCGGCGAGATCATCGGGGCGATCGGGGCGCTGGACGCCGACGTCACCAGCGTGGAGGCGGCCCGCTCGCACATGGAGCTGGTCGGCGACCTGCGCGCCGCCGGGTACGAGAACGGCATCGGGCCCGGCGTGTGGGACATCCACTCCCCGCGCGTCCCCGCCGCCGGCGAGATGGAGGAGAACCTGCGGCGCGCGTTGCGGGCGGTCGAGCCGGGGCGGCTGTGGGTGAATCCCGACTGCGGGCTGAAGACCCGCGCCTATCCGGAGACGGAGGCGTCCCTGCGGAACCTGGTCGTGGCGGCGCGGCGCGTCCGCGACGACGTGACCGGCTGAATCCTTGGCCGGTTGAATCCCCGGCTGGTTGAACCCCCGGCTGGTTGAACCCCTGGCGGGTTGGACCCGCTGGGGAATCCACGTGGTCTGACCGTCCCCCCCCGTACGGTCAGACCACGTGGAGGTCGTCCATCGACTCGCAGATCTCGACGAGCCGTTCGCACACCTCGGTGATGTCGGTGACCGGGAGTTCTCCGGTGCCGCCGCAGCGGGTGCGCCAGCGGAAGGTCGCGTCCTCGCACCGCACGGCCAGGTCGCCGTGGCCGGACATGACGCAGACGCCGCGCTCGTCCCTCAGTGAAAGGCGGTCGAGGCCGCGCTGGACGAGCAGTGACCGCAGGACCCGCATGGCCTGCCTCCCGTCGGCCACGCCGTCGTGGCGGCGGCCGCGTGCGATGCGGGTGCGCGCGATCGGCAGGGCGAACCATGTGGCCTTGCCGCGGGCGGGCGGTGAACCGAGCCGGGACCGGGACGGGTGGTGCCCCCACCGCCCCTTGGTGAGGATGTCGATGATCTCCAGCCCCCGGCCGTGTTCGACGAGCATCTCGCCGGGGTCGTCCGGGCGCGCGCGCCATTCCCGCAGCGTGTCGAACGCCTTGACGACCAGCTCGTCGTGGCCTCGTCCGTCGGCCCGCTGGTAGACCCAGAGTTCGGCGCCGGAGAGGCCGTCGCGGGACGTCGCGTGCTGCAGGACGTTGGTGGCGAGTTCGCTGACCATGAGGGCGACGTCGTCGACGTCCTGGACGGAGAGCCCGAGAGCGGGAAGAAGGCTCGCGACCTGGGTCCGCGCCACGGGGGCGATGGACTCGTCCCCGGGCAGGGGGAGGGCCGCGCAGCCGCCGTTCTCCAGCCTCCAGGGAATTCCGCGCATTCCGTGCACCGCTGCGGTCTCCGTCATACCGCCCACCCTCAGAGCTCGCGGGTCGTTCGCAATTCAGTCATTCGCGACATGACACTCCATGGTTCGCGACTCGCTATGTGTGAATCACAGATCCAAGCTTCGCACATTCGGTCGGTGAAGACCCGGCACACGACCAAGGTCGGCGATGGACAATTGAGACGTTCACCGAATGCGCCATAAGGAGTACAAAACACGTCCCCGCGCGGTGATCTGAACGTGTACCGGCGGGGAGAAGACCGGCCGCTGCCTGCGCTGTAGCGTTGGCAGCGCCTGAGAGAGGGCCGCACACATGAAGGTCCCCCAGGGGTGCAGCCCTGGGGGACCTGGTGTGCGGCCCGATCAGCGGTCGTACCGGCCCGCCCGCACATCGTCGAGGAACGAGGCGAACACGGTCCGGGGGACGACATGCGCGCCGGCCTCGGGGGTCCTGCTGTCGCGCAGCCCGGTGGCCGTCTCGAGGTCGGCGACCTCGACGCAGCCTCCGTTGCTGCTCGCACTCGCGGTGGCCTTGAACCACCGTGCCTGAGAGAGGTCCATAAGCACTACTCCAGCGTCGTGATCAGTTTCTCCAGGTGCTTCGCGGTGTCGGCGGTGCTCAGCGCCGCCTCGCGGATCTGCTCGAAGATGCTGTCATGCGCCTCCACTTTGCCGGGGTCGTCGATCTGCTCGATGGCGGCATCGTTCTCCAGGAAGACCATGGGCGGCTCCCCGCCGGGGAACCGGAAGATGTTGACCAGCGTCGACATGCCGGGGTGCAGGCCGTTCGCCAGCGGCAGCAGCCTCAGCTCGACGTTCGGGCGTCCGGACATGCTCAGCAGGTGGCGCAGCTGGGCGCGGCGGTCTCCCGCGTCGCCCCACTCGTACATCAGGGACGCCTCGGTGACGAGCGCGACCAGCTCGGGCGCCGTGCCGTCGTCCCGGTCGAGGACCTGCTGCCGCCGCACCCGCGCCCGCAGCGCCTGCTCCCGCCACTCCGGCGACCTCGACCCGGAGGTCAGGAGCGCCTGCATGTACGGCAGGGTCTGCAGAAGGCCGGGCAGCACCAGCGGCATGACCGCCCGGATGGTCGACGCGTCTCCCTCGAACCCGGGGAACTCGTTGTCGAACACTTCCGGGTGGTCACGCCACCAGGCCCGCTGCCGCGCACGCGCCGCAAGCTCCTCGAGCTCGTCGAGATCGCTTCCGCCGTAGATGCGCGCCAGATCGCGGATGTCGCTGAGCTCGGGCCGCACCCAGCTGTTGGCCTCGAACCGGCCGACCTTGCCCCTGCCCCAGTTCAGCCGGTCGCAGACCTGGTTGGCCGTATAGCCCGCCTCGACGCGCAGCTCCCGCAGGCGGCGTGCCAGCCCCCGCTTGGCGATGGTGGCGCCGTACGCATCACTCATCGGCACCACCTCCCTTGACATACGGCCGGCATCATCATACGCCTTCCGAATTTGTGAATCACAGATTTGGCGGGATGGAGGCGGCATGGTCGAACTCCCCGTTCCGCACGCCGTCGAGGAAGCAGGACCACTCGTGCTCGTCGAATACCGAGATGAGATCGCCAGAGGTACGAAGAAGGGTCCATTCGCCGACAAAAGCGACTTCGATGGCGTCCTCGTCCGCCCCGGAGCGCTTCCAGTCGAGGGTGTCCGGGTCGATACCCAGTTCTTCCACCGACGGCTTCCTCACTCTGCCCTCCTAGCCACCGCGCAGTACGCCCACCGCGACCCGTCACTGTCGGCGGCCTCCGGGTCCTCGGCGCCCCACTCCCCGATGTAGCAGACCTTCGGCTCCGCTCCCTTCCACGGCGGGACGATCTCCATACCGTCGAAGAAGCGCTCGACGTCCGGGCGGCTCCGCATGTAGGCGGTGGACGTGGAACGGGCGTACACGTCGTTGATCGCGTCGACCGCCCCGTCGGAGTGGCGGTCGGGGGTCGCGGCGGACATCGCCAGGTAGCTGCCGGGCGCGAGCCGGTCCATGTACCGCCGGACGAGCCCCCACGGGTCCTCCTCGTCCGACAGGAAGTGGGTCACCGCCATCAGCAGCAACCCGACGGGCTTCCCGAGATCCAGGGTCGCCAAGGTCTCCTCGTGCCCGAGTACGGCGTCGATGTCGCGGAGGTCGGCCGTGATGAACGCCGTACCGGACGACCCCTCCAGCAGGGTGTTCGCATGTACGCGGACGATCGGATCGTTGTCGACGTACACGACCCGCGCATCGGGCGCGACCGCCTGCGCGGCGTCGTGCGTGTTGTTCATCGTCGGCAGCCCGGCGCCGATGTCGATGAACTGCCGGACACCCTGCTCGGCCAGCCATTTCGTCGAACGCTGGAGGAAGCCGCGGTTCGCCCAGGCGGCGTCCTCCAACTCCGGCATCTGGGCGCGGATCGACTCGGCGGCCTGGCGGTCCACCTCGTAGTTGTCGGTGCCGCCGAGGTAGTAGTCGTACAGCCGAGCCGGGCTGGGGACGGTGATGTCCACCCCAGGTGGGGCCTCCTCGATGTCGCTCACTGTCTCGCCTCCGTCGTCAGGGGGTGTCTGCGTCGTCAGGGGGTCTGCGTCGTCAGGGGGTGTCTGCGTCGTCAGGTGTCTGCATCGTCAGGGTGTCTGCGTCGCCACAGTTTGCTTCGACTCTGTCTTCTTGGCCACGGCGCAGTAACTCCATCGCGAGCCATCACTGTCGGCGGCGTCGATGTCGTCCGCGCCCCAGTCCCCCGCGTAGCCGAGCCGCGGCGCCGCACCCGCGTACGGCGGGACGATCTCCAGCCCCGCGAAGTACCGCTCGATCTCCGTACGGGTCCGCATGTTCACGCCGGCGGAGGACTTGGAGTACACCGTCCGGATCGTGCCGACCGCGCCGTCGGCCTGCCGGTCGCCGGTGATGGCGGACAGGACCAGGTAGCTGCCGGGCACCAGCCGGTCCATGTACCGCTGGAGGAGCCCCCACGGGTCATCCTCGTCCGGCACGAAGTGGGTCATCGCCACGGCCAGCAGCGCGACCGGCTCCGTGAAGTCGATCGTGGCCACGGTGTCCGGGTGCCCGAGCAGGCCCTCCACGTCACGGAAGTCCGCGGTGACGAACGCCGTCCCCGACGTCCCCTCCAGCAGGACGTTCGCGTGCACGGTGACCAGTGGGTCGTTGTCGGCGTACAGGACGCGGGCGTCGGGCGCGACCGCCTGCGCGGCCTCGTGCGTGTTGTTCTTCGTCGGCAGGCCGGCGCCGATGTCGATGAACTGCCTGACGCCCTGCTCGGCCAGCCACCGCACCGAACGCTGCAGGAACCCGCGGTTCGCCCAGGCGGCGTCCTCCACCTCGGGCATCTTCTCGCGGACCACTTCCGCCGCCTTGCGGTCGACCTCGTAGTTCTCCGTGCCGCCGAGGAAGTAGTCGTACATGCGAGCCGGGCTGGGGACGGTGACGTCCACCCCGGGCGGGACGTCCTCGATATCGGTCACCGTTCTCGCCTCCGTTGCCGCAACTTGTGATGCACGAATTATGAAACATGTCCGGTCCCGTTGCGATGGTTCCGCCTTGACCGGCCGCCCAGTCGGCAAGGGTGGGCGCCAGGGTTCGCCTCCCCTTCCTAGGGCATGACCGCAGCTATCGCATGCCAGAAGGGAGGACGACCATGAAGACCGCACCGGAACTCGCCCTGCGGCAGCTCACGATGCAGTTCATCGGCAACGCGACGACGCTGCTGCGCTGCGGGCCGTTCACGCTGCTGACCGATCCGAACTTCCTGCATCGCGGGCAGCGCGCGTACCTGGGGCACGGGCTGAGCGCGCGGCGGCTGACCGAGCCCGCGATGAGCGCCGACGAACTCCCGCAACTGGACGCCGTCGTCCTGTCCCACCTCCACGGCGATCACTGGGACCGGGTCGCCCGCGCGAAGCTCGACCGCGGCCTGCCGATCGTCACCACGCCGCACGCGGCCCGCCGCCTCCAGGGCTGGCACCGCTTCCGCCACGCGGTCGGCCTGCGCGCCTGGGAGTCGCACACCCTGATCAAGGACGGCGCGCAGCTGCGCATCACCGCGATGCCCGGCCGGCACGCGCCCGGATCCGCCCGGATGCTCCTCCCGCCGGTCATGGGCAGCCTGCTGGAGTTCGCCCCCGCCACGGGTGACGTCCAGTTCCGCCTCTACATCACCGGCGACACCCTGATGTTCGACGGCATCCAGCAGATCGCCCGCCGCCATCGCGGTATCGACCTGGCCGTCCTGCACCTGGGCGGAACCAAGCTGCCCGGCGGGCTCATCGTTACCATGGACGCCGCCCAAGGCGCCGACCTTCTGGAGACGATCCGTCCGGCGAACGCCGTCCCGATCCACTACGACGACTACACCGTCTTCAGCTCGTCACTGGACGACTTCCGCCGCGAACTGGACCAGCGCGGGCTGGCGGGAGACGTCACCTACATCGACCGCGGCCAGACCCACACCTTCACCCACGCCTGACGCACCCACGCTTGACGCACACGCCTGACGTCACCCACGTCCGACGTCAAACGGCCGCCCCCTCCGGCGGCGCCACCGGGGCATCCCAGTCGATCTTGTGGCGCTGCTCGGGGCCGAGGGTCTTCTCCGGGTTGAGGACCGTCCGCATCATGACGGGCATCATCAGCTTCATCATCGCCTTGGCGAAAGCGCCCATCGTCTTGCTGTTGTTGACCTTGTTGCCCCGGTCGATGACCTTCTCGACCCGCTCGCGGCGCAGCCGCTCGTAGGCGGCGAAGGCGCCCCGCGGGTCGGGCAGGTCGCGCAGGCAGCGGGCGAGCTGCACCGCGCTCTCGACGGCCAGCGAGGCGCCCTGCCCGGAGCTGGAGGACGGCGCGTGCGCCGAGTCCCCGACCAGCACCATCCGCCCCCGGTGCCAGGTCGGCACCTTCGGCATGTTCTCCAGCGAGCCGAGGACGACCAGGTCGTCGGCCTCGGTGCGGGCGAGGATGTCCCGGCAGGGCACGTCGTCGGCGTACCGCTCGCGCAGCCGGGCCAGCCAGTCCGCCTTGGACGTCTCGCGCGCCTCGGCCGACGACAGCGGCCGGTCGTGCGGGAGGTTGGCGAACCAGGCGGTGCGGTCGTCGGGCTGCACCCAGTAGCCGAAGAAGCCGCGCCTGCCGAACACGAAGTACGACGACTCGCGGTCGGACGGCACCGCGATGTCCGCCGCCGCCCCGAAGTTGAGCAGGGTGGTCGTGTCGGGCTCGGGCGCCCGGGGGTCGATCAGCCCGCGGACGGTGGAGCGGATGCCGTCGGCGCCGATGAGCACGTCCGCGGTCGCGCTGCCGCCGTCATCGAAACGGGCGGTGACGCCGTCCGGCGACTCCTCGGCGCCGACGAGCCGCTTGCCGTACTCGATCCGGACGCCCTGGGCCTCGGCCGTCTCGTGCAGGACGCGGCACAGCTCGTCCCGCCAGAGGCCGCGACTCGGCGGCAGCCCCGCCGGCCCGGGGAAGTCGCCGATCCGCCCGCCGCGCCCGTCGCACATCTGCCCGCGGACCAGCGGCTGGCCGATGCCGAGCACGGCCTCGTCCGCGCCGATGACCTTCAGTGCGTCGAGCCCGTTGGGCGCGATGGTGAGCGTGACTCCCACGCCGTCGGCCGCGCTCGCGTAGGACTCGTAGACCGTCGCCTCGATGCCGGCCTTCCGGAGCGCCATCGCGGTGGCGGGGCCGGCGATCCCTCCGCCGATGACCAGTGCCGTCCTTGCTGCGGTCATGTTCAGCTCCCAAGCATTTCCTGCCATTTACGGATGTAGTCCGGGTGTCGCATCGCCTCGATCAGCTCGGCGACGAAGCGGTGCTCGGCGTCCAGCAGGGCGGCCCGGTACCGCTCCTCGACCAGGAAGACCCACTCGACGCCCTGTGCGGTGGCGGCGTCGACCCGGCCGCGGATCTCGTCGATCTCGCCGGCCAGGGCGGTCAGGCGCGTGCCGAGCAGCCGGACGGTCTCGTCCGGCGAGAGCACGACCATCAGCGACAGCGCGACCCCGAAGTGCGGGTACTCGTGCCGCGGCTGCGCGACCAGTTCGCTGAGCCAGTCGTAGAGTTCCGTGCGCCCCTCCTCGGTGAGCGCGTATACGGTGCGTTCCGGTCGCTGGGTGTCGCGGACGGTCTCCTGCTCGGCGATGAAGCCCGCCTTGGCCAGCTGCTTCACCACCATGTAGAGCGAGCCCCGGTTGTACTTGATGTTGCGGTCCTGCTCGCTCTCCTTCAGCCGTCGTCCGAGCTCGTACGGGTGCATCGGCTCCAGCACCAGCCAGGCGAGCACGGCCAGAGCCAGCGGATTGCCCACCTTGCGCCGCTTCACCACTGAATCTCCTTAGTCAACACCAACTATCAGCTTCCAAATAGTCAATGTCAACTATATGCCTAGGAACCGTCCGACCCGGGTGGTACACCTCAGGACATGGGCGTAGATGAGTTCGTGGCGATCACGCTCGGGCTGCCGGAGGTGACCCAGAACGACCGGCATCCGACGCTGACCGGCTTCCGCGTGCGCGACAAGGGCTTCTGCTACCTCAACGAGGCCGACGGGACCGTCATGCTCAAGGCCACCCGCGAGGAACAGGCCGCCCTGGTCGCCGAGAACCCCGAGGTCTTCGCCCCTTCCTGGGCGGGCGGCCGCTTCGCCTGGCTCCAGATCGACCTCGCCAAGGCCGACCCGGAAGAACTGACCGAACTCGTCACCGAAGCCTGGCGCCTATCAGCCCCGAAACGCCTCACCAGCACCCTGGACGACCCGCCCGACAAGCCGTGACAGGTTCAGCCGCGACAGGTCCAGCCGTGACAGGTCCAGCCGTGACAGGTCCAGCCGCGACAGGTTCACACGTCGTCGCGTACCCGAGCGGAGCCGGGCCGCGGCGACGCCGAGCGCTCCGCAGCCCGCATCAGGCGAGCGGCGATGGCGCGGCGTTCCAGGACGCCGTCAAGTGATGACCGTGCTCCGGCGAGGGCTTTCCTCCGCCACGTGGGCAGGGGAATCCGGCTGCGGGACGCGGATCTCGATGCGGCCGCCCTGGACGCGCGTCTCGTAGCAGGGCTGCGGCGAGCTGGCGGGGCCGCGCTCGATGGCGCCGTCGGAGAACTTGAAGGTGCTGCCGTGCCACGGGCAGGTGACGCAGCCGTCCTCGATCGTCCCCTCGCCGAGCGGGCCGCCCATGTGGCTGCAGGTGTTGGCCAGGGCGTACACCTTCCCGTTCCTCCGGTGGAGCAGGACGCGCACGCCGTCCGCGGCCGCCGTGCGGTGGGCGCCCTCGGGCAGTTCCGCGTCCGCCAGGACCGGCGTCCACTCTTCCGGACCCTCCAGCCACGCGGTGCGGTTGACGTTGACGCCCCTGGTGAAGGACAGGTGACCACCGAGGTAGGCGCCGGCCATCATCACCCCGAGCCCGGCGAACCCCAGGGCCTTGCCCTTGCCCCGGTCGCCACGCCTGCGCGCGGCGAGGGACGTCCCGTACAGCAGCAGCGCCGCGGAGTTGGCGGCGGCGTGGACGATCCCGACCCGCCGCTCGCCCCCGATCGTGTCGGACCAGTCGTTCGCCCCGGTGAGGGCGGTGGGCACGGCGCTGACGATGCCGGCCGTCACCAGCAGGTCGGCGGCCGGTTCGGCGTCGGGTCCCCCGATGGCGTCCAGGAGCCCGGCCATGGTCCACGCGCCGATCGGCACGTCGGTGAGCATCGGATGCAGCGGATGTCCCAGATTGGTCCCGCTGAGCAGATTCCGGACGAACTTCGGCCGAACCACGCGCTTGACCAGCGAACCGTACGGCTTGGCGACCTTGTCCAGCGCCTGCGCGTTCTCCAGCCGACGCGCCGCCTTCTGCGGCATGCTCATAACGCCTCCCCCTGCGCACGAATCCATACGTGCGCTCCCTATCCCCCAAACTCCTCCCGAAACCGCCCGCCGCCTCAACATGGGTACGGCGTTGGACCTTCCCACGGTGGGAGAGTCCACGATGTGGCCAGACCAGGCACATCACGTCCGGGAGAGCGTGGCATGACGACGGTGATGGACATTGATGCCCGCGGCGGGCAGCACTGCGAGACGACGACTCTGGGGGTGCTGCTGAGACACCGGGGACTCGATCTGTCCGAGCCCATGCTCTTCGGCCTCGGCTCCGGCCTGTCCTTCATCTACTGGGACGGCAAGAACATGGGCTTCCCCTTCCTCGGGGGACGGGTCAAGCCTTTCGAGCTCACCAGAAACCTGGCCGCCGGACTCGGGCTGGAACTCCGGGTCCACGAGACCACCTCGCCCCGCAGGGCCTGGGAGAACGTGACGGCTTCCATTGAGGCCGGCCACCCGGTCGGACTGCAGCTCGACAGCTACCACCTCGACTACTTCGCCTCGAAGGTGCACTTCGCCGGCCACGTGGTCGCCATGTACGGCCACGACGACCGCAACGCCTACCTGGTGGACACCGACCAGCAAGGCGGGGCGGTATCCACCAGCCTGACGAGCCTCGCCCAGGCCAGAGCCGCGCGCGGCCCGATGGCGGCGAAGCACCGGTCCTTCACCCTCACCACTTCTTCCCTCACCGCTTCTACCCTCACCACGTCGAGGAACCCGCCCTCCCCGCAGACCCAGATCATCCCCGCCATCACCGCCTGCGCCGACGCCTTCCTCAACCCGCCCATCGCCAACCTCGGCTACCGGGGCATCGAGAAGGCCGGCAAGCTGGTGCGCACGTGGCTCCAGCGGACCGACGCCCCGCAGCGGGACCTGCCGCAGACCGCCCTCTTGATGGAGAAGGCCGGAACCGGCGGCGCGCTGTTCCGTAACCTCTACCGCGACTTCCTCGCCGAATGCGCCCAGATTCTCGACAGCAGCCACCTGCGCACCGGCCACGAGCTTTACACCGAGGCGGCGACCCTGTGGACGGAAACCGCGGCTCTGATCACAAAAGCCGGTGAATCAGGCGATGCGCAGTACCTCCTACAGGCAGGCACCATCCTCAGCGATCTTTCACGCATAGAACGCGAGGCCATGCAGGCACTGGCCGGGATCAGGTTACGAGAGGGGGTCGGTGGGGCGGGCTAGGCCTGTCTGGTAGGCGATCACGACGAGTTGGGCGCGGTCGCGGGCTTCCAGTTTCGTCATGGCGCGTTGCACGTGGGCGCGGACGGTGAAAGGGCTGAGGTACATCCGTTCGGCGATCTCCTGGTTGGAGAGGCCGGTCGCGACCAGGGTCACCATCTCGCGTTCGCGGGGGGTCAGCGCAGCGAGTCGTTCGGGCTGGTGAGGCGGGGCGTTGTCCGGGGTGGCCAGGAAACGGGCGACCAGGGAGCGGGTCGCGGCGGGGGACAGCAGGGTGTCGCCGTCGGCGATCGTGCGTACGGCGTTCAGGAGGTCGTCGGCGCCGATGCCCTTGCCGATGAAGCCGCCGGCGCCCGCGCGCAGCGCCTGAGCGACGTACTCGTCGGTCTCGTACGTGGTGAGGATCAGGATGCGGCTGGCGCGCAGTTCCGGGTCCGCGCAGATCTCCGACGTGGCGGCGAGGCCGTCCACGTCGGGCATCCGGATGTCCATGATCACGACGTCCGGGGACAGCTCCCGGGTGAGTCTCACCGCCTCCCTGCCGTCGGCGGCCTCGCCTACGACGGTGATGTCGTCGGCGGTTTCGAGGAGCGTCCGGAAGGCACCCCGCAGAAGGGCCTGGTCGTCGGCGAGCAGTACCCGGAGTGTCACGGTTCGTCCCCGCCCGTCCGTTCGATGGTCGCCGCTCCGTCCTTGGCGGGTGGGAGGGGCAGCTCGGTGGAGACGAGGAAGCCGCCCTCCGGACGTCTGCCCGCGGAGAGGTGTCCCCCGACCGCGGTGGCACGTTCACGCATGCCGATCAGTCCGTAACCGGGCGGGCCGTCCGGCGCCGTACGGGCGTCCCCTCCGTCATCGGTGACGGTGATGGTCACGCGGTCGCGGTTCCAGTTGAGGTGGACCCGGGCGCTACCGGCTCCGGCGTGCTTGGTCACGTTGGTCAGGGCCTCCTGGACGATGCGGTAGGCGGTGAGGTCCACTCCCGGCGGCAACGCCCTGGGCGTGCCCTCCTGCTGCACCGACACTTCCAGACCGGCGCGGCGGAAGGATTCGAGGAGCGTGGGCAGCCGCGACAGTCCGGGTGCCGGTTCGGCGGGCTCGGCCGCGTCCCCGGACTCGCGCAGCAGGCCGACCGTGGCCCGCAGGTCGTCGAGGGCGTCGCTGGTGGTCTCGACGAGTTCCTTCAGGCTCTTGCGCGTCTGCTCAGGGCGGGTGTCGAAGAGGTGGGCGGCGACCGTGGCCTGCGCGTTGGCCAGGGTGATCTGGTGGGCCACGAGGTCGTGCAGTTCCCGGGCGATGCGCAGCCGCTCCTCGTCCACTCTCCGGCGCGCCTCGAGTTCCCGGCTCTTCTCCGCCCGCCGGGCCCGTTCCTCCACGGCCGCCAGGTAGGCCCGCCGGTTCTGCGTCGAGTGACCGAGGACGCCGGCCACCAGCGGGAACGCCGCCACCACCGCCAGCCTGCTCGCGTCCTTCCACGAGAGGTCCCCGAGCAGGGAGGTGAAGGTGACCAGCAGCGCCGCGGAGGCGAGGAGCACCGCGCTCGCCGTGCGCCGGTCGGTGCGCACGGCGAGCGAGTAGGCGGTGATCACGGCGGACGCCATGATGAGCGGGGTCAGCAGGAGGCCCAAGAGCGGAGCCAGCACACCGGCCGCGGTCGTGGCCGCCATGGTGGCCACGGGCGCCCTGTGCCGCAGCGGCAGCACGGCACAGGACACCACGGCGATGACGTAGGCGGCGGCGGACGGCGGCGACAGCGTGTCGTCGACCTGGATGACGCCGCCGAGCAGGCAGAGCGCGAACGCCGCCGCCGTGACCGCCGCCTCCCGCCACCACGTGACGGGTGATCGCGGAGCACCGCCGCCCGTGTCCGTCATGGCCGGCTCAGCGCCCGCCGCCGGGGAGCACCGGCACCGCCGCGTCCGGCACGGTTTCGGTGGCCGGGACGTGCCTGCTCAGCTTCTCCCCCTCGATATCCACATTCGGCACCACGCGGTTCAGGATACGAGGCAGCCACCAGGCCCGATGGCCGAGCAGTGCCAGGACCGCGGGGACGATCGCCATCCGGACCACGAAGGCGTCGAAGGCGACCGCGGCGGCCAGGCCGACGCCCATCGTCTGGATGGTCGGGGAACTCATCCCGATGAATCCGGCGAACACGCTGATCATGATGATCGCCGCCGCGGCCACCACACGTCCGCTGTGCCGGAAACCGTGGACGATCGCCTCGCCGGGGGACGCGCCGTGGACGTAGGCCTCCCGCATCCGGGTGAGGAGGAAGACCTCGTAGTCCATGGCGAGGCCGAACACGATTCCGATGATGAGGATCGGCATCAGCGACATGACCGGGCCGGTCTGCTCGATGCCGATCAGGTCCGCCGCCCAGCCCCACTGGAAGACGGCGACGAGGACGCCGAAGGCCGCTCCCACCGACAGCAGGAAGCCGAGCGCGGCCTTGACCGGGACCAGGACCGAGCGGAAGACCACCATGAGCAGGAGCACCGCCAGCCCGATGACCACGGTCAGGTAGGGGATGAGGGCGTCGGACATGGCTTCGGAGATGTCGATGTTCATCGCGGTGGTGCCGGTCACCAGGACGCCTGCGCCCGTGTCGGCCTCGACGCCGGAGACCGCGTCCCGGATCGCGTGCACCAGCTCCTTGGTCTCGCCGCTGCTCGGCGCCGTCTGCGGGATCGCGGTGAGGACGGCCGTGTCCTGGGTCCCGCTGAGGACCGGATCACCGACCGATGCGACGCCGTCCACTCCCTGGACGGTCTTGACGACCTGGTCCGTGGCGGCGCGGGTGTTCGCGGCCTCCGACATGTCCACGACCACGGTCAGCGGGCCGTTGAAGCCGGGGCCGAAGCCTTCCGACAGCAGGTCGTAGGCGCGGCGCTCGGTGGTCTCCACCGACTTGGACTCGTCGCCGGGCAGCCCGAGTTCGAGGTTCAGCGCCGGTAGGGCGACGGCGCCGAGACCGAGTCCGGCGACCAGCAGCACGGCCACGGGACGGCGCAGCACGAACCGTGCCCAGCGGGTGCCGAGCCCAGGCCGTCCGGCCCCGGCGGGCACGGGGTGCGGGCGCTCGCTCCGCGGACGGGTGGCCTTGCGGGCGGCGCGGGACAGGATCCGCCGCCCGGAGAAGCCGAACAGCGCGGGGACCAGGGTCAGTGCGACGAGCACGGCGAGGCCCACGGCACCCGCGCCGCCCAGGCCCATCTTGGTGAGTTCGGGAATGCCGACGACCCCCAGCCCGACCAGGGCGATGAAGACGGTCGCGCCGGCGAAGACGACGGCGGATCCGGCCGTGCCCACCGCCCGGCCGGCGGCCTCCTCCGGCCCGCCGCCCCGGGCGAGCTCGTCGCGGAAGCGGGAGGTGATGAAGAGCGCGTAGTCGATGCCGACCGCCAGCCCCAGCATCAGCGCCAGGATGGCGACGGTGGACGTCAGCCCCAGCGGAACGGCCAGCGCGGAGACCAGCCCGAACGCGATGGCCACGCCCACGAAGGCGGTCAGCAGCGACAGCCCGGCCGCGACCAGCGACCCGAGGGCGAGGATCAGCACCACCGCCGCCACCGCCACACCGATGATCTCCGTCGTACCGCCCGGCGCCTCTTCCGAGTCCAGGGCCGAGCCGCCGATCTCCACGGTCAGCCCCGCGTCCCGGGCCTGGCCCGCGGCGTCCTCCAGGGCGCTCTTCGTCGGCTCGGTCAGGTCGACGGCGTCCGCGGTGTAGGTGATAGTGGAGTAGGCGATGGTGCCGTCCTCGCTGACGGCGCCGGTCTTGTAGGGGTCGGTGGCCGACGCGACCTGGTCACCCCCGTCCAGCGTGCCGAGCGTGTCCTGGACGGCCGACTTGTTCTCCCAGGCCGTCACCCGCTGCCCGTCCGGGGCCTGGAACACCAGGCGGGCCTCGGCGCCCTGGGCGTTGCTCTGGGGGAAGCGTTCGTCCAGCAGGTCGAACGCCTTCTGCGATTCGGTGCCGGGCATGGAGAGGTCCTCCTCCTGCCCGGCGGGCGCCGTGGCGGCGGCGACCCCGGCCACCACCAGGGCGCCCAGCCAAAGGCCGAGGACGAGCCGGCGCCGCCGGAAGGCCCACCGCCCGACCCGGTAAAGAAATGTCGCCATGTGTTGCTCACTCCAGACGCTGCGAAGAAAGGCGAATGCGCGGAATTCGCGCGCCTCCAACACTCGCCTCCAGCG
>NZ_SMKK01000190.1 GCF_004348425.1 Actinomadura sp. 7K507
GTCGAGGACGCGGGCGCCGGGGGCGGAGCCGGTGTCCGGTCCGCCCCGCTCGCTTCCCGAACCGTCCGCGCCGTCGCGGCGGGCCGCGCGGCCGGTGAGGATGTGGCCGCGGAAGGCCGCGCCCTTCGCGGTGACCTTGATGGCCTGGAAGTCGCGCGGCGGCAGCGTGCAGAACCCGGTGCGGACGACGTCCTCGAACAGCGTGTCCGAGACGACGTAGGCCAGGTCGCGGTCCGCGTCGCGGGCCAGCAGGCGCCGCAGCGGCGCGGCGTCCAGCAGCCGCTGGACGACGATGGGCGCGTCGCCGGCGGGTCCGAACGGCCCCGCCGTCAGCGTGCCGTGGTGCAGGGAGAGCCGCACCCGGAGGGGGAAGCGGCCCGCGTCCCGGTTGATCTCCCGCAGCGCCTCGGCGAGGCCGATGACGAAGTCGCCGGCGACCGGGGCGGGGTCGATCCCGTCCGGCAGCGTGGCGAGCTCGCCGTCCCCGCCGACCTGCTTGTCCCAGCGGCCGCGGTCGAGGCCGACGCCGTGCGCGGCGCGGTCCAGCGCGTCCGACAGGTGCCGCTGCGCGAGCAGCTGCTCGCGCGTGTCGCGCTTGCTGTACCCCTGGATGTCCACCGCCAGCAGCAGGCGGTAGCTGAGCTGTGTGTTCCCGTTCCCTTCCATACCGATCCCGCCCTCGGTCCTCTGTGGGCAAATGGGCCCGATGCCCGCATTCGCTCCAAAGCGTGGAGTGAGCGTTGCCCGGCGGAGGTCCGCCGCGGTGGGTCCGGTCGCCTCCCCTGGTTCGGATGCCGTCGCCGGTCCGTGTCCCGTTCTCGTACGGCACTAGGACGCGGGCCGCGGGCGGTGGGCGCCAGGGGTAAGCAAAAGGTGTCGAACTAGTAAGGGTCTTTCTGGAAAATCCCGGCGAACCGGGCCCCTCCTTTGAACCGCCGGCTGCCGGGGTCCCGTACTGCCTCCCAACGTGACACCAGGCTCACGGTCACCGCGTCGCCCCGCCCTCGCACCAGCCGGAGACCCCCGATGGCCCACAGATCACCGACCGCCGTGCCGCCACCCCGAGAGAGCCCCGCCGGCCCGTGGAGCTGGTTCCGCGGCCCGCAGCCCTCGGGTGACGTGGACGACCAGGTGATCGTGACCGAGCTGTACCGGGTGTACGGCCGCCCGCTGCTGTCGTTCGTGCTGCGCCTGACCGGCGGCGACCGGCACTGGGCCGAGGACGTCGTGCAGGAGACCATGATCCGCGCGTGGCGCAGCGCGCACCAGCTCGACGAGAACGCGACGTCCCTGCTGCCGTGGCTGGCGACGGTCGCCCGCCGGATCGTCATCGACGACCAGCGCCGCAAGAACGCCAGGCCGCAGGAGGCGGGCGAGGGCCCGCTGGAGAACATGCGCGTCCCCGACGGGTTGGAGGATCTGCTGCGCTCCGTCGTCGTGTCCGAAGCCCTCCTCGCGCTGTCCCCGGCCCACCGCGAGATCCTCAACGAGACGTTCTTCCGGGACCGCTCGGTGAACGAGGCCGCAAGGCAGCTCGGCATCCCCGTGGGCACGGTCAAGTCCCGGGTCTACTACGCGCTCCGGGCGCTACGCGTCGCCCTGGAGGAGAGGGGTGTGACGCCATGAGCGCGGACATGCTGCACATCGACGTCGGCGCCTACGCCCTCGGCCTCCTGGAGGAGCCCGACCGGCGCGCGTTCGAGACGCACCTGTCGACGTGCGCGGCGTGCCACCAGGAACTCGGCGAGCTGCGCGGCATCGCCCGGACGCTGGACGGCATCGGGCCGATCACCGAACCGGTGGACGCGATGCCGGTCCCGCCGGAGCCGTCGGTGGTCACCGACCTGATGCGGCACCGGGTCCGCCGGGAGCGGCGGTACCGGACGGCGCGGGGGCTGGCCGCGGCCGCCGCCGGGGTCGTCCTGCTCGGCGGCGCGCTCGGCACCGGGTTCACGCTGGGCGCCGACCGCGAGCAGGCGGCGCCGCCGCCTCAGCCCGACACCGGGACGGCAGCGCTGATGCGGAACGGGCAGACGGCGTCGGCCGCCGACACGGGCACCGGCGTGACCGGGACGGTCGCGACGCAGGGCAAGGCGTGGGGCAGCCGGGTGGGGCTGCGGCTCAGCAAGGTCCGCGGGCCGCTGGCGTGCGAGCTGGTCGCCGTGGACGCCCGGGGCGACGCGCACACGGTCGCCGGGTGGTCCGTCCCCGCCAAGGGCTACGGATTCCCCGAGTCCGCGCAGCCGCAGCTGACGGTGCAGGGCGCGACGGCGCTGGCCCCCGAGGAGATCGTCCGGTTCGAGGTCCGGACGATCGGTGAGGGCCGCACGCTGCTGACCGTCCCCGCCTGAACAAACCGCCTGAACGACCCGCCCGACCTGATCGGTACGGCTCGACCAGCGGCGCGTTCCCGTGGCCCGGCCGCACCGGCCGCGCGGACGCGCTGCCGCCTTACATACCGGTACCGCGTGTCTCATAGGCTGATGTGGTGAGTGCGACCCGATCGTCCGCGGGACCGGAGCTGATGCTGCCGGGGCTCCGCGAGGTGTACGCGGCCTACGTCCGGGAGGCCGGCGCCCTGCCGTCGCTGCCCGGCCCGCTGGAGGCGGAGGTGTGGGTGTCCGCGCAGCTCGGAAGCCTGGAGGCCGCCGCCCCGCACGTGCAGGGGCGGCGGGCCGCGCTCGGCGACCTGATCACCTGCCTGCGGGCGGCGGCGACGCCGGGCGCGCGCGCCTTCCTGCGGGCGCTCGCCGCGATCGGCCCGGCCGAGGGACGCAGGACGGCGGGCCGCGCGGCCGGGGAGCTCGGCGGCGTCCCGGCGGCGCCCTGGGAGGAGTCGCTCGGACGGGTCGTGCCCGGCCAGGTGTGGCTGATCCAGGAGGGGCCGCTGGACGGCGACCGCCTCGTCTGCGAGTTCCGCTACCAGGACGCCGGCACGCGGGGCATGCACGCGCTGGCCGTGCGGCTGTCCCACGGGGACGTCCCCGCCGAGGTCGTGATCGTCGGGGACGTCCCGGCGCTGATGGGGGCGGCGCGGCAGGCGATGCAGGCCGAGCTGTGCGTCGTCCAGCCCTACGACCCGGCGGCCGTGGGGCCGCGGCTCCGTTCCGCGCTGAACGGCGCGGACCTGCCCGAGGACTGCTACCCGGCGCTGGCGCTGGCCCGCCACCGCGCCGCCCTGCTGCCCGGCTAGCTAGCGGCCCATGGCGCGGTAGCGGCGCACCGACAGCGGGACGAACACCGCCGCGATCACCAGCGGCCACACCACCGCCATCAGGACGCTGTGCTGCGCCGCCCACGAGGTGCCCGCGTGCCCGGTGTCGCCGAACAGGTCCCGGCAGGCGGTCACGGTCGCCGACATCGGGTTCCATTCGGCGATGGTTCCCAGCCAGCCCGGCATCGTGCTCGGCGCGATCATGGCGCTGGACAGGAAGCCGATCGGCCACACCAGGATCTGGACGGCCGCGACCGACTCGGGCCCCTTGGCCATCAGGCCGAGGTAGATGCCGAGCCACACCAGCGAGAACCGCAGGAGCAGCAGGAGCCCGAACCCGGCGAGGGCGGCCGCGGCGCCCTCGTGGACGCGCCAGCCGATCAGGACGCCGCAGACCGCCATGACGGCCAGGGCGGCGACCGAGTGCAGCATGTCGGCGGCGGCGCGTCCCACGACCACGGCGGACGGCGACATCGGCATCGCGCGGAACCGGTCGGTCACGCCCTTGGCGGCGTCGCCGGCGACGGCGGCGAACGTCGTCTCGACGCCGAACGCCATCGTGAGCGCGAACATCCCGGGGACGATGAACTCCCGGTAGCCGCCGCCTCCCGGCACGTCCATCTGGCCGCCGAACAGGTAGCCCATCATCAGGACGACCATGACGGGGAACAGCAGCGCGACGGCGACCTCGCCGGGCCGCCGCGCCCAGTGGGCGAGGGCCCGGCCGGTCAGGGTCCGGCCGTCGGCGACGGCCCAGCGCAGGGTCTGGACGCTCATTGGCGCACCTCCTTCTTCTCCTTCTCCGGGCCCTCTGTCTGTCGGCCCTCTGTCCGTGGGCCGGTTCCGGTGAGGTGCAGGAACACCTCGTCCAGGGTGGGGCGGCGGAGGCCGATGTCGGCGACCGCGATCGCCGCCTCGTCCAGGGCCCGGACGGTCTCGGTCAGCGTCGCGGCGCGGCCGGTCACCGGAGCGCCGACGCGCAGGGCCTCCGCGTCGACGTCCACCTCGCCGGACGCGACCCTGCCGACGATCTCGGCGGCGGCGGTGAGCGCGTCGGGGTCGTCCAGGACGACCTCGATCCGGTCGCCGCCGAGCCGCGCCTTCAGCGTGTCGGGGGCGCCCTCGGCGATGACGCGGCCGTGGTCGATCACCGAGATCCCGGTGGCGAGCCGGTCGGCCTCCTCCAGGTACTGGGTGGTGAGCAGGACGGTCGTGCCGCCGTCCACCAGCGCGCGGATCGCGTCCCATACCTCGTTCCTGCTGCGCGGGTCGAGTCCGGTGGTGGGTTCGTCCAGGAACAGGACTGGCGGCGCGAGGATCATGGAGGCGGCCAGGTCCAGGCGGCGCCGCATGCCGCCGGAGTACTCCCCCGCGGGCCTGTCGGCGGCGCCGGTGAGCCGGAACCGCTCCAGCAGCTCGTCCGCCCGCCTCCGCGCCCGCTTGGCGCCGAGGTGGTAGAGGCGGCCGAACATGACGAGGTTCTGGCGCCCGCCGAGCACCTCGTCGACCGCCGCGTGCTGCCCGACGAGCCCGATCCTGGTGCGCACCTCGGCGGCCTCGCGCACGACGTCGTGCCCGGCGACGCGGGCGGTCCCCCCGTCCGGCCTGGTCAGGGTGGTCAGGATCCGGACGGCGGTGGTCTTGCCGGCGCCGTTCGGGCCGAGCAGCCCGTGCACCGTGCCGGCGGGCACGCGCAGGTCGAGCCCGGCGAGGGCGTCGGTGTCGCCGTAGCGCTTGCGCAGCCCCTCCGCGGCGACCGCGAACGGTGGTTCGGCCACGAGCCCTCCATAACTATGTACACAGTACGGATTTACCATCACGGCCACTATAACGTACGTAGTACAGAGTTTCATTCCTGGAAGGATGGAGTGGGTGACGACCGAGTACAGCGGGGCGGGCGATCCCCGGCGCAGCCTGGAGCTTCTCTGGGGGGTCAGGGAGCCGCCGAAGCGCGGCCCCAAGCCTCGGCTGACCGCCGAGGAGATCGTCCGGACCGCGATCGGCGTGGCCGACGCCGAGGGGCTGGACGCCCTGTCGATGCGGCACATCGCCGACGAGCTGGGCGTGTCCCCCATGTCGATCTACACCTACGTCCCGGGCAAGGCCGAGCTGATCGACGTGATGGTGGACCGCGCGTTCGGCGAGCTGACGCCGCCGTCCCACGACTCCTGGCGGGCCCGGCTGGACCACATCGCCCGCGACAACTGGGCGCTGTTCCACCGCCATCCCTGGCTGCTGCACGTCACGCTCGCGCGGCCGCCGATGGGTCCCAACACGTTCGGCAAGTACGAGTACGAGCTGCGCGCCGTGGACGGGCTCGGCCTCACCGACCTGGAAATGGATTCGGTGGTCGCCCTCGTCACCGGCTTCGCCGAGAGCGCCGCCCGCGTCTCGGTCAACGCCGCCGAGGCCGAGCGCCGCAGCGGCGTCAGCGACCTGCAGTGGTGGGAGGCGACCGCGCCGGTGCTCCACACGCTCATCGACGAGGCCGACTACCCGCTCGGCACCCGCGTCGGCACCGCCTCCGGGCAGGCGTACGGCTCGGCCGTCGCGCCGGGCCGCGCCTTCGAGTTCGGCCTGGCCCGCGTCCTGGACGGCATAGAGGTCCTGATCAGCTCCCGCTAAGGCCTGTTCAACAAGTCCCGTGGTCGGGTTGTTTGGACAGCCGGGTTCGTGGTCGGCGTCTGTCCGGTGTGACCGCCGTTCCGCCCGCTGGTGTGGTGGGCAGGGGTGGTTCATCCGGGGTCGGCGCCGTACCGGTCCGGGTTCGCCGAGCAGAGGCCGCCCGCCGGTTCCGCCGCCGCGGTCTGCGGCGGCGGGGCTGGGGAGGGGTGGCTGCCGCATTCCCCGTCCCGGCACCGGCTGGGGCGCCGGTGCCGGGTGCAGGGATGGGTGCGGTTGACTCGGTCAGGGCTCCAGGTAGCCCTGGCCCGCCCGCGCACAGCACGCGGCGGGAGGTTTGGTAGTCCACCCGTGCGGTGGAGGGGTCATCGGGGTCGGTCAGGTGGGTGAAGGCGGCCAAGGCGGCGGAGACCAGGTCGCGGTCGCCGGTGAGTCCGCAGCCGCCGTCGGCGGTGCGGCAGTGGTGGGTGCGGACGCCGAGGTGTTTGGGGACGCGGCGTCCGCAGGGGCAGTGCTGGGACAGCGCGGTAATGGAGATGGCCGCGCGCAGCAGCCGTCCGCCGGTGGCACGGCATTCGTGGTCGAGTGCGGTGATGAGCATGCCGGGGGTGAAGCGGGCGCAGGCCCGTCCCCATAGCCGGAACCAGGCGCGGATGTCGCAGTCCTCGATCACCAGGTGAGGGCCGTGCACGGCGACGATCTGCCCGGCCGTGTGCCGGGCCCGGGTTTTGCGGGATTGGGCGGTGCGGTGCGCGGCGGCCGCCTCGCGGGCGCGCAGCCGCCGGTAGCTGCCCGACAGGGCGTCGCGGCCGTAGGAGCGGCGGGGGCGGCCGTCGGCGCGGGCGACGCGCGGCCCGCCTGGCACCGCGGCCTGTTTGGGCGGCAGCCCGGCGGCCTGCCGGCGTCGTTGGCGTTTGCGCTGGCGCCGACTGGGTTCGTATTGGGCGGTGTTGGACGCGCGGCGCGAGCGTTCCAGCGCCCGCTGCCGACCGCGCCGTTTGCGCGCCCGCCGGGCGATGCGGGCCCGCTCGTCGGGCGACATCGTCACCTTCGAGGAGATCACTCCCGAGGAGTCCAGTGCGGTCTGCGGTGATGCCGCCGCGGCGTCGGCCCGTTCAATGGGGGCCGACACCGCGGCGAGGTTGGAGACGTTGCCGTCCACCCCGCCCCGCCGGCCCGCGGGGGCCTTGGCCCGCCGCGCCGCCGTCGACGCCGGAACGAACGCGGGTTTCAGCACCATCAGGTGGGCTTCGTAGCACCATCCGCCCGGCTCGGCCGGATCCCGTCGGCGTACCAGGTCGACTTTGTGGAACACCTCCGGGTCGGCCAGGGTGTGCAGCAAGTGCGGCCACTGACCCGCACCTTGGGGCAGCCGCACCGGCACCACCAGATCACCCCGGCACCCGTCCGGGCCACCCGCATACACCAGCGCCAGCGGCCCCTCATACTCCCACCACACCCCCTTGCCTCCCCGGCTGCGGGGCGCCGACGGCACCGCCATCGTGCGGGGCTGGGCAAGCACGCCGGTCCCCGGCGGCAGTGCCGCCGCCGCCTCGGGAGAGGAGCCGCCGGGCAGGCCGGACACGGGGTAGGCGGCCAGGTGCCCGGCCAGCGTGCCGTGCAACCGGAACGTCTCCCACTTGCGGGACTTGGTGTGCGAACGGGCCCGCCCCGGGATCCGGGAGAACTCCCACCACGAACCCACCTTCGGCACACCCTGACGGCGCCCCGACGCATCCGCGAACAAGTGCCGCTCCAGCCCGCTCCACACCTCGTCGGCCAGGTGCATGGCCACCGCCTTGGACAGGTGATGCCTCAAATGACCGGAGGCATCCAGATGGCGGTACCCCGCACGCTCCAACGCCTCCCGCGACAACCCCAGCCGCACCCGCCACCGCTTCGCCTCCGCCTGCGTGCGGCGGCGCCGGTGCCCGGCCCGATAGGCCAGCGCACGGGACCGGGCATCACGCCGCAACGCCCGCTTCAGGCTCCACGCCGCCCCGAACAGCCCCTCCAACCGGTGCCGCGCCGCCGGATCCGGCGTCAATCGCAACCGCACCACCGTCACCGGTCCCTCCGCCGGTCGCCGCCACGCCGGAGCCCTGTTCCTCCCCCTGACACGCCGCGCCTCGGCCCCGTCCACGATCGGGCACGCGACATCAGCCACACCCGCATCGCCTGCGGCCTCGGATGCGCTCTCGCGGGCCGCGGCGTTCACGCTGTCCACGTAGCGCCGGGTGGCGGCCGGGACGACGCCGCCATCAACGTGGCCAACTGCGGACTGCATCATGGTGAACACATTACGTCACAATATTCGAACACGCAATCGACACGCGTCGCCCGCCGTACACAAGCCCCGCTCCGACCACACGAGGGCCTTCTAAACACGCCCGCTAGCGCGCTTGGTCCGCTTCGTCGGGACGGCCCGCGCCGGGTCCTCGGGCCACGGATGCTTGGGATAGCGTCCGCGCAGCTCCGCCCGTACCGCCTTGTAGCCTTCGCGCCAGAACGAGGCCAGGTCCGCGGTGACGGCCGCCGGGCGCCCCGCCGGGGACAGCAGGTGCACGACCAGCGGCACGCTCCCGCCCGCGAGCCGCGGCGCCGCGTCCCACCCGAACAGCTCCTGCAGCTTCACCGCCAGGACAGGGCGCTCCTGCGAGTAGTCCACCCGGATCCGCGACCCGGACGGGACCTCGACCCGCTCGGGCGCGTACTCGTCGAGCCGCCTGGCCTGCTCCCAGGACAACAGCCCCCGCAGCATCGCCGCGACGTCGACGCGCCGCAGGTCCGCCCGCCTCCGCGCGCCTGCGAGCCACTCCGGGACGCGTTCCAGCAGCGCCGCGTCGCCGACCGCCGGCCACGGCTCACCCAGCGCCTCGTGAAGGAACGCCAGCCGTTCCCGCAGGGCGACGGCCGGCGGCGGCCAGTTCAGCAGGCCGAGACCTTCGACGCGCACTCCGGAAAGCAGCGCCGCCCGCACGCGCTCCGGATCGGGGTTCCGCAGCGGCGCCGCGTCCAGTTCGATCGCGCCGAGCCGCTCGACCTTCCGCGCCACCACGTCCCCGTCCCGCCAGGCGATCTCCTCGGCGGTCTCCAGCAACGGCGCCGCGGCGAACCGCGCCACCTCCTCGTCGATCACCACGGCCTGCCGCACCCTCGCCGACGCCGCCCCTGCGGGCCGGTCGGCCGCCGCGACCGCGAGCCACTCCGGCCGCCCGCCGCCCAGCGCCGACCCGTCGGCGAGCACCGCCCCGGTACCGGACGCCATCAGGTACCCGCTCCCCCGCCTCCGCGCCACCCGCTCCGGGAACGCCAGCGCCACCACGATCCCGGCCACGGCATCGTCCCCCCGCCCACCGGGGGCCGTGTCACCGCCGGGAGGCGGGTTGCCGGTGTGGGAGCGGGGGGTCAGGGCGTTGCGGAGGCGTTTGGTCTCGTCGCGCCAGCGGGCCGCGTGGGAGTCGGCGGGGCGGCCGGGGCCGCGGAGGGCTCGCCAGGTGGCGGTGAGGTCGTCGCCCGCCGACCGGGGCGGCGGTTCGGAGAGCAGGGCGACGATCTGGGCGGCGGCGCGGGCGCCGACCTCGGGGGCGCCGTCGACCAAGGCCCGGGCCAGGCGAGGGTGGAGGCCGATGCGGGCGAGGGCACGGCCCCGGTCCGTCACGTGGTTCCCGTGGACGGCGCCGAGCGCGCGGAGGGTTGCTCGTGCCGCGTCCAGGGCGGCGGGCGGCGGCGGGTCGGGGAGCGACAGGCCGCTCGCGCCGGGGTCGCCCCAGCAGGCCGCCTGGAGCGCGAAGCCGGTGAGGTCGGCCAGCTCGATCTCGGGCCGGGGGCGCGCGGGCAGCCGGTCGTGCTCGGCCTGGGTCCAGCAGCGGTAGACGGCGCCGGGCGCCTCGCGTCCGGCGCGTCCGGCACGCTGGACGGCGGTGGCGCGGGACGCGCGGACGGTGGTCAGGGCGCCGAGGCCGCGGGCGTGGTCGGTGCGGGGCTCGCGGGCGAGGCCGGAGTCCACGACCGTCCGGACGCCGGGGACGGTGAGGCTCGATTCGGCGACGGAGGTCGCCAGGACGATGCGGCGGCGGGCGGACGGGGCGAGGACCGCGTCCTGCACGTCCGGCGGCGCCTGCCCGTGCACCTGCAGGACATCGGCGGGGGCGCCGCGGAGCAGCCCGGCGACGCGGGCGATCTCGCCGGCGCCGGGCAGGAAGCACAGGACGTCGCCGTCCCGTTCGGCCAGGGCGCGGCGGGCCGTGCCGGCGACGTGCGCGAGGAACGCGGGGTCGACGCGCATGCCGTGGGGCGGGGCGGCGGTCCGGGCGGGCGGCGACCAGATCGTCTCGACCGGATGCAGCGCGGCCGGCGTCTCCACCACCGGGGCCGCGCCGCCGTCGCCGCCGAGGAGGCGAGCCCAGGGGCCGGTGTCGGCGGTCGCGGACGCCGCGACCAGGCGGAGGTCGGGGCGGAGCGCGGCGCGGACGTCCAGGAGGAACGCCAGCGCGGTGTCGGCGTCCAGGTGCCGCTCGTGGCATTCGTCCAGGATCACGGTGCCGACGCCGGCGAGTTCGGGGTCCGACTGGAGGCGCTGGAGGACGACGCCCGTGGTGACGACGTCGACGCGGGTACCGGGTCGGGTCTCGCCGCGGACGATGACGCCGACCTGCCCGCCGACGCGTTCGCCGAGGAGCCAGGCCATGCGGCGGGCCGCGGCGCGGGCGGCGAGACGGCGCGGTTCCAGGACGAGGATCTTGCCGGCGGCCGGCGGGCCGCCGAGGGCGAGCCCGGCGAGCGCGAGGGGAACGAGGGTGGTCTTGCCGGTGCCCGGAGGCGCCGCGAGCACGGCCGCGCCGCGGTCGTCCAGTGCCGTGCGCAGTGCGGGGACCGCATTGCGGACGGGGAGGTTCTCGGCGGCGCTGAGGTGCATCCGACCAGTTTGCCCGGTCCCGGTGGGTGGTCGCCCGTGCCGGAATAGCGACATTAATGAAAAAGGCTCCGAGCGTTGCGGTGATAGTTGCACCGCGCCTTTCAGGCGTTCGATGGCGACGCTTAAAGTTTTCCCCAGGAAGCGCCCGCGCAACCACGGAGAACCAGCAGGTGGGCAATGCTTTCAAGACCGGCTCTTGCTTTCCCGTTTGGTTTACGTCACATTGCGAAGTGTGGCGGCAATGCTTCACGTATCGCCATAATGAGGGCGTCATCGCAGGTGCTGGGAGGGTGTCATGATCGGCAGCTCCATCTATCTGAGGGATCGGGCCGCGTTCACCGGCGGTTCACCCCAGGCGGTATACGAGGAGCTCTGGCAGCGCGGCCGAAAGGGTAGATTGCGGACCCGCGCAATTCTGGCGGGCGCGACGCTCCTGCTGTGCGGGATGCTCGTCAACGCCATATTCGGAATCGCGATGGCCGCCTTGGTGGCGTCCGCGGACACGTTCGTCCATTGGCGCGTTTACAAGGCGTCCAGGGTGTGGCGGCTCGGGCTGCGGGGTGCGGAGCGGATGAACCGGGTACTGCGCCACATCCTGGAGCGGCGCGGTCACCGGGTGCTGTACGAGCGGACGGTCCCCGGGCACGGCCAGGCCGACCAGCTGGTGTTCGGGCCGGGCGGCGTGTGGCTGGTCCACAACGAGGCCTGGCACCCGGACGCGGAGATCTCCCACCACGGAGGCCGGCTGTTCATCGACGGCCGGACCCAGTCCAAGCTCGTGGGCGCGCTGACCGCTCGCGCCGACGCGGCCGCCGATCTGATCTCGCGGGTCTCGGAGGTCCCGGTCAAGGTGACGCCGGTGCTGGCCGTGCACGGCGGCAAGCTCGCCAGGACGCCGTTCGCCGCCGACGGGATCGTGTTCGCGCCGCCGCTGCGGCTGATCCGCTGGATGGGCCGCAACCCGTCCGCCGACTACTCCCTCGACGAGGTCGAGGCGATCACCCGGGCCGCCGTCCACGCGCTCCCGATCGGCGGGCGCATCACGCCCCCGGCGGCCACCGCGCTGTCGACGGACGCCGCGTGATCATCGGACACCTGTGGCCGGAGGGCTCACGCACCGCCGCCCGCAGGGCGCCCACCGCCCGTCTCGGGCCCGCCACCCTTGCGGGCGGTGCGGCGCAACCACAGCAGGCCCACGACCGGGAGCACCAGCGGGATGAATCCGTAGCCGCGCCCGTAGGCGGACCAGACGGTCTCGTCGGGGAACGCCGCGGAGTCGGCGAGGCTGAGCGTGCCCACGATCAGCACGCCGGCGAGCTCGATCGCGCAGGCGGCGACGGCGACCCTGAACGACCTGCGGCCGCCGAGGCCCAGCGCGACCGTCGCCACGACGTAGACGGCCGCGGCGAACGCCGACAGGGCGTAGGCGAGCGGCGCGTCGGAGAACCGGGTGGCGATCTGCACGCCCGCGCGCGCACCGGCCGCGAGCGCGAAGATTCCGTAGACGGCGACCAGCACCCGTCCCGGCCCGCCGCCGGTACCGGGGCGGGCCGCGCCGCCCGTGCGGGCGCCGACGCCGGCGCGGGCGCCGCCGTCCGCACGGGCCTCGCCGTCACGGGCCTCGCCGTCACGGGCGGGATCGGGGTCAGACACCGGTCCCGCTCCACAGCTGGTTCAGCCGGACGACCATGACGGCGACGCCGGTCCCGGCGATCACGATCACCGCGGAACCCCACCGGGTGCGCTCCAGCAGCCCCCAGCCGGCGCCCGCGAGGGGGATGAGCGGGACGGCGAGGAGGTAGCCGATGAAGGTGGCGGAGCTCGCGGGCCCCTCGTCGCCGGACAGCTTGACGAACCCGACGACGGCCTGCGCGATCAGCAGCGCCTCCAGCACCCCGAGCGAGATCAGATGCCCGAGGTCCATCGCCCGGTTGCGCAGCGCCGCCACCAGGGCGTAGGCGGCCACGAGCAGCGCCACCACGATGATCACGGTGGCCAGGACGTTCGTCACGGGCACGAGAGTACTACCGCTCGTAGAGGAACGTCGGCATCGCACCGCCCTGGCCTGGTTTGCGGCGGCATGTTCACGGCGGCATGGCAGCATGGCGGGCGTGAACGCGCTGCAGTGGCTGAACATGACCCGGCACGGTGAGAGCACCGGCAACGTCGCCTACCAGGCCGTGGAAGGCACCGATGCCGAGGAGGCCGGCATCCCCGAGCGGGACGCCGACGTCCCGCTGTCGGACACCGGCCGCGCCCAGGCGGCGAGGCTCGGCCTCTGGCTCGCCAGGCTCCCCGAGGACGAGCGTCCCACCCTGATCGTGGCCTCCCCCTACGTGCGGACGATGGACACCGCGAAGATCGCGCTCGCCCAGACGTCCTACGCCGCACCGCGGGACCCCGACGGGCCGGGGGTGAAGATCGACGAGCGGCTCCGCGACCGCGAG
The DNA here is from genome assembly GCF_004348425.1 of Actinomadura sp. 7K507. GTDB lineage: Bacteria > Actinomycetota > Actinomycetes > Streptosporangiales > Streptosporangiaceae > Spirillospora. The sequence goes on from NZ_SMKK01000190.1 coordinate 13,202, forward strand.
CAGGGTGTGCTGCAGGGCCTCACCACCATCGGCGTCGAGCGCCGGTTCCCCGAGGAGGCGGCCCGGCTGCGGCGCCTCGGCAAGTTCTACTACCGGCCGCCCGGCGGGGAGTCGTGGGCCGACCTGGCGCTGCGGCTGCGCAGCTTCTACCGCGACCTGGAGACCGAGGCGCCCGGCGGGCGGGTGATGGTCGTCACGCACGACGCGATCGTGGCGACGACGCGCTACCTGGTGGAGGGCCTCACCGAGAAGGAGGTCATGGACCTCGACGAGAAGGAGTCGATCGGCAACGCCTCGCTCACCCGGTGGCGGCAGGACGGCGCGGGCCTGCAGGCCGTCTGCTACAACGACACGACCCACCTGATCAACGCCGGTGTCTCGTCCGCCTGATCCCGGCGGCTCCCGCCCGCCCACGCGGCCGGGCGGCGGTCAGGGATCGCCGTTGAGGAGGCGGTCGCTGCGGGAGGCGACGGCGGCCAGCCGCGGATCGTCCGGCGGCAGGATGTCGCGGAGCCGCTCCAGCGCCTCCAGGTCGTCGCGGCCGGGCTCGGTCTGGGCGTAGGTCCACAGCGCATCGGCGCCGCCCCGGTCGAGCACCTGCCGCCGGACCCGCACCGCCAGCTCGTCGCGTTCGGCCCGGACGGCGGGCGCGTCGGAGCTGGGCAGCAGCTCGCCGGTGTACAGCCGCACCGTACCGGCGACGTCCGCCTCGTCCAGCAGCCGCCGGACGGTGAGGAAGTCGGCCTCGACCGCGCAGCCGAGCCGGTACGGGCGGGCCCGGACGACGTCGCCGAGCTGCTGGCGGAGCCGGTGGATCTCGGGGCGGACCGTCGCGGCGCTGCCGTCGTCGCCGTACAGGCACATCGCCAGCCTGTCGCCGGTCAGTCCGCGCGGGTGCAGGGCGAGCATCGCGAGGATCTCCGCGTGCCGCAGCGTCAGGGAGACCGGCCGGCCGTCCAGGTTCGCGTGCGGGCGGCCCTCGCCGAGGAACGACAGGGTCAGCAGCGGCGCTCCGGGGACGGTCCGGACCGCCGCGTCCCCGGTGAGGGGGCCCCGGCCGGTCGCCGCGCTCCCGCCCGGACCTTCGAGGCGGCCGGGCAGCCGCAGCAGGAACGCCTCCCCGAGCGGTTCGGCGACGGCGGTCCGGCCGTCGGGCAGGGTGACCGCCCCGCCGGACGCGGGGACGTTCACGCGCCGCCCCTGCCACCCCTCCCCCGCGGCCGCGCCGCCGGGCACGCCCGTGCTCGCCGGGGGGATGAGGATCCGGCCGGTGGCGGTGACGAGCAGACCGGCGGCCCCCAGCCCCCGGAGGTGCGGCAGGAGCCGCTCGCGCAGCCGCTCGTCCCGCCGCCGCATCTCGTTCTCCAGCCGCGACTCGGCGAGCCGGGCCGCGGTGGCGACCAGCGCGACGGTCGCCGGATGCAGCGACCGCACGGTCGCGCTGACGTCGATGCAGCCGATCACCCGCCCCGAGTCGGGGTCGGTGATCGGCGCGCCGGCGCACGACCAGCAGTGCAGGACGTGCGCGATGTGCTCGGCGGCGTACACGTACTCGGGCCGCCCGGTGGCGAGGGCCGTGCCGATGCCGTTGGTGCCGACGGCGTCCTCCGACCAGCGGAACCCGTCGGTGAGCCCGATCGCGTCGGCGTCGCGCCGCGCGGCCGGCGGGCCCTGCGTCCACAGCACGTGCCCGGCGTCGTCGGTGATCACCATCAGGTGCTCGGTCTCGTCGGCGACCCGCCGCAGCAGTCCCTTCAGCACCGGCAGGTGCGGATCGAGGGGATGCGCTTCGCGGGCGTCGGCGATGACGTCCCGGTCGAACACCAGCGGCGCGGCCTCGACGGTCACGTCGACGCCGGCGTCCCGGGAGCGCCGCCACGACTCGGAGATCGGCGGCCGCAGGGCCACCTTTTCGGGCACCACCATGTTGAACCTTTTCGTTGTCGGCAGGGCTGCACGTGCAGGGCTCTGGCGACCACGCCGGATGAAAAAGGTTCAGTCTCTTCCCCCCGGAGCGAACCTCGCCTGTCTGAGGATCAGCCCACGCACGGGGGCCGCGCAACCGATTCCGGATATCTCGCGACCCCGAATCGGACACGCTGTGTAATCGGATCGTTGCAACGTGCATGCAACCTGGAGGTGCGTAGCGTGACCCGGGATGGGGAGCCGACGGGCCATCCCGGGGGTCTCGCCGTCCCGCTCACGTCCGGGGGGACCGTGAGCGGGGCGGCGAGACGGACGGGCCCGCGACGGGGATTCGGACGCTCCCGCCATCACGGGGAGGAACAAGAACGCATGCTCTGCCTGACCTGCCACCGTGTGCGCCCGGCGCTGAACCGGGCCGACTACACCGCCGAACGCGCCTGGCTCATCCTCCGGCGGGGCCTGTGCTCGTGCAGCGGGCCGCCGCCGCAGGCCACCCGCCCCGCGGTCGTTCGAAAACACGCCCGGACCGCGAAATAAACACAGCGGTTCATTCTAGGTTCACGCGCGGTTCGCCTAGAGTTTAAGGAGAATCCATTCGACCGGCCCCTGGAGGGAGCGCCATGCCCGTGATCCCGGGTCTCATCCGCCGAGCCGCCGTCGAGGCGGAGCGCCAGCTGCGCGGAGGCGCGGGCCTTCTCGCCGGACTCGGCCGAGATCTGGAACGGTCGGCGCGACTGGGGCGGCTCCTGCCCTCCTACATCGAGCGCATGGCGGTCCTGGAGCAGACCGTCCGGGACCAGGACGCCGAGCTGCGCGCCGTGCGCACCGAGCTCGACTCCCTGGTCGCTCAGCTCAACGACCGGCTGCTGCCGCGCATCGACGAGCGGATGGACGACACCGAGCGCGACCTGGCCGCCGTCGCCACCAGCCTGATCAGCACCGGCCGCGACACGGCCGCCCACCGCACCCGGCTGGAGACCGCCGAGCGGCGCATCACCGACCTGCGCACCAAGATCGCGCAGGTGGAGCAGCGGACCGGGTCGTGGCGCGACCTCCAGGCCGGCATGGCGCGGCTCGGCGACGACCTCGACGCCATGCGCGCCCGGATGTCCCTGCGCTCCGCCGAGCCCCCGGCCGACGCCGCGCCCGCGCCGGTGCAGAACATCACCGACCGCCCCGCCTGACCCGTGACCGCCCCGCCCGGCGCGCGGCCGGTCCCGGCCCGCCGCGCCGCACGCCGTAAACGGCCGCACGCGCATAATCGGCGGGCTCAGGAAATGGCGCGTGCGGTGTCCGGGAGAATGGCCGCATGACGCTTCCCCCGGCCGGCCACCGCAGCAATGGCCGCACGCCCTCCGCGTCCGGTTCCGCCGGGCGGGGCTTCGCCAGCGACAACCAGGCGAGCGTCCATCCGGACGTCCTCGCCGCACTGGCCGCCGTCAACGACGGGCACCAGCCCGCCTACGGCGACGACGAGGTCACCGGGCGGCTCCGTGAGGTCGTCCGGCGGCACTTCGGCGACCAGGCCGAGGTGTTCCCCGTGTTCAACGGGACGGGCGCGAACGTGGTGTCGCTCCAGGCGGTGTCGGAGCGGTGGAGTTCGGTCGTGTGCCCGGATTCGGCGCACATCAACACCGACGAGTGCGGCGCGGCCGAGAAGATCGCCGGCCTGAAGCTGGTCACGGCCCCGGCGCCGGACGGCAAGCTGACGCCCGAGCAGGTCGAAGCGCACGCGACCGGCTTCGACAACGTCCAGCGCCGCCGGCCAGCCGCCGTGTCGGTCACCCAGAGCACCGAGCTGGGCACCGTCTACACGGCCGCGGAGACCGCGGCCGTCGCGGCGGCGGCCCACGAGCGCGGCCTGGCGGTGCACATGGACGGCGCGCGCATCGCCAACGCGGCCGCCTCGCTCGGCCTGCCGCTGCGCGCCCTCACCACCGACGCGGGGGTGGACGTCCTGTCGTTCGGCGGCACCAAGAACGGGCTCCTGCTCGGCGAGGCGATCGTCGTGCTGAACCCTGACTCCGTGCGCGGGCTTGCGTACCTGCGCAAGTCGAGCATGCAGCTGGCGTCCAAGATGCGGTACGTGTCCGCGCAGCTCGTCGCGCTGCTGGACGGCGACCTGTGGCTGCGCAACGCCGCCCACGCGAACGCCATGGCGGCCCGCCTCGCCGCCGCCGCCCGCGCCGTGCCGGGCGTCGAGATCACGCGGGCCGTGGAGGCCAACGCGGTGTTCGCGACCGCCCCGAAGGACGCGGCGGAGCGGCTGCGCAAGCGGTTCCCGTTCTACACGTGGGACGAGCGGACCGGCGAGGTCCGCTGGGTGTGCTCGTTCGACACCACCGAGGCCGATGTGGACGCGTTCGCCGCCGCGCTCGCCGCCGAGACGTCCGCCTGACCAGCGCACCCGCCGCGCCGTCCGGGCCGCCCGTCCCGAGGGTCGGGACCGGGGGCAGCGCCGGACCGCCAAGCAGGTCTATCGTGTGACCGAACAGGATTCGGTACAGGAGGCGAGCCTGATGGCCAACCGCACCTTCGTCGTCGGCGTGGGCATGACCAAGTTCGAGAAGCCCGGCTCCCGCGAATGGGAGTACCCCGACATGGCCAAGGAGGCCGTCGGGAACGCCCTCCAGGACGCCGGCGTCGCCTACGACAAGATCGAGATGGCCTACGCCGGCTCGATGTACGGGTCGATGGGCCAGCGCGCCCTCTACGAGACCGGCATGACCGGCATCCCGGTGATGACCGTCCAGAACGCGTGCGCCACCGGATCGAGCGCGCTGTTCCTGGCCCGCCAGGCCGTCCGGGGCGGCCTCGCCGACTGCGCGCTCGCGCTCGGCATGGAGAAGATGAAGAAGGGCTCGCTCGGCGCGGGCATGGAGGGGTCCAAGGTCACCATCATCGACCACCACCTCACCTCGATGACCGCGGGCCGCGAGTGGGAGATGGACAAGGCGCCCATGCCGCAGATGTTCGGCAACGCCGGCCGCGAGCACATGGAGAAGTACGGCTCCACGCCCGACCACTACGCCTGGATCGGCTGGAAGAACCACAAGCACTCGGTCAACAACCCGTACGCGCAGTTCCAGACCGAGTACTCGCTCGACGAGGTCAGGAACGCCCCGATGATCTTCGACCCGCTGACCAAGCTGCAGTGCTCCCCCACCTCCGACGGCGCCGCAGCCGCGGTCGTGGTCAGCGAGCGGTTCGTGGACGAGCACGATCTGTGGGACCAGGCCGTCGAGATCGCCGGCCACCACATCGCCACCGACACCCCCGAGAGCTTCGCCGACAACTCCTCCATCCAGGTCGTCGGGTTCGGCGTCTCCCGGCTCGCCGCCCGCACCGCGATGGAGCAGGCGCAGGTCTCCATCGAGGACGTCGACGTCATCGAACTGCACGACTGCTTCAGCGCCAACGAACTCGTCACCTACGAGGCCCTCGGCATGGCCGAGGTCGGCGAGGGCCACAAGCTCGTCGACGACCAGGCCACCACCTACGGCGGCAAGTGGGTCGTCAACCCGTCCGGCGGCCTCATCTCCAAGGGCCACCCCCTGGGCGCCACCGGTCTCGCCCAGTGCGCCGAGCTCACCTGGCAGCTGCGCGGCAAGGCCGGGAACCGCCAGGTGGACGGCGCCCAGGTCGCCCTCCAGCACAACATCGGCCTGGGCAGCGCCTGCGCCGTGGCCGTCTACAAGCCCGCCACCGCCTGACCCGTCCCACGTCGAGTCCGCGGTGCGCCGCGCTTCAGGCGGCGCACCGCGGGTCAGCGAAGCGGACCCGTTGGACGTGTGACAAATATTGACTCTTGTCTCATCTGGGCTATCCTCGCAGTAAGTGGTCACTGCCAGGAGGTGCGATGCCCGGCCCGTCCCCCCAGCCCACCGTGGTCACGGC
>NZ_SMKK01000191.1 GCF_004348425.1 Actinomadura sp. 7K507
GGGCGGGCGGGGGCTGCTGATCGCCCTTGTCCTGCGTCAGCCCGGCGATGATGGCGCCGATCAGCACGGTGCCCGCGGCGGCCCCGACGCCCGCCAGCAGCCGGGTCCGCGTGGACGACTTGGCGCCCGCCATGCCGATCGGCGTGAACGCCCTGGTGTCGGTCTCCTCCTGGCCCTTCGACCGGGACGGACGAGGCGGCGGGGAGGCGAGCGGTATCCCGTTCGGGAAGCGCGCCGGCTCCGCGGAGACCGGAGCCGGGGACGCCGGTGGCACCTGCCCCCCGAGGTCGCCGGCATGCGGCTCCTGCTGCTCGACGAGGGTGAGCAGCAGGTCGGACGCGGTCGGACGTTCGGCGGGGTTCTTCGCCAGCGCGGACCGCACGGCCTGGACCAGCGACTCCGGCAATCCGGAGAGGTCGGGTTCGTCGGCGGCCGTGCGGAGGGTGGCGGGGTCGCCGCCGATCGGCATCCGTCCCGTCCCCGCGTGGGCGATGAGGCAGCCCCACGCGAAGACGTCGGCCGCGGGCGTCGCGGGGCCGCCGATGAGCACCTCCGGCGCCATCCAGCCGGGAGTGCCGAGGACCTGGCCCGACGCGGCGGTGGCGCCGCGGGCGTCCTGGCTGCGCGCGATGCCGAAGTCGATGACGCGGCAGCCGGACAGGGTGAGCATCACGTTGGCGGGTTTCAGGTCGCGGTGCACGAGCCCGGCCGCGTGGATCGCCGCGAGCGCCGACGCGACGCCGACGGCGACGCCGTGCAGGTCGGCGGCCTGCAGCGGTCCGTCGCCGAGGAGGCGGCTGTGCAGCGAGACGCCGCCCACGTACTCGGTGACGAGGTACGGGCGGCCCTGCTCCTCGCCGTGCGCGAGGACCCGCGCGGTGCAGAACGAGGCGACGCGGCTGGCCAGGTACGCCTCGTCCTTGAACCGCCGCCGGTAGGACGGGTCGCCCGCCAGATGGGGATGGATGGTCTTCACCGCGACACGGCCGCCGGACTCCGGGTCGGCGCCGAGATAGACCATCCCCATGCCGCCCGACCCCAGGCGGCCCAGCAGTGTGTGCCCGCCGACCTCGCGGGGGTCGGCGGGTTCCAGCGGCCTGATGTCTCCGTCCATGGGGTTTTCCCGGCTCCCTCGTTTCTCTCCTGTCCGCCTATCCCCGATCGGCGGCGGATTATGGCGCGTTCTTTCAGCAAGTACGGAAACGAGATCGTCACGCCGATGTAGCACCCCGTGCACCGGAGACGTGCAGAGTAGGGGGCGGTTCGGCAGCAGAGCCCGGTCCCCGCCGGTTCTCCTCCTCGGCGCGCGGGGGTGGCGGGCGGCCGGCCGCACCGAAGGTGATGCCCGCGTGGCCGGCGCCCCTGGGGTGGGAGGCGCCGTTCACGCGGGCGTCCGCCGTTCACGGGGGCATCCGTCCGGTATGCGGTGATGTTTCGCAGGGCGATGGTCCGGTGACAACCAGTTCTGCGTTCACCCCCCAGGCGCTGGGACGCGGCGTGGCGCCGGCCGCCGCGTGCGACCGGAACGGGGAGGGCGCTGGGTGCGGGGCATCGGGGACCTGACGTCGCCGTCGTGCTGGTCGGTGCGGACCCGCGTGACCGCCACCGCGACCCTGGTCGTCGCCCTCCTGCTCGCGGCGGGCGCGGTCCTCTTCTACCAGGCCGTCCGGGTCACCGTGTACGAGGGACTGCGCGACGAGGGCCGGGACGCCGTCACGGAACTCGCCGCGCTCGTCCGGACGAGCGATCCCCGGGGCAGGCTGGCCGCCGAGGACCCCGAATTCACCGCCCTCCAGGTCGTGAGCGCCGAGGGGGACGTGATCGCGTACAGCGAATCCCTGCGCGGACACGGTCCGCTGGACGTGCCGATGCCGCGTGAGCCGGGCGAGCCCGTCTACCGCACGTTCGACATTCCGGGTGAAGGCCCCGTCTACCTGGTCACCGAACGCGTACGGACGCAGGACGGCTGGCGGGCCGTGCACATCGGCAGGCCGATCACCGTGATGGTCCGCTACAAGGGCCTGTTCATCGGGCTGATCGCGTCCGTGGTGCTCCTCGGCACCGCCGCGGTCGGCTGGATCGTGTCGCTGTCGGTACGGCGGGCGCTGCGGCCGGTGCGGAAGATGAGCGGCGAACTCGCCGAGATCACCGGCCGCGCCCTGGACCGCCGGGTGACCGTCCCCGGCCCGGTCGACGAGGTGTCGGAGCTGGCCGAGTCGGTGAACGTGACGCTGGGCAGGCTGGAGGACGTCCTCGCCCGCCAGCGCGGCTTCGTCGCGGACGTCTCGCACGAGCTGCGCAGCCCGCTCACCGGGCTGCGCGCCCAGTTGGAGGTCGCGCTGGAGCATCCGGAGGACGAGGACTGGCCGGCGGTGGCGCGGGCGGCGCTCGCCGACGCCGACCGGCTGCAGGGCATCGTGAGCGACCTGCTGATCCTGGCGAAGCTCGGCGCGGGCGTGCGCGTCCCGCGGGAACTGACCGACCTCGGCGGGCTGGTCCGCGCGGAGGCGGCGCGGCGCGACCGGCGGGTCCCCGTCGAGGTCGCCGCGGACGAGCGGATCATGGTGCGGGTCACGCCCCACCACATGATCAGGGTCCTGACGAACCTGCTCGACAACGCCGAGCGGCACGCCGAGTCGCGGGTGTGGGTGACCGCGGCCAAGGCCGGGCCGGACGCCGTGCTGGAGGTGCGGGACGACGGCGGCGGGGTCGCGCCCGAGGACCGCGAGCGGATCTTCTGGCGCTTCCACCGGCTGGAGGAAGGCCGCGAGCGCGACCGCGGCGGCACCGGCCTGGGACTGACGATCTCCCGCGACATCGCCCGCGCCCACGGCGGGACGCTCGTCGCCGCCGAAAGCGACAGCGGCGCGCGCTTCGTCCTCCGCGTTCCCCTCGCCGGCTACTGACCGGAAAGGGCCAGGGGCGGGCGGCGGGCCGCGTGCCGGGTGGCCTGTTCGAAGGCGTGGCCGATCTGGAGGACGGCCAGGTCCGCGTGGTGCGGGCCGACGATCTGCAGGCCGACCGGCAGCCCGTCCCCGGTGAAGCCGGCGGGCACCGACAGCGCGGGGCAGCCGGTCGCCGAGACGAGGAAGGACGACCGCATCCACTCCAGGTAGTCGTGCATCGGCTGCCCTGCGACCTCGCCCGGATACTCGGTATCGGCGTCGAAAGGCGGAACCTGGCTGACCGGCAGGAGCAGCGCGTCGTACCGCCCGAAGAACTCCCGGACCCGGTGGAAAAGCGCCGTGCGCAGCGTCTCGGCACGTCCGAGGTCGGCGCCGGTCAGTCCGCGCCCGGCCTCGATGTTCCCGGCGAGGGACGGCTTGAAGTCGGCGCGGCGCTCGGACAGCAGCGGACCGAGGGTGACGTCCCAGTGCCAGGCCCGCAGCGTCCGGAAGGCCTCGTCCGCCCCCGACAGGTCGGGGCACGCCTCCTCGACCGCGCAGCCGAGGTCCTCGAACACCTTCACGGCCGGTTCGAGGACGCCGGTGACGGCCGGGTCGACGGGCACCGTCCCGCCGAGGTCGGGCGACCAGGCGACGCGCAGCCCGGCGACGTCGCGGTCGAGCGGCGCGGCGAACGCCGAGCCGGGGGTCTCCAGCGCGATCGGGCTGCGCGGGTCGGGGCCGGCGAGCACCGACAGCAGCAGCGCCACGTCGCCGACCTCGCGGGCCATCGGGCCCTGCACGCCCAGCGTCTGCCAGCCCGCCGGGGCCGGCCACGACGGCACCCGCCCGGGGGACGGCCGGAACCCGGCGACGTTGCAGAACGACGCGGGGTTGCGCAGGGAGCCGCCCATGTCGCTGCCGTCCGCGATCGGATGCATCCCGCACGCCAGCGCGGCCGCGGCCCCGCCGCTGCTGCCGCCCGCCGACCGCGACAGGTCGTAGGGGTTGCGGGTCAGGCCGAACACCGGGTTGAACGTGTGCGACCCGGCGGCGAACTCCGGCACGTTCGTCTTGCCGACCGTGACGACCCCGGCCGCCCGCATCCGCTCGATGACCAGTTCGTCGGCGTCCGGGACGTGGCCGGCGAAGATCGGCGACCCCGATGTCGTGCGGATCCCCTTCGTGGCGTGGGTGTCCTTGTGCGCGACGGGCAGCCCGTGCAGCGGGCCCGGCGGCTCCCCGGCCGCCAGCCGCTCGTCCGCCTCCCGCGCCCGCGTCATCGCCTCCTCCGCGACCAGCGTGACCACGGCGTTCACCGGCGGGTTCGTCCGCTCGATCTGGTCGAGGTGGGCCTGGACGACCTCGCGCGCCGACAGCTCGCGGGCGCGGATCCGGCGGGCGAGGTCGCGGGCGGAGGCGAAGTGGATCTCGTCTGACAACGTGGCCTTCCCTTCTGCGGGTCCCACCAGTGTCCACCCCCGCGCGGCCGCCGGCCCGTCCCGGCGGCCATGATGGATCGCGTGACGGAACGAGTCGGCGCCCGCGAACTGCTGCGCCGTGTCCTGGACGGCGGAAGCCGGACGTCGTGGGACACCCCGCCCGCCGGGCCGGACCCCGCGTCGCCCTACGGGAGGGAACTCGCCGCCGCCCGGGAGCGCAGCGGATGCGACGAGGCCGTCCTCACCGGGGAGGGGCGGCTGCGCGGCCGCCGCGTGGCGTTCGTCGTGTCCGAGTTCGGCTTCCTCGCCGGCTCGATCGGCCTGGCCACCGCCGACCGGATCGTCACCGCGGTCGAGCGCGCCACCGCCGAGGGGCTCCCGCTGCTGGCCGCGCCGTCGTCCGGCGGTACCCGCATGCAGGAGGGAACGGCCGCGTTCGTCCAGATGGCCCGCATCACCGGCGCGGTCATGGCTCACCGCGCCGCCGGGCTGCCCTACCTCGTCTACCTGCGGCATCCCACGACCGGCGGGGTGTTCGCCTCCTGGGGCTCGCTCGGCCACGTGACGGCCGCCGAACCGGGCGCGCTGATCGGTTTCCTCGGGCCGCGCGTGTACGAGGGCCTCTACGGGGAGCCGTTCCCGAGCGGTGTCCAGGTGGCCGAGAACCTCGCGGCGAAGGGACTCCTGGACGCCGTGATGGGCATCGACGACCTGCCGGAGGTGGCGTCCGGCGCGCTGAACGTCCTGTGCGGGAGATCTCCCGCGTCCGCCGCCGCGCGGATTCCGGTGGACGTCCCCCCGCGGGCGCGGCCGGCGGGGGAGACGGCCTGGGAGTCGATCGAACGATCACGCCGTGCCGCCCGTCCGGGCGTCCGTGAACTTCTCCGGTACGGCGCGACGGACGTGACCCCGCTCTCGGGTACCGGCCAGGGTGAGGCGGATCCGGGCCTGCTCCTGGCTCTGGCCCGCTTCGGCTCGGCTCCCTGCGTCGTCGTGGGCCAGGACCGGAGAAGCCAGCGCGACGGCCACCCGCTGGGTCCCGCCGGCCTGCGCGTCGCGCGCCGCGGCATGCAGCTGGCCGCGGAGCTGGCGCTGCCGCTGGTCACCGTCGTCGACACGCCGGGCGCGGTCCTGTCGGCCGAGGCGGAGGAGGGCGGCCTGGCGGGCGAGATCGCCCGCTGCCTGGCCGACCTGATCACCCTCTCCGCGCCGACGCTCTGCCTGCTGCTGGGCGAGGGCACCGGCGGCGCGGCGCTGGCTCTGCTGCCCGCCGACCGGGTGCTGGTGGCGAGGCACGCGTGGCTCTCCCCGCTCCCGCCGGAGGGCGCGTCGCTGATCGTCCACCGGACCGCGGCGCGGGCGGACGAGATGGCGGCGTCCCAGGGCGTCGGCTCGGCGGACCTGCTGCGCGGCGGCCTGGCGGACACGCTGGTCGACGAGCACCCCGACGCCGCCGACGAGCCGGAGGCGTTCTGCCGCCGCGCCGCGGCCGCCGTGGAGGCCGGCCTGTCGGGCCTGGTGCCCTCCGGCCCCGCTGCACGCCAGGCCCGCTACCGTCTCCCCCATGAGCGGCCCATGACCGGCCCGTGACCGATTCGCCGCCCGTTCGTCCGGGGCCGCTCAGGCGTCGTCCTCGGCGGCAGGCGGTGGTGTGCGTGGCCGGACGCGGTCCCAGGGGCGCGGGCGGGGGAGGCGGCGCCTGCCGCGGCGGCGGCCCCGCGGGATGAACGAGACGACCGCCCCGGCGGCCATGAGGGCGGCGAGCGCGGCGAGCGCCCAGGCCGCGACCTTGTGAACGACGCATTCCCGCGTGGTCTCCTCGCCCGGCAGATCCTGGGAATCGCACGCTGCGGCACTGTCCGCCATGTCGATCGCTTTCCTGTTTCGAGGACCAATTTTGGTCACAGCATGTCATGGATCGACGACGGAACGCATCGTGGCAATCCCTTACAGTGGCCCGAGTCACACGGCGCGGGGTCCGGGCTTTCGCATGCGGCACCGCTGTGGACAGCGGTCGATCCGCTCCGCCATCGAACCCGGCACGAAGATCCGCCGCGCCGGGACGGCTTCGAGGCGGGCGCTATCCGCGGGAGAACGCGGCGGCGTACGGTTGGCCAAACCCCCTGAGCTTGGAGGAGCGCATGGCGCAGTTGACCGAGATGGTCTCCCCCGCGGTGGCCGGTGCCGTACTCCGCGGCGTGTTCGCGTTGCCGGCGCCGGTCAAGCGGCTGATCGTGGGTGCACCGGTACGGCGGGATGGGCAGGAACTGGCGCTGGACGCGCAACTGCTGCTGCTGATGAGCCGGATCGAGGGCAAGCGGAACCTGACGGCGGCCACGGTGGAGGAGGCCCGCGACGGGCTGGTGCGGGCGAAGACGCTCATGAGCCGGGTGCCCGCGCGTCCGGTGAAGACCCGCGAGGTGGCGATCCCGGAAGCCGTCACGGCGCGGCTCTACACGCCGAAGGGGCTGCCGGACGGGTCGCCGCTGCTCGTCTTCTACCACGGCGGCGGCTGGGTCATCGGCGACGTCGAGACGCACGACACCGTGTGCCGGTATCTGGCGGTGCACGCCGAGGTGCGGGTGCTGTCGGTGGGGTACCGGCTCGCACCCGAGCATCCGTATCCGGCGGCGGCGGACGACGCGCGCACCGCGTACGAGTACGCGGTCAAGAACGCCGTGGAGCTGGGAGCCGATCCGCTGGCCATCGCGGTCGGCGGGGACAGCGCGGGCGGCAACCTCGCCGCCGTCGTGGCGCTGCACGCGGAGCGCAGGCCGGACTTCGCGCTGCTGTTCTACCCGGCGACCGACGTGTCGGTCCGGAGGCGCTCGCGCGAGCTGTTCGCGGAGGGTTTCTACCTGACCGACGGCGACATGACGTGGTTCATCGACCACTACTGCCCGCAGGACAGGCGCGCCGAGACCACGGCGTCGCCGCTGCTGGCCGAGGATCTCGGCGGGTTCCCGCCGACCTACCTGGTCACCGCCGGGTTCGACCCGCTGCGCGACGAGGGGGAGGCGTTCGCGGAGCGGCTCGCCGACGCCGGGGTGCCGGTCGCGCTGCGGCGGCAGGAGGATCTCATCCACGGCTTCGCGAACATGTGGTCGCTGGGCGGGCGGTTCCAGGAGGCGCTGTCGGAGGCGGCCGGGGCCCTGCGCACCGGGCTGTACGCGGGGCCCCGGAGCCGCGGTTAGAGCGGCAGGCCCGTGAAGACCATGACCTTCTCCTCGGTGTAGTCGGCCATGGCCGACCGGAGGCCTTCGCGGCCCACGCCCGAGTCCTTCACGCCGCCGTACGGCATCTGGTCCGCGCGGTAGGACGGGACGTCGCCGATCACGACGCCGCCGACCTCCAGTTCGCGGTGGGCGCGGAACGCGATGCCGAGGTCGCGGGTGAAGATGCCCGCCTGGAGGCCGAACTTGGAGTCGTTGACGAGGTCGAACGCCTCGTCGACGCCGTCCACGGGCTGGATGGACATGACCGGTCCGAAGACCTCCTCGCTGGAGATCTTGGTGCCGGTCGGGACCTCGGCGAGGACGGTCGGCGCGTAGGCCGCCCCCTCGCGGGTGCCGCCGGTCAGGATCTTCGCGCCCGCCGACACGGCCTCGTCCACCCAGGCTTCGACGCGCTCGGCGGCTTCCTGGCTGACGAGGGGGCCCACCTGCGTCTTCTCGTCCCACGGGTCGCCGGTGACGAGGGAGGCGACGGTGTCGACCAGCTTCGGGACGAACTCGTCGTACACGGAGCGGTCGACGTAGACGCGCTGGACGGCGATGCAGCTCTGCCCGGCCTGGTAGTTGGAGAACAGCCCGATCCGCTTGGCGGCCCAGTCGAGGTCGGCGTCCGGCAGCACGACCGCCGCGCCGTTGCCGCCCAGTTCGAGCGTGACGTGCTTGCGGGGCGCCTGGTCGTTGATCGCCCACCCGACGGGGACGGACCCGGTGAACGACACGATCGGCAGCCGCGGGTCGTCCACCAGCGCGGGCGCCCGGTCGTTCGGCACCGGCAGGACCGAGAACATCCCGGCGGGCAGGCCGGTCTCGGCGAGCAGCTCGCCCAGCAGGAGCGCCGACAGCGGCGTCGCGGGGGCGGGCTTGAGGATGATCGGGGTGCCCGCCGCGATGGCCGGGGCGACCTTGTGGGCGGCGAGGTTCAGCGGGAAGTTGAACGGCGAGATGCCGAGCACCGGGCCCTTCGGCACGCGGGTGATGTAGGCCATCCGGCCCTCGGCGGCGGGGTCGGTGTCGAGCCGCTGCGTGGTGGCGCTGAAGCGGCGGGCCTCCTCGGCGGCGAACCGGAACGTGGAGATCGCGCGGGTCACCTCTCCGCGCGCCCACAGCAGCGGCTTGCCGTTCTCGCCGGTGATCAGGCGGGCGATCTCCTCGGCCCGCTCGGCGATGCGGGCGGACACGTGCGCGAGCGCGTCGGCCCGCACGTGCAGCGGCAGCGCCGCGGCGTCCTTGCGGAGGGCGTCCGCGGCCGCGATCGCCTCCTCCACCTGCTCGGGTGTCGGCACGGCCGCCGTCCCGACCACCCGGCCGTCGTAGGGATGCGTAACGGTCAGCTCGCCGCCGCCGGTCTCGGGCCGGCCGGCCAGCCAGAATGGGGTCACGTTCATGCCTCTCACGCTATCTACGGCGGGCGCGTTTGCGCGTCTCCACGGTGGCGAATCGCGGTTTCCTGGTTGGACGTGATGGCGAGCGCGATCCAGAGTTCGGCGCGGACGGCCGGGTCGTCGGGGTCGCGGCCGAGGACCTCCGCGGCCTTGCGCATGCGTGACCGCAGCGTGTGCCGGTGGACGCCGAGCGCCCGCGCCGCCGCCTCGCCCTGCCCGTTGGCCGCCACGTACGCCCGGACGGTCTCGACCAGGTCCTCCTCGCGGAGCGGCGCGAGGAGCGTGCCGGCGAAGGCCCGCGCGAGGTCCGGTTCGAGCAGCCCGAGGACACCCTGTCCGGGCAGCGCGGAGTGGTGCAGGACGTCCTGGCCGGACCGGGACGCGGCGGCCAGCGTCTCCTCGGCCTGCCGCAGGGCCGCCGCCAGCTCCCCGGAGGCCGGGTCGCTGACTCCGATCGCGCCGGTGCTCGCGAGCAGCGTCTCGATCGTCCCGCTCAGCCCGTCCGGGACGATCACGGCGAGGTGCCCGTCCAGCGGCAGCGCGAGGCAGCGTTCCCCGGCGGGGTCGGACTCCAGCACGTCCAGCACGGCGGCGCCGCCCGCACAGGCCAGCACCCGGACCGGCCCGTGCGGCACCGCGGGCCCGTCGCCCGGCCGGCCGAGGAGCAGCGCCGCGAGCGAGGCCCGCAGGTCGCGGCCGGTCCGCGGCGCCTCCGACTGGAGGGTCAGCAGCGCGACGGCCGCGCCCACGATCGTGTGCGCGACATGGGGGAGCGGCGCGCCGGTCCCGACGGCGAGGAACCCGCTCGGACGCCCGCCCAGCCCGATCCGCTGCACGACGATGTGCTCGCCCGGCAGCGAGAGCGCCATGCTCGAGGACGGCACGTCGTTCGCCCGCGCCTTCGGGGACTTGCGCAGCCGGGCCAGTTCGGGGGAGAGCGCCTCGGCGCGGCCGGCGGCACCGGCCGGTTCGGCGTGCTGGACGCTCCCGGACGGATCGAGCAGCAGCGCCCAGCCGCCGAGCAGCCGCGCCAGCCGGGTGACCAGCGCGCCCGGCCCGGTGAGCGCGGCGCGGGTCAGTTCCCGCTGGGCCTGGAACGCGCGGGTGACGTCCTCGTACCACTCGGCCGCCAGCATCCGCGACACCGCCTTCCCGATGGCGATGAACGGGGTGGGGCGCGGCACCTCCAGCAGGGCGAGCCCCTGGTCGCGCGCCGCCGCGGCCAGTTCGGCGGGGACGGTGTCGTGGATGACTCCGACCGCGAACCCGAGCCCCGCGACACCGCGCCCGACCAGCCGCGACACGTAGCCGGCGGCGCCGGCCGGGGACAGCCGCATGCCGGTGGTGAGGAGGAGTTCGCCGCCTTCGAGGAACGGCGTCGGGTCCTCCAGCTCGCTGACCGCGACCCACATGACGGTCGCGTCCGGGAGGCCGCCGGTGAGCGAGCGCAGGCCGAGCTGCGGGAGTGCGGCGACGGAGGCCAGGGTGGGCGGCATCGCGATCCTTGTGCAGGGTGTCCATGTCACGGGGCGCGTTTCGCCGACCCGTACATTCATCGTAAGCGGCGCCCGTGGGGCGGGCCTGCTACAGACCCCAGCTCCGGCTGGCGCACCAGGTGCGCACGTCCGCACGGGAGAGCAGGCGGCCGACGGTGAGCAGCGCGGCGGCGGACACCAGGCCGGGCAGGAAGGCCAGCAGGACCGGGAGACTTCTGATCTCGACGCTGGAGGCCACGATCAGGCCGAGCAGGGCGATCGTGACCAGGTACAGCACGCCGATGGCCTTGGTGAGGCCGGCCATCCGCCCTACGGCCATGGCGCCGCCCGCCCAGGCGCGCGCGAGCCACCAGGCGAAGAGCGAGGTCCAGAAGACCACCATCGTCAGGGTCATCAGAGTGGACCCGTCCACGACGAGGGCGAACACCATGAGGGAGCCCCACAAGCACCCGAGCATTCCCACACTCAGCTTGACGGCCCATGGACGGTCGCGGGGCGCGGGGACCTCGGGCCCCCGGCGGTGGTAGATGGCCGGCGCGAAGGTGCGCAGCGCCCTGTCGATCGGGCCGACGACCGACTGGGTGTGGCCGAGCGGCAGCCGGTAGCCGCCCGCGGGCCCGTTCCCGGACGCCGCGGCCAGGTGCTCCATCTCCGGGTGGGCGTCCCGGAAGCCCGGTTCCGCCGGACGCAGGTCGAGGTTCACCGAGGAGGCCAGCCTCTCCCCGCCGGTGCTGGGCTCCGGGTAGGTGAACGTGACCCCGGCCAGTTCCGACCAGGGCACCGCCCACGGTGATCCGGTCGGGTCGTCCCAGCGCAGCCCGCCGGCGTCGAACAGGATCCGGCGCGGCCGGAACGCGATCCGCCACATGAGCAGCGGCAGGGCCCCGATCAGCGTGAAGACGAGCCCGATGGCGAACGCCGCCACCCGGGTGCCCGTCCCGCCGTCCACGTTCCCGGTGATCGCGGAGATGACCGCGATGAGGCCGATCGCCCCGGCCACCGTCCCTCCCACGGCGATCTGGCGCGTCTGGGCGTTCCCGACATCGACGCTCACCGGTTCCCGGGGACCGGTCATGTCAGCGGCCCTGCGCCCGCGCTTCGCACCACTCGCGGACGTCGGCCCGGCCGAGCAGCAGACCGGACACGAGAAGGCCTGCGGCCAGCAGCACGCCGGAACCGTACCGCTGGAGATCGGCGGATCGCGTGTCGCCGTCGTCGAGCCCCATGGCGGCGAGCAGGAGGATCACGGCCAGGAAGGCCCCGCCGATGAACCTGGCGGTGAACTTCATGAAACCGATCGCCATCGGGCCGCCCGTCCAGACGCGGGCGAGCCACGCCACGACGACGGCGGTCCAGAAGGAGCCCATCGCGATGTCGGTGGGATCGGCTCCGCCCGACAGGGCCGCGTATCCCATCGCGGGGACCCAGAAGGCCAGGGCGAGGGCGACGCTCGCCACCACGGCCCACGGACGCCGGAGCCCGCGGGGGATCTCACGGCCGTCCCGCACGTAGATGCCGCCGGCGAAGGCGTTCAGCGCGTCGTCGATCGGGCCGACGAACCGCTGGGCGTTGCCCAGCGGCAGGGAGTAGGCGAGTCCGGCTTCGCCGGGGGCCTCCTCGGCCAGGTCCTCCATTTCCGGATGGGCGTCCTGGAAGTCCGCGGACACCGGGCTGAGCACGAGCTCGGCCTTCGGCGACTGCACCGGCTGCCCCCGCCTCGGCTGGGAGAGGTCAGGACGCGAGTAGGAGAACGCGACCCGCTCCAGCTCCCGCCACGTGACCGCCCACCGCTCACCGCTCGGGCCGGTCATGCGCAGGCCGGTGGCGTCCAGGGTCAGGCGGTGGTGCGAGGCCGACGCGCGCCACGCCACCGGCAGGGCGCACGCGAACACGACGAAGATCGCGGAGACGAGCACCCCGCCGGGGCCGTCGCCGGTGACCGCCGGGACGAGCACGGCCGCCCCGATCCCGCCGAGCACCGCGCTCACCGCGACGACGTGCCGGAGGTGGACGTTCGCGACCCTGACGGTCAGCGGGCTGCGGGAGAAGATCACGTCGGACACGAGGCAACAAGCTAGGGCAACCCGGTCGGTATGACCAGGTCTCCTGTCAGCGCGGTCCGAGCGAGGCGCTGTAGAGGTCGGCGAGGATGTCGTAGGAGCGCAGGCGGTCGGTGTGGTCGTAGACCTGCGTCATGACCATGACCTCGTCCGCGGCCGTCCGCTCGATCAGCGCGTCCATGTCCTTCCGGACGGTCTCCGGACCGCCCACCACCTGCTCCGCCACCCGCGAGTCGATCATCTGGCGCTCCAGCGGCGTGTACGGGTACGCCGCCGTCTCCGCCGGGGTCGGCAGCGGCCCCGGCGCGCCCTGCCGCAGCCGCAGGAACGACAGCGCCTGCGGGGCGGCCAGCTCGCGTGCCCGCTCGTCGGACTCGGCGGCGGTCACCGCGACGCCGATCATCGAGTACGGCTCGTCCAGCGCGCCGGGACGGAACGAGTCGCGGTAGAGCTGCAGCGCGGGCACGGTGTTCGCGGCGCTGAAGTGGTGCGCGAACGCGAACGGCATCCCGAGCAGCCCGGCCAGCCTGGCGCTGTATCCGCTGGACCCGAGCAGCCAGATGGGCGGCTCGTTCCCGGCGGCGGGCGTCACCGTGCTGTCCGCGCCGAAGAAGCCGCGCAGCTCGATGACCTGCTCGGGGAAGTCGTCCACCGACAGGGCGTCCGGCGAGCGCCGCAGCGCACGCGCGGTGGCCTGGTCGGTGCCGGGGGCGCGGCCGAGGCCCAGGTCGATGCGTCCCGGATACAGCGCCTCCAGCGTCCCGAACTGCTCGGCGACCACCATCGGCGCGTGGTTGGGCAGCATGACGCCGCCCGAGCCGACGCGCATCGCCGACGTCGCCGCCGCGACCTGGCCGATCAGCACGGCGGTCGCGGAACTGGCGATCCCCGGCATCGCGTGGTGCTCGGCGAGCCAGTACCGGTGGTAGCCGAGCCGCTCGGCGTGCCGGGCCAGGTCGAGGGTGTTGCGCAGCGCCTGGCCGGACGTGGAGCCGCTGACGACGGGCGCGAGGTCGAGGACGGAGAAGGACACGCTCATAACGTGCCTCAACCCGCCGGGCGTCCGTCCTCTTCCCGGTCAGCCCATCATGGTCATGGCGACGGGGACGGCGATGACGGCGATCACGACCGGGGCGGTGATGCTGATCCACGACCAGTTCACCAGCCTGCGGGCCCGCTCGGGATTCTCGGCGAACACGGTTTCGGACTTGGTGTACAGGAGGGCGGCCACCACCATGAGCGGCACGAACGCGAGCATCGTGAGGGTGCCGAGGACGAACGCGGCGGCTTGCCCGGATCTCGTGTAGGTCCCGTCCGGTCCGATGCCGAACGCGAGACGGGGAGCGGCGGCGGGGACGGAGGCGGCGAGGACTGCTTCGGTCATGGAGCGCACCGATCACTAGACGTGTGACCTGGATCATACGCTTGGTGATCGTCCTCCGCGAGAGGCCGGCCGCCACGTTCTGGCGGCCGGCCGATGACGGTTCAGCGGAGGCGCAGCCCCACCAGCACCGGGTCGTGGTCGGACGACCGGAACGCGTCCGGCCGGTAGAACTCCGGCGGGTTGAACTCGGTGTTGTAGTCGAGGAACACCGGCTCGTCGCTGTTGATATGCCAGATCGTCGTGCCCGTCACGCGCCGCGAGAGGGACTTCCCGGCGAGAACGTGGTCCAGTTCGCCCGACTGCCCGTCGAAGACGTAGCTGTAGCGCTGGTCGGGACGGACGAACCGCTGCGTCTGCCCGGCGAGGCCGGCGTCCGTCAGGACCTCGATCGGGTCCTCCGCCGCGTAGGCGTTGAGGTCGCCGATGACGAGCGGGCCCGGCGACTCGCCCGCGATCGCGCCGATCGCCTTCGCCTGGGCGACGCGGCGGGCGTTGTAGCAGCCCTGGCCGTCGCCCTGGTCCTCGTCGGGTCCGGTGGCGCCGCCGCAGCCCTTCGACTTGAAGTGGTTCACGATCGTGGTGAACGGCGTCCTGCCCGACGCCGGCCGGAACGTCTGCACCAGCGGCGGGCGGTCGAAGACCGGGTCCTCGGACGACCGCGCGGCGCCGACGGGGGTGACCTTCCCCGGCTTGTAGATGAGCGCGACATGGATCGCGTCGGTTCCCGGGTAGGGGTGCTTCACCCACGTGTAGGTCCCGGCGCCGACGGCCTGGTTGAGGCGGTCGACGAGGGCCTTGACGGCGGTGTCGCCGTTGTTCTCCACCTCCATGAGCCCGACGACGTCGGCGTCCAGTCCCTTGAGCGCGGCGATCAGCTTGGTGAGCTGCCGTTCCTGCTCCTCGGCCGTGTCCGCGCCGCGCTCGTTCAGCGTCGTGAACCAGTTGAGGGTGTTGAAGCTCGCGACGCGTACGTTTCCGCCGACGCGCCGTGGCTTCTCCGGCCGCCGGTCGGTGTTGAGGAAATGCGCCTTCCTGGTCGGCTGCAGCCGGTATTCGCCGAACCCGTAGCCGAGGACGCCGGTCAGCCCGTGCGCCGAGTCGCCGATCCGCAGGACTCGGGGATCGGTATACGGGATCGTGTCCGGGTTCTGGACGTTCGACCCGTCGTCGACGAGGAGCCTCCGGGCGTCGTTCTCCGCCTGGGTCGAGCCGTGCCCGCCGGTCGGCTGGAACAGGCGCCCGCCGGCCGACACGGTCACCTCTCCGTACCGTCCGAGCGTGTAGGTCTCGGTGGCGGTGAGCCGCTGCCCGAAGCGCAGCAGCATCCCCTCGTAGCGCTCCATCTCCGCGCCGCCCCTGAGCGGGAGCCGGACGAGCGACGGACGCACGCGGCCCTTGCCGCACACGTCCACGGCCGAGACGGGCGACAGTTCGGTGAGCCCGTTGTACTCGACGGCCGTGCCGGTCACGAGGACCCGGTCTCCCTCCGCGACCTCCTGTGCGGAGTAGACGAAGAGCCCGTCGGACGTCCTTGGGTCCCGGTCCGGGGTGGGGTCCTGGATGAAGAAGCCGCTGAGCTGGTCGGATCGCTGGAAGTCCGCCGTGACGACGCCTTCGACGCGGACGGTCCGCCCGCTCACCGGGCTCGCGTCGCCGCCGCCCTGGACCTCGGCGATCCGGTGGTCGGCGGGGGTGCCGCAGGTGGGCGGCTCCGCCGCGGCGGCCGTCTGCGCGCCGCCGGCGAGCCCGGCGGTCAGGACGGTCGCGAGTGCTGCTGCTGTTCGGCGCATGGCCGGAGAGTAAAGCCGGGGGTTCGTCCGCTCAGGACCCGTTAATGAACACTCCACCAATTTGCAATGGATTGTCGGAATCCGCGGGCGTCCCCGGCGGCGCGTGCGGAAACGCCGTCAGATCCGTGCCCGATAATTGCGCGGAAGCGAACCCCCCGACCGAAGGAGAGCCGTGACCGAGTCGCCGGTCGGATCCGAGTACGCCCGCACCCGCGACATCGTCGCCGCAGCCGTCCTCCTCCTCGTGCTCGCCGCCGTACTGCTGGTCATCCTCGTGCAGGTGTGGCCGCCCGCCCCCGAGGTCGCCCCGGACGGCCGCACCGGGATCCCGGCCCGGTCCACCACCGTCGAACTGCCGGGCTGGTCGCCCACGCTGTCCCGCGAGACGAGCCTGTTCGTGATCGTCCTGGCGGCCGGCGCCCTCGGCTCGGTCGTGCACGTCCTGCGGTCGTTCTACTGGTACGTCGGCAACCGCGCGCTGCGCCGGAGCTGGCTGATGATGTACCTGCTGCTCCCGCTGGTCGGGGCGCTGCTCGCGCTGATCGTCTACCTCGTCCTGCGCGGCGGCCTGACCTCCCCGGCGGGCGGCGCGTCCGACATCAACCCGTACGGCATCACGGCCATCGCCGCGCTCGTCGGGCTCTTCTCCCGCGAGACCTCCGAGAAGCTCCGCGGCGTCTTCGCCACCCTGCTCGCCCCCGCGCCGCCCGGCCGCGACCAGGCCCTCGCGGCCCGGATCACCGCGATCGAGCCGTCGAGCGGCCCGGTCGGCACCGTGGTCGCCGTCCACGGCACCGGACTCGCGTCCGCGACCGCCGTCCGGTTCGGCGCCGCCGAGTCGCGCATCACCGTCGCGACCGACACGCTCATCCGGACGGCGGTCCCACCGGGCGCCACCACGGGCCCGCCGGTGGCGACCACCCCGGCCGGCCCCGCCACCAGCCCGGACGTCTTCACCGTCGAATGAGCACCGTCGAATGAGCACCGTCGAATGAGCACGGTCGAATGACCTACTTGGCGTCCTGCCAGTGGGGATGCCAGACCTCGTAGGCGGCACCCGGGAACACCCGGGGCAGCTCGGACGTCGGGAGGCGGCCGAGCTCGGCGCCCGTGCGCGCGACGCCGAACTGCCGCTCGGTCACGTACGCGGCGCGGCGCAGGCTCTTCGGGCCGGCGACGAGGCAGGTGTAGCGGGTGCCGGGCAGGTCCTCGTCCGGGATGGCGGCGCCGACCGCGAGGCTGTTGGACACCGTCACCCAGCTCCCGAGCCCGGTGACCTGCCGCTCCGACGCCTGGTCCTCCCAGCGGTGCTCCAGGATCGGCTTGGAGAAGATCGGGACGAGCAGATGCGACACCCCGCACGCCTCCAGCTCGCGCTCCCAGCCGATCGACCGGCCCAGGTCCTCGCAGATCAGCACCGCGAGCCGGCCGAGCGAGGAGTCGAGCACGCTGATCCTCGTGCCGGGCCTCGCGTACTCCACCGCCGTGCCCGCGTGCGGCGCGTCCGGCAGCCGCCACAGCCGCATCTGCCCGGAGTCGAGCGTGAAGCCGAACAGCTTGTCCTGGACGAGCAGCTCCTGCCCCGTCCAGCGGTCGAGCAGGACGGCGCGGTTCGGCGGGGGGTCCTCGCCGCCGAGCGGGCCGCTGCCGAGCAGGATGAACCGCAGCGGGCGCTGGTCCCGGTCGCGCCCGGCGGTGTCGAACGCGACCTCCTTCCAGTGCTCCAGCAGCGCGTCCGACAGCGACGCCTCCGGCATCACGGCGAGCTGCGCGCCGGACTCGTCCAGCCGCCGGACGATCGCCTTGATGCGGCTGCGGATGCCGGACGAGTCCATCGGGCGGAGCCGGTAGACGGTCATCCCGTGCCGCTCCTCGAACTCGATGTCCACGTCGTCGAACGTCTCCAGCACGGGCGCGCAGCCGACCGTGACGGGCTCGTCCCGGCTGAAGTGGGGGTCGTTGACCGCCGGCAGGACGGTGTGGTCGATCCGGTCCCACTCCGCCTGGGAGACGCGGTGGACGCCGAAGAACTCCGCTTTCGACCGCTTCCCGCGCGGGCGGCCGGGGAACGCGCACCGGGGCAGCAGCGCGCCGGTCGTCCCGGGCCCGTTCAGCCTCCCCTCGGTCAGGTAGTTGACCAGGACACCGGCCAGCGCCGGGGCGTCGTGGTACGGCGCGTACGGGCTCGCGTGCGCCAGCGCGATGTCGAGGCCGAGCAGGATCGTGAACGCCCCGAGGTCCCCGCGCATGGCGACGGTCCGCGCGGTCTCGGCGGGATCGAGGACGCCGCGCTCCAGCACCACGTCGGCGATCTCGCCGGCCTTCCGCCGCACCCTCTCCTCGGCGTACCAGTGCGTGGCCGTCCAACCATGGAAGACGTCGTCCGCGATCGAGTCGTAGAGATGGACGAAGAGATCAGCTGGTTCGGCCGGGTAGGCGGCTGCAGCCAACTGATCTGTCATAAGCGCCCCCGGGGGGATCGACCGGTTACGGGTGGTGGATCGATGCTAACGCTCCCGCGCGCCGCTTTTCGTGCCGTCCGCTACAGAACGCTGATCAGCGTCGCTTGACATTCACTTGGCAAGCGCGCACCCTGGATATGTCCGGTGGAGCCGTCGACCCGGGAGTGTGACCATGAGCGCAGTGACCGACTCCGTTCGCGACCGCCGGACGGAGGTCCGGCGGCTCATCGACTCCATGGAACACGCCAAGGTCATCAGCGACGGCCACTTCAGCGCGCTCGGCATGCTCATCACCGACGCGTCGCTCAGCGCCGACGAGCCCGCCCTGGTCGAATGCCAGGACGGGCTTCAGTGGCTCCACCGCCACTACCTCGACGTCGGCGGCCTGGACGGACCTCAGCGCGAGCAGCGCGGCCGCATACTCGGGCTGATCGACGTCGTCCACTGGGCGCTGAAGCGGCTCCCGTCCGGCCTGCAGCTCGCCCTCCAGCCCGACGGCCACGCGGCCCGCTTCCTGCTCGCCGTGTCCGCCCGGCCGGGCCTGTCGAACCAGCAGGTCGCCGCCGCGCTCGGCACCGACGAGACCGAGGTCAGCCGCGTCGGCCGCAAGCTGCTGTCCGCGGGCGTCGTGTGGCGCCGCAAGGAGTGGCGGCACAACGCGTGGGACCTCACTCCCAGAGGCCGCCACTACCTGGAGACCTCCGGCCTTCTCGCGGCCGAGGCGGGACCTGACGGCCATGCCGGACCCGCCCGTCCCGCCGCAGACGCGCCCCCGCGCTCCCCGGACGCGCTCCCGCGC
>NZ_SMKK01000192.1 GCF_004348425.1 Actinomadura sp. 7K507
GGTGGGTGGTCACTCGCCTACTGGGCCGAACTCCTTGCGGGTGTCGATGACCTCGCCGGTCAGGGACCAGCGCTCGTCCTTGAACTCCATCATCTGCATCGACTCGATCGGGAAGCCGTCGCCCTCGCCGGTCTGCATGGTCACGCCGGGCAGCAGCATCGGGACCTCGACGTTGTTCAGGCTGCGCACCGAGTCGCGCAGGCCCTCGCGGGTCTTGCACTCGGCGGCGTCCATCGTCTTGTGGAAGCTGCTGGCCACCGCCCAGCCGAAGGCGTGGTACGGGACGGCCGGGTCGGCGTTCGGCGCGTACTGCTTCATCTTCTCCTTGTAGAGCTTCATCTCCGCGTCGTCGTTCCACTGCGGGTCGTTCGGGTCCTTGTAGTACGTGGAGGACACGACGCCCTGCACGTTCTCGAACCCGACCGGCTTGAGCACCGTGACGGACGCGGCGACGTTGTTCAGGATGTGCAGCGGGTTCCAGTCCGTGATCTTGGCGTCGGCGGCCAGGGCCTGGGAGCCGAACTTCGGCGTGGTGATGTTGAGGAACACGTCGGCGCCCGAACCGGCCAGGTCGCGCATCTGCGGCTCGACGCTGGGGTCGGTCACCTCGTAGCTCTTCTCCTGGACGATCTTGATCTTGCTGCCCTCGATCGCCTTCTTGAAGCCGCCCAGCAGGTCCTCGCCGAAGTCGTCGTTCTGGAACAGGACCGCGACCTTGGCCTCCGGCTTCTCCGTCTTCAGGTGCTGGGCGTAGACCCGCCCCTCGGAGACGTAGTTCGGCTGCCAGCCGATGGTCCACGGATGCTTGTCGTCGCTGCCGAACTTGGAGGCGCCGGTGGCCACGAAGATCTGCGGCACCTTCCGCTGGCTCGCGTAGTCCCAGGTCGCCGTCGTCGACGGCGTGCCGAGGGTCTGGAACAGCGCGAACACCTGCTCCTGCTCGACGAGCCTGCGCGCCTCCTCGACCGCCTTCGGCGGCTGGTAGCCGTCGTCGCGGACGACGAACTCCACCTTGCGGCCGTCGACCCCGTCCTTCTCGGCGTTGACGTAGTCGAAGTAGGCCTTGATGCCCTTCGGGATGTCGCCGTAGGCGGAGGCCGGGCCGGACAGCGGGTAGATGCCGCCGAGCTTCATCGAGGACTCGGTGAGGCCGGTCGTCTGCTGCCCCTCGCACTCACCGGAGGCGGTGCCGCCGCCGTCGTCGTCGCGCCCGCCGCAGGCCGCCGCGGTCGTCGCCGCCAGCAGCACGGCCGCCGACACCGCCGTCCCCCGCCGCAGCGCCCCACCGCTTCTCGGCGACCGTCCTCTTCCCGTTGATCGACGCATGCCCTTACCCCTTCCGGAGGATCCTGCTACTGAGGGTCTTGTTGAACCAGTGCGCGGCACGTGCGACCAGCCCGGCCAGCCCGGTCGGGGCGACGTACATCACCGCGATGATCAGCAGCCCGAAGATGACCCCCGGCGCCGCCTTGTTGATGTCCTGGGACAGGCTCGGCACGAACATCACGAACAGGCCGCCGAGCAGCGGGCCCCAGGCCGAACCGAGACCGCCGATCACCATCCCCGCCAGCAGCGTGATCGAGAGGTTCACAGTGAACGAGTCGGGCGAGACGAACCCGATCGTCCACGTGTAGAGGCAGCCCGCCGCGCCCGCGAACATCGCGCTCCAGGCGAACGCGAGCCGCTTGTAGGAGGCGGGCTTGACGCCCATGACCTCGGCCGCCGCCTCGTTGTCGCGGACGGCGTGCAGCGCCCGGCCGACCCGCGAGCGCAGCAGGAAGAACACCAGCGCGGACGCGAGGAGCGTCCCGGCCAGGGCGAGGAAGTACAGCCACTGGTCCGGCGCGAGCCCCGTCCACCCGGGTGGTGCGGGCTTCTCCAGCGTCAGGCCCATCGACCCGCCGGTCACCGACTCGAACCGCTTGAGCAGCGGGACGGTGAAGATCGCTATCGCGAGCGTGACCAGCGCCAGATACAGCCCGTGCAGCCGGGTCGCCGGAATCCCGAACGCCAGCCCGATCACGAACGCCAGCGCGGCCGCGAGCGGGAAGGTCAGCAGGTAGGGCAGTTCCCAGTGGAACATCATGATGGCCGTGCCGTACGCGCCGACCGCGAAGAACGCCCCGTGGCCCAGCGAGATCTGCCCGCCGTGGCCGACCAGCAGGTTCAGCCCGATCAGCGCGACCGCGTACACCATCACCATCGTGAGCTGGAAGACCCGGAACGGGACCAGCTGGAACGGCGCCGCCACCGCCAGCAGCAGGAACACGCCGAACAGGATCCGCAGCCGGTTGTGCACGGCGAACGCGATGATCCGTTCCCGTGGCGTCTCCGGCCCGGTCCGCCCCGGCTCGGCCGGCTCCGCCGCCTGCTCCCGCGTGGTCTGCGTGGCTTCCACGGACTCGCTCATGCTCTCTCCACCGCCGCTCGTCCGAACAGGCCTTGGGGGCGCAACAGCAGGACGCCGAGGATGATCGCCAGCGGTACGCCGATCTTCAGGTCGGAGCCGACGGCGTCCACGTACGACCCGGCGAGGGTCTCGGCGACGCCGACGATCAGTCCGCCGACCACGGCGCCGAGCGGGCTGTCGAAGCCGCCGAGGGTGGCGGCGGCGAACGCGTAGATCAGGACGCCGCCCATCATGTTGGGCTCCAGGAACAGCAGCGGCGCGACGAGGACGCCCGACACCGCGCCGACCATGGCGGCCAGGCCCCAGCCGAACGCCAGCATCCAGCCGACCCGGATGCCGACCAGCCGCGCCGAGTCGGGGTTGGTGGCCACCGCGCGCATCCCGAGGCCGACCTTGGTGTAGCGGAACAGCAGGTAGAGCAGGCCCATCACGCCGCCCACCACGGCGAGCACGCCGAGCGTGGAGTAGCCGAGGCTGACCCCGCCGGCGCGGAACGCGCCGGACGGGAACGGGTTGGGGAAGTCCTTGATCAGGAACGTCCAGATCCAGCCGGCCGCGGCGTTGACGAAGATGAACAGCCCCACGGTGACGATCACGAGGGTCAGCACGGGGGCGCCCTCCACCGGCCGGATGATCACCCGTTCGATCAGCATGCCGCCGGCGAACGAGATCGCCAGCGTGAGGACCAGCGCGAGCCAGAACGACATGCCGGCGTTGACGAACGTCCAGGCGATGTAGGTCGCGAACATGGCCAGCTCGCCCTGGGCGAAGTTGACGATGCCGGTGAACTGGTAGATCAGCACGAGCGCGAGGGCCAGGCTCGCGTAGATGGCGCCGGCGCCCAGCCCCGCGACGAACTGCTGCAGGAAGTCGGCCATGTCTAGATCCGGTATCCGAGGTAGGACTGGGCGACCTGTTCGTCGGCCCTGATCTCCGCCGCCGAGCCCGACAGCACGATCCGGCCGCTCTCCAGCACGTGCGCCTGCCCGGCGATGCCCAGGGCCAGATGTGCGTTCTGTTCCACGACGACCACGGTGGTCCGCTCCTCCTGGTTGATCGATTGGACGATGCCGAACAGCTCCCTGACCACCAGCGGCGCCAGGCCGAGGGACGGCTCGTCCAGCAGCAGGAGCCGGGGCCGCGACATCAGCGCCCGCCCGATCGCGAGCATCTGCTGCTCGCCGCCGCTTAGGCTGCCCGCCTCCTGTTTGAACCGCTCCTTCAGCACCGGGAAGTAGCCGTACACGCGGTCCATGTCGGCCTGGACCTCGGCCCGGTTCCGCCGCGCGTACGCGCCGAGCCGCAGGTTCTCCTCGACCGTCAGCGGCATGAACGTCCCGCGTCCCTCGGGGACGTGCGCCACCCCGCGCCGCGCCACGGCGTCCGGTGAGCGCGCCGGCAGCGGGATTCCGTCGAGGCGGACGGCGCCGCGCCCGCGGATCATTCCGCACAGCGCCCGCAGGAGGGTCGTCTTGCCCGCCCCGTTCGGCCCGAGGATCGCGCAGATGTCGCCCCTGCCGACCCGCAGGCTCACCCCGTGCAGGACGCGCACGTCGCCGTAGCCCGCGTGGAGGTCGTCCACCTCCAGGTAGCCCTGGTCGGCGCCCTCGGCCGCGGTCTCCGTCGCTTCCTTCGCCTCGCTCATGCGGCGGTCCCCAGGTAGGCCTCGATGACGGCGGGGTCGCGCTGGACCTCCTCGGGCGAGCCCTCGGCGATCTTCTTGCCGAAGTCCAGGCAGATGACCCGGTCGCAGGTGCCCATCACGAACCCCATGTGGTGCTCGACGACGATCACGGTCACGTCGAAGTCGTCGCGGATCGACTGGAGCCAGCCGGCGAACTCGTCGATCTCGCCGTGGCTGAGGCCGTTGACGGGCTCGTCCAGCAGGAGCAGCCGCGGTTTGGCGGCCAGCGCGCGGGCCAGCTCGACCCGTTTGAGGATGCCGAACGGCAGTCCCGCGGCGGGATGGTCGGCGACGCCGGCCAGGTCCAGCCGCTTGAGCAGCTCGTCGGCCTCGCCGCGCAGCCGCCGCTCCTCGCCGCGGACGGACGGCAGCCGCAGGCTCGCGCCGAGGAACCCGGCCCTGCCGTGGGGGTGCGCGCCGACCATGACGTTGTCCCGCACGGACATCAGCCGGAACAGCCCGAGGTTCTGGAACGTGCGGGCGATGCCGAGCCCGGCGATGGCGTGCGGGGGCACGGCGAGCAGGTCCCGCTTGTTCTGGGCGCCGTCCTCGTAGGTGACCGTGCCGCCGTCCGCGTTGTACCGGCGGGTCAGGCAGTTGAACAAGGTGGTCTTGCCGGCGCCGTTGGGGCCGATCAGGCCGACCATCTCGCCGCTCCGCACGGCGAAGCCGACACCCCCCAGCGCGGTGATGCCGCCGAAGCGGACGGTAAGATCGTGAACGTCCAGCATCCGGCCTCCTGAGCGCGGGCGGTCACCACAGAACGGTGTTCTGGTGCAGGGCCCTCACCGTAAAATCCGCCGCTCAGGACGCACATTGGGCACGGGAACCCAAGATGCGACCTGGGTATTGTCCGTGCCGCACAG
The DNA here is from genome assembly GCF_004348425.1 of Actinomadura sp. 7K507. Lineage (GTDB taxonomy): Bacteria > Actinomycetota > Actinomycetes > Streptosporangiales > Streptosporangiaceae > Spirillospora. Next base: position 4,961 of record NZ_SMKK01000192.1, read on the forward strand.
CGTGCATCTCGGACATGTCACGGACCGTTGACGCTGGGGAGATAGCCAGCAATCATCCGGACATGTCCGCTGCATTCGGCACGGGAACGCTCAGCGGTACGGAGACGCTCCGTACCGAACGCTCACGAATACTCGCCGAACTGCTCGATGTCGTCGGCGAACTGGCGGACAAGGCCGTCGAGACCATGCGGCAGGAGATCCCCGCCTACGAGGCGAGGGGCGCCGAGTTCCTCGCCGACGTCCGCGAGCAGGTGGCCAAGCACTACCGCACCAAGCTCGCCGTGCTCCTCGAGGAACGCACGGTCACCTTCGAGGACATCGCCTTCACCCGCCGCGCGTCGATGCGCCGCGCCCAGGCCGGATTCGAACTGGCCGACTACATCAACGCGTTCCGCGTCGGCCAGCAGGTCTTCTGGGAGGCGGTCGTCGAGCACGCCGGCCGGTCGTACTCCGGGCACGAGGCGGCGCTGACGCTGGCGTCCCCGCTGATGCGGTACTGCGACTTCGCCAGCACGCACGCCGCCAACGCCTACGCCGAGTTCCAGCAGTACGCCGCCGCGGAGACCGTCCGGGAGAGCCGCGACCTCGTGGAGCTGCTGCTGGACGGGGATGCGCCCACCCGCGGGCCGCAGCTCGCGACCGCGCACGCGCACGGCCTGAACCCCGACACCCGCGCCCCGCTGGTGGTGGTGGCGGCCGTGCTGGTCGGGGCCGACATCAAGGCGGACGCCCGGCACGCCGCGTGCGCCGCGATCGCCCGGACCGGGATCACCAAGCACCGCACGCTCTCGATCGTCCGGCAGTCGGAGATCGTCGCCGTGCCCGCGCTCGGGCCCGGCGGCGACCCGGGGAAGCTGTGCGACCGGCTCCAGTCCGTCCAGGAGAACCTCCTCGCCGAGGGCATCGTGCTGGCGATGGGCATCAGCACGGTGGTCGAGGGGACGGGGCAGATCCCGCGCGCCTACCAGGAGGCGCGGGGGGTACTGGAGTTCCTGCCGGAGGACGGCGGCGTGGCGGCGCTGCCGCGGATCTCCCCGTTCGAGTACATGGCGCTGCGCGCCGACGACACCGCCCGGCACCTCGTCGACCCGCGGGTCGCGGAACTGCTGTCGGAGGATCGGATGCGCGGCGGGGTGCTGACCGCGACGATCCGGGCGTTCGCCGCCGCCGACCTCAACCTGCGCGCCGCCGCCGAGCAGCTGCAGATCCACCACAACACCGCCCAGTACCGGCTCCGCCGCATCCAGGAGCGGACCGGGCGCAACCTCCGGCACTTCACCGACCTGGTCGATCTGCTGGTCGCCATCGCCTTGCAGGACGTGCAGCCACCGGCCGCCCAGCCACCAGCCACCCGGCCACCGGCCACCAATCCCGGGCGGAAAAGACTGGTCTCCGCGACCAATGAGAGGGACGGGACCGCCGACGTACCGTCGGCCCATGAACCTCGCTGAGCGGCTCCGGGCCGCCGCCGAACGGCTCGGCGGGCGGACGGTTCTCACGCTTGACCGGGAGGGGCTCAGCTATCGCGCGCTGGAGCTGATGAGCGCGCGGATGGGTGTGCTGCTGCGGCGGCGGGGGATCCGGCCGGGCGACCGTGTCGCGGTGATGCTCCCGAACGTCCCGGAATTCGCCGTCGTCTACTACGGCGCGCTGCGCATCGGGGCGGTGGTCGTCCCGCTCGACCCGCTGCTCAAGCGCCGGGAGATCTCCGCGTACCTCGACGACAGCGGGGCCCGGCTGGTGATCGCCTGGCACGCCTACGCGGAGACCGTCGAGGCGGGGACGGCCGACTCGCGCACCGACTACATGTTCGTGGTACCGGGCGAGTTCCGTCGGCTGCTGCGCACGATGCCGCCCGAGCACGACATCGGCCAGCGGGCGGCCGACGACACCGCCGTGATCCTCTACAGCGCCGGGACGACGGGGCGGGCCAAGGGGATCGAGCTGACCCACGCCAACCTCCGCGGGAACGCCGCGACGGTGGCGCGGATGCTCGCGCTCGGGGTGGACGACGTCGTCCTCGGCGCGCTGCCGCTGTACCACGCGTTCGGCCAGACGTGCGCGCTCAACGCCACCATCCACGCGGGCGGGCACCTCACGCTGCTCCCCCGGTTCGACGCGGTCCGCGTCCTGGAGATCATCCGGCGGGACGGCGTGACGGTGTTCCAGGGCGTCCCGGCGATGTACATCGCGCTGCTCGACCAGCCGGGCGTGTCCGACCTGTCGCTGCTGCGGATCTGCGTGTCCGGCGGCGCGGCGATGCCGCTGGACGTGCTGCGCGAGTACGAGACCCGGTACGGCTGCCCGATCATCGAGGGCTACGGGCTGAGCGAGACGTCCCCGCTGTCGGCGTCCAACCGGGGCGGCAGCGGCCGCCGGCAGGGGTCGATCGGGCGGCCCGTCCGGGAGGTGGAGATGCGGGTGGTCGGCGACGACGGCCGGGAGCTGCCGTGCGGCGAGATCGGGGAGATCATCGTGCGCGGGCCCAACGTGATGAAGGGCTACTGGAACAACCCGGAGGCCACCGCGGACGCGGTCCGCGACGGCTGGTTCCACACCGGCGACCTCGGCCGGGTCGACGACGACGGATTCTTCTTCCTGGTCGACCGGCGCCGCGACGTGATCATCCGGGCGGGCTACACGGTGTACCCGCGGGAGGTCGAGGAGGTCCTGTACGAGCATCCCGCGGTGCGCCAGGCCGCCGTCGTCGGCTTCCCGCATCCGGAGGTCGGCGAGGAGATCGCGGCGGCGGTGGCGCTGCGGGCCCCGGCGAGCGCGGACGAGCTGCGCCTGTGGGTCAGGGAACGCGTCGCCGTCTACAAGTACCCGCGGCGGATCTGGTTCGTGGACGAGATGCCGACCAGCCCGACCGGCAAGATCCTCAAACGGGCGCTCCCGCTCCCCCCGGCGCTCACCGGCCGGCCGGACGGCCACCTCACCCGCGGGGCCGGTCCGCGGTCATGACACCGTGGCGTGCTGCGTCAGGTAGCGGTCGAACCAGCGGGCGGCCATGGCCGTCACCTGCTCGAGCGTGCCGGGCTCCTCGAACAGGTGCGAGGCGCGCGGGACGACCTCCAGCCTGTGCTCGGCGGCGCGCATCCGTCCGGCCGCGTCGTCGTTCAGCCGCAGCACCTGCGGGTCCCGTGCCCCGACGATCAGGAGCACCGGCGCGGTGACGCGTTCGAGGGCGTCCCCGGCCAGGTCCGGGCGCCCTCCGCGCGACACGACCGCGCCGACGCGTCCGGGCCGCTGCGCCGCCGCGGCGAGGGCGGCCGCCGCCCCGGTGCTCGCCCCGAACAGCCCGATCGGGTAGCCGGCCGTCGGCGGCGCGGCGGTGAGCCAGTCGATCGCCCCGGCCAGCCGGCGGGTCAGCAGGCCGATGTCGAAGCGCAGTTCGCCGGTGACGGCGTCGGTCTCGTCCTCGCGTGCGGTGAGGAGGTCGATCAGCAGGGTGCCGATCCCCGCGTCGTTGAGGCCGGTCGCGACGGCCCGGTTCCGCGGGCTGTGCCGGGAGCTTCCGCTGCCGTGGGCGAACAGCACCACGCCGCCCGGCTCGTCCGGGAGGGCCAGATCGCCCGGCAGCGCCGCATCTTCAAGGTCGATGGTGACGTCGGCGATGTTCATACCGCGGGGGCTACCCCCTGGACCGGCCCCCATGCGGCTCGCGCGGCCGCCGTGGTCGTGCCGGGCGCTGGCCGCTACCGGTCGCTTGACGATCATGGTGTGGCGTTCGGGAACGAGTCAGGAGAAGGTGGTCATCCAGCCGATAGGGAGGCCGAAGTGGGCGTGGCGTTCAATCCCTACGATTTCCTCCAGGTCGACGCGGACCCGTACCCGGTGTACGCGCGGCTGCGCGAGGAGGCCCCGCTCTACCGGAACGAGGAGCTGGACTTCTGGGCGCTGTCCCGCCACGCCGACGTGGTCGCCGCGTTCCGCGACGCCGCCCGGTTCTCCAGCGCCAACGGGCCGCTGCTGGAACAGCGGGCCTGGGGTCCGCAGGCCCGCAAGGCGATGTCGTTCATCGCGATGGACCCGCCCGAGCACACCCGGATGCGCCGGCTGGTGTCCCGCGCGTTCACGCCCCGGCGGATCGCGGAGCTGGAGCCCGGCATCCGGGCGATCGCCCGGCGCCATGTCGAGGCGGCGCTGGAACGCGGCGAGTTCGACCTGGTCACCGACATCGCCGCGCCGGTGCCCACCGACGTCATCTCCGAACTGGTCGGCGTCCCCGAGGCGGACCGGCCCGAGCTGCGCCGGCTGGCGGACGCGGCGCTGCACCGCGAGCCGGGGACGCAGGAGATCAGCCAGGAAGGCGCGACCGCGCTCCTGGAACTGGTCGGGCATTTCGCCGAAATCGTGGCGGACCGGCACGGGCAGCGCCGCGACGACCTGGCCTCCGCGCTGCTCGACGCCGCCGTGGACGAGGACCCGCTGACCGACGACGAGATCATCGCGTTCCTGCACCTGCTGGTCGGCGCGGGGAACGAGACGACCACCAACCTCCTCGGCAACGCCTTCTACTGGGCGTGGCGGCACCCCGAGCAGCGCGCGAAGGCGTTCGACGGGCAGACCGCCGCATGGGTCGAGGAGACCCTGCGCTACGACTCCCCCGCACCGACCCAGCTGCGGACCCTCACCGAGGACGTCGAACTGCACGGGACGCGGCTGCCCGCCGGCAGCCGGATGATGATGCTCCCCGGCGCGGCGAACCGGGACCCGCGGGTCTTCGACCGGCCCGAGGAATACGACCTGGACCGGGACACCGGCGAGATGGCGAGTTTCGGCAGCGGCCCGCATTTCTGCCTGGGTGCGGCGCTGGCCCGGCTGGAGGCGCGGATCGTCCTGGAGGAGGTCGTGGACCGGGTCGCCGACTACGATCTGGACCCGACCGCCGGACGGCGCCGCCAGTCCATCTACATCCGCGGCTTCGCGTCCCTTCCGATGGCGGTCACGACCCGCTGATCAGGGCTTGCGCGCCACCGCTCCGAGCCAGGTGTCGCGGAGATCGTCCCGGATGACCGAGAGATTTGGCGCGGCCCATTCCGAGATGCACGCGAGGCCCGGCTCGTGTCTGTCCAGGCCGTCCAGGAACCGTTCGATGTCGGGGACGTTCCTCGGATGCATGGGGGCGTTGCTCTTCGCGAACACGTCCATTCCCGTCCGGTTGTCGTCCGGCCGCGTCCGGCGCACCTCCTCATCGGTTATATGGGAGATGACCAGATGGCTTCCCGGGCACATCGCCTCGGTGAGGACCCTGATCGACCGGTGCGGATCATCGGCGTCAGGAACGAAATGCAGGACGGCCGTGACGAGCACGCACAGCGGCTCGTCGAAATCGATCAGACGGCGGGTCTCGGGATGGGCGAGGATCTCCTCCGGACGCCGCAGATCCTCCTCGACGACCGCGACCGTGCCGGGATCGTCCGCCAGCAGCGCGCGGGCATGGGCGCACACGTTCGGGTCGTTGTCGACGTACACCACGTGCGAGCCGGGCGCCTGCCGGTGGGCGATCTGGTGGACGTTGTCCATGGTGGGCAGGCCGGTCCCGACATCGAGGAACTGGCGGATCCCGTACCCGGCCACGAGCCGCACGGCCCGTCCGATGAACTCCCGGTGCTGGCGCGCGTACAGGGGCGCCAGCGGCTCCACCTCGGTCAGCCGGTCGGCGGCGTCCCGGTCGGCGGCGAAGTTGTCCTTGCCGCCGAGCATCGCGTCATAGATCCGGGCGATATTGGGGACGCTGGTATCGAAATTCGGTGGCATGGGATTCTCCCGCAGATGCGCCAGGGGACGCAACGATATCCGCTCTCCCCGGCGGGCGCCTTCGCATCCGGCGGCATGCGGCGCATGCGGCCGGATGCGGTCTTCCGGCACCGTCACCACCCGTGAAGTCACGGGTAAGGGACCGGTTCGCTCTCCCGGTCCCGGGTCCGCGCGACCGTGAAGAATCCGATCAGCGCCGCGAGCGCCGCGACCCCCTCGCCCGCGAGGCTGATCGTCTTGTCCATGTACCACGACGGGTCGTACATGTTCTGCAGCGGGCCCAGCTGCCCGACATCGACGAAGTAGTAGAGGACGACGGCCCCGGCGGCGCTCGCGGCGACCAGGAACGCGATCGCGTACGTCCACCTGCGCGCCCACACCAGGACGAGCAGGCCCGCCGCCGCGGCCGCGATGGCCTGGCCGTAGAACAGCGTGTCCCCCGGAATGGTGTCGGTGGGGGTGTTGGGTCCCGGCGCCATGTCAGGCGCGAAACGCCAGTGGATGATGGCGTCCGCCGCGAGTCCCGCGGCGACGAGTAGTCGAAGAACAATGCCCATACCCATGGCACGGTCATACCCCGCCGCCCGGATCAATTCCGCCGGACAAAAATTCAGTCGGGACAGAGTTCAGCCGGGACGGAGTCCAGCCGGACGAAGATCAGCCGGGCCGCCGCGCCCTGACGCGCCGATGGCTCCAGAACAGAAGCGCGTACAGGATGATCCCGGACAAGATGAGCCCCAGCCCGGTGCTCCACCCGCTGAGCGGCAGCCTCGGCTCGACGATCCACAGCACCCCCGCGCCGAACAGCGCCAGCCCCGTCAGCACCGAGCCGGTGAGGCGCCACCACGAGGTCACGCTCTCCTCCGCCGCCTGCACGGCCCGCACCCGGACGGGCTCGACGAACCGTTCCACGGACGGGATCGCGCGGGAGAGGATGAGCAGCCCCGACAGCACCAGCAGCATTCCCGGCCCCGGCAGCACGAGCAGCGCGATACCGGCCAGCAGAACGGCACCGCCTACGACAGCCAGCACACCGCGCCTGGCATGACTCCCGTACCCCATGCTCCCCCTCCGTTCAACGGCCCACCCACCCGCACAGCGTCAACGTTAGTGAAGCCGTGCGGGTGCCCAGTAGATCTTGTGAGGAGAAGTGGCGCCAGGCCCGTACCCGGCGACCGGAAAGTCAGTCGTCCTGATAGGCCGCGTCCATCTGCTTCAGGACGGAGGCAGGGTCGGCGTCACCGGCGAACATCTCCTGGACGCCCGTGAAGTGGGCCTGTTGCACCTTGGGGTTGGGCCACCGCTGGTCCATGAAGGGGACGGTCTTGTCGGCCTTCTGGAAGTCGACGAGCGGCTTGAGCGCGGGGTCGGGCTTGTGCTGGTCGTTGGGGAAGCTCGGCAGGTTGCCGGTGGCCTCCGCGTACAGGTTCATGGCCTGCGGCGTGGCCAGGAAGTCGATGAACTCGGAGGCCAGGCCGGGGTTCTCGGCCTTGGCGTTCAGCGCGAACGCGCCGCCCGCGGCGCCCGGCATGCGGGTCTCGTCCGGGTCGTCGGTGGCGGGGACGGGGAACAGTCCGAACGCGGTGCCCTCCGGCGCCTCCGACTTGAGCTGGTTGAGCGTGGACGTCACCTGGATCGCGGCTACCGCGTCGCCCTTGGCCAGCTGCGAGACCGAGGTTTCGAACGAGGTGCCGAGCGGGTCCTTGGAGAAGCAGCCTCGCTCGTTCATCTCCAGGTACTTGTCCATCGCCGCCTTCCAGCCGGATCCGGCGAAGGTGGCGGACCCGGCCTTCATCTTCTGATCGAAGTCGGGGTTCGAGGCGTACACGGTGGTGGGGACGAGGGCGTAGTCCACGAGCTGAGTGACCCAGTCGGTCTGGTTGCCGAGCGCAAAGGCGACCTTGCCCTCGGCCTTGGCGGCGTCGCAGAAGGAGAGAAGCTGCTTCCAGGTGGCCGGGATCTCGGCGCCGACCTCGTCCAGGGCCTTCTTGTTGTACAGCGCGCCGATGCCCACGAAGGTCAGCGGGACGATGTACGTCTTGCCGCCTACCTGGGTGACGGGCTTGATGCCGGGAGGGATCTCGGACGTCCACGAACGTGTGGACAGGTCGGCGAGGTATCCGGTGGGGGCCAGCACCTCGATCGCGCCGGGGTTGCCGTTGCCCGGCCAGGCGAAGAAGACGTCGGGCGCGGTGCCGGACGACAGCTGGGTGCGCAGCGTCCCCTGGTACTGGTCGGTGTCGGCGTAGGCGGTGGTGATCTCGACGCCGGGGTTCTCCTGCTTGAACGCCTTGATGACGGCTTCGGTCCCGGCGCGGTCGGTGGCGACGGCGGAGACCCGCAGGCCGCCGTCCGCGGAGGACGCGCCGGTGCCGCTGCTGCAGGCGGTGGCGGTGAGCGTGACGGCCGACAGGGTCAGTGCGAGGGGGATTCGGGCGGTCGATGTCATGGCTGTCTTCCTGGAGGGGTGGGTTGGATGCCGCCCTGAAGGCGGGGCGGGGCTGCGGTGAACCGGTAGTGGCCGGAGCCGAGCCGGACGGTCAGCGAGCCCGTGCCGGGTGACGCCGTGCTGGCTGACGCCGTGCCGGGTGACGCCGTGAAGGTTGCGGTGATCTCGATGCCGGGCGCCCCGGTGAGCGGCCGGCCGTTCTCGAGCACTCCCTCGGGGTCGCCGGTGGGGATGACGAGGGTGGCCTCGGGGCCCGGCGGGATGATGACGTCCAGGACGAGCACGCCGTCCTCCAGCGTCCAGCCGCAGAGCACGGTGCCCCGCGGGGTCACCTGGCGGGCGCGGGCCCAGGTGAGGCGGCCGCCGACGGCGGGTTCGAGCAGCAGATCCCGGTAGGCGACGGAGCCGGCGGCCTGGCCGATGCCGGCCACGCCGCCGTAGAGCCAGTCGCCGACCGAGCCGAGGCTGTAGTGGTTGAAGGAGTTCATCGCGGGCGACTGGAAGCCGCGTTCCCGCGTCCATCCGTCCCAGCGCTCCCAGATCGTGGTGGCGCCCTGCCGGATCGAGTACGCCCACGACGGACAGGTGTCCTGGTGCAGCAGGTGATAGGCGAGTTCGGCGTGCCCGTGGGCGGTCAGCACCGGGCACAGCAGCGCGACCCCGACGAACCCGGTGGTCAGATGCCGGTCGCGGGCCTCGATGTCGGCGACCAGCCGGTCCACGGCCGCGGGGACGGCCTGGCCGGGCAGCAGGTCGAACGCGAGGGCGAGCAGGTAGCCGGTCTGGGTCTCGCCCGCCACGCGGCCCTCACCGGCGTCCACGAAGGCGTCGATGAACGCTCCCCGGACGGCGGTGTGAAGCGCGCCGTACTCCTTGGCGTCGTCATCGTGGCCGAGTACGCCGGCGGTCGCGGCGACGATTTCGGCGCTGCGCGCGAAGTAGGCGGTGGCCAGCAGGTCGCGGCGGGTCTCGACCCCGATCTGGAGCCAGTCGCCGTAGTGGTTGCCGACCGCCGTCCGCCACAGCAGGCCGGGGTTGTTCCGGTGGACGTGATCGACCCACGCCTTCATCGCGGGATAGGACCGTTCGAGGACGCGCCGGTCGCCGTACAGGCGGTACAGCTGCCAGGGAATGATCACTCCTCCGTCCCCCCAAGCCGGGGCGCCCTCACGGTCCAGGCACAGCTCGGGGACGACGTCGGGAAACGCTCCATCGGGGTGCTGCGCGTCCACGACATCGCGCATCCAGCGGGCGAAGAACGCGCCCACGTCGGCGTTGCGGCAGGCCGTGGGGAGGAAGACCTGGGCGTCTGCGAGCCAGCCGAGCCGCTCGTCCCGCTGCGGGCAGTCGGTGGGGATCGAGACGAAGTTGCCGCGCTGGCCCCATCGGATGTTCGCCTGAAGCCGCGTGACCGTGGCGTCCGAGCACTCGAACTCGCCGGTCCAGGGGAGGTCGCTGCCCAGGACGCGGCCGGTGACGTCCTTGGGCCGCAGGTCACCGGGGTAGCCGGTCACCTCGACGTAGCGGAAGCCGTGGAAGGTGAAACGGGGCTCGAAGGTCTCCACCGGCTCACCGGACGTGATGTAGACGTCGGTGGCCTCGGCGGTGCGCAGATTGTCCAGGTAGAGCTCGTCGCCGGCGAGCATCTCGGCGTGCCGCAGCCGGATCCTCCGGCCGCGCCCGGCCCCCCGGACGGTCAGGCGCACGCGGCCGACCATGTTCTGCCCGAGATCGACGATGAACCGGTCGCCGCGCCGCCGTACCGACCTCGCGGGGAGTTCCTCCAGGACGCGGACCGGTGGGTCCGAGGCCGCTTCGAGGACGCCGGTGGAGGTGTCCGCGACGGCGACGGCCGTCCAGCCGGTGTCGTCGTAGCCGGGACGGTCCCACCCGGGCAGCTCCTGGCGGGCGTCGACGTACTCGCCCATGAGCATGTCGGAGTATTGGACGGGGCCCGCGTGTTCGCGCCAGCCGCCGTCCGACAGCACCCAGCGGCGCGCCCCGTCCGCGAAGTCCAGCAGCAGCTGGACGATGAGCTGGGGGGCGTCGCCGTAGTGCATCGCCTGCCGGCGGGAGTCGAAACCGACGAAGCCGCTCCACCAGCCATCGGCCAGGACGGCGCCCAGGACGTTGTCGCCGTCGTTGAGCAGATGGCCGACGTCGTAGGTCTGGTACTGGACGCGCCGCGCGTACTCCGTCCAGCCGGGCGCGAGTTCGGCGTCGCCGACGCGGTGGCCGTTGAGCCGCAGCTCGTAGAGGCCGCGCGCACTCACGTACGCCCTGGCTCGTACGGGCCGCCCGCCGTCCAGGACGAACGGTCCGCGCAGGTGGGCGCAGGGTCGCAGGTGACGCGTGCGGTCGGTGCGGTCGGTCCCGCGGGGAGGCTCCATGACCGGCGCCGACGCGGGATCGCGGGCGATCCACACGGCCTGCCAGTCGTCGTCGTGTAGCAGCCCCGTCTCGAACCAGGAATCGGCTCGTCCGCTCTGCCGCCCTTCGACGTCCCAGACGGTGACGCGCCAGTGGTAGCGCGTGGACGACTGCAACGGCGGCCCGTCGTAGGGGATCAGCACGCCGTCCGGTGCCGGCCGGCGCCCGCTGTCCCAGATGAGACGGCCGGTGTCCAGGTCGGTTTCGCTGAGGGCGACGGCGAGGCGATAGGCGCTCTGGGCGTCGCCGCGCCGGGCCGAGCGGAGCTTCCACGACAGCCGGGGACGCTGTTCGTCCAGCCCGAGAGGACGGTCGAGCATCTCGCAGGTCAGCCCGTAGGGCGTCAGCCCTTCGCTCATCCCTTCAGCCCTCCAGCGAATCCCTTGATGATGTGCCGCTGCATCACGAAATAGACGGCCAGGATCGGCAGCATCGCCAGGACGAGCCCGGCGAACACCAGGTTCCATTGCGAGACGTACTGGCCGAGGAATCCGAAAACGGCCACCGGAATCGTCTGCTGGTCACCGCCGCTCAGGTACAGGAAGGGGGTGAGGAAGTCGTTCCAGATGAAGATCGCGTTCAGGATGATGACCGTTCCGGTGATGGGTCTCAGGAGAGGGAAGACCACACGCCAGAAGACCTGGAAGGGGGTTCCGCCGTCGATGAGTGCCGCCTCCTCGTAATCACGTGGGACGGCCCGCAGGAACCCGACGTACAAGAACGTCGCGAAGGGAATCTGAAGGCCGCTGTAGAAAAGGATGAGGGACCAGAGTGTGCCCAGCAGATGAAGGTCGCGGATGGTCTGGTAAAGCGGCAGAAGGGAGAGTTGGAACGGCAGCAGCAGCCCGAGCATCACCAGCAGGAAGAACCACCGCGACCAGCGCGCGGTCACCCGGGCCAGCGGATACGCCGCCATCGCCGACACGACCACGATGAACGCCACGCTCAGCGCGGTCACGACGATGCTGTTGACGATCGCGCCGCCCAGCCCGGCCTCCCGCCAGGCGTCCGCGTAGTTGCCCAGCGTCGGAGACGTCGTCGGGGCGATCACCGAACGGCCGTCCTTGGGGTCCCGCAGCGACAGATTCACCAGCACGTACAGCGGGAACACCATGACGACGGCGACCGCCACCATCACGATCTCGCGCAGGAATGTGAGCGCCGTGTACCGGTTCACCGGGTCGTCCTCTCCTGCCGGCGCAGCAGCCCGTACTGGCCGCTGGAGATGACCGCGACGAACACCGTGAGGACGATCGCGATGGCGACGCTGTATCCGTACTCGTTGAATTGGAAGGCGTTCTTGTAAAGGAGTGTGGAAAGGGTCTCGGTCGCGTTGCCCGGCCCGCCGGACGTCATCACCCACACCTGGTCGAACAGCTTCAGCCCGCCGATGATCGACAGCATGAGGTTGATGGTCGTCGCGGGCGCCAGCAGCGGGAGGACGACGCTGCGGAAACGCCGCCACGGCCCGGCCCCGTCCACCGCGGCCGCCTCGTGGACCTCGTTCGGTATGGCCTGGAGCCCGGCCAGGAAGATGACCATCGAATAGCCGGAGAACTGCCAGATGATCACCCCGATGACGCTGGCGAGCGCGAGGTCGGGGTCCCCCAGCCAGTTCTGCCGCAGCCCGTCCAGCCCGACGGCGCCGAACAGGCTGTTCAACGCCCCCTCGGGCGCCAGCATGTACTTCCACAGCGCGGCCGTGACGACCGGCGTCATCACCGCGGGCGCGAACAGCAGGACGCGCAGCACGAACCGGCTCTTGATCACGCTGTGGACGCCCAGCGCCAGCAGCAGCCCGATCGCGTTCTGGATGATCGTGACGGCCACCGCGATGATCAGCGTCTGCCGGAGCGCGCCCCGCGCGGCGGGGTCCTCCAGCATCCGCTGGAAGTTGTCCAGGCCGACGAAGTGCCTCGTCGGGCTCAGCCCGTCCCAGTCGGTGAAGGCCAGCCCGGCGCCCTGGACGCTCGGCACGAGCACGACGAACGCGTACAGGGCCAGCGCGGGCAGCAGGAACCACCCCGGCGGCCGTCCCATCCGGCGCGGTCTTCGCGCCGCCGCGGGCCGCCGCCGGGACGCGAGACCACCGGCGGCCCCAAGACGCTCGTTCATGGGAGGGATCGTGCGCCCGCGCCCACCTGCCTCGATAGCCCGATATGGACATGCGTTAGCACAAAACGCACCTCGGCGATCACGCTAGGGTGCGCGGCATGGACCCGCCCCAGATCGGCACGGCCAAACGGCTCCTGTACTTCACCCACGGGTCCCCGGCCTATGCCGGGCACTACATCCACGATGGCGACAGCACCGTCCACACGCACAGCTTCGTGGAGATCGCCGTCGTCACCGGCGGCCAGGGCGTCCACCGTTCCCTGGACGGAAGACGAAGACTGCAGGTGGGAGAGGCGATCCTGCTCCGTCCCGGCGTCTGGCACGGCTACGAGGACTGCGTCGGCCTCGACGTGTTCAACTGCTGCTTCAGTACCGAACTGCTCCAGCACGAGCTGGCCTGGACCCGCGAGGACCCCCTCCTCGGATACCTCCTGTGGACCGGCCCCAACTCGATGCAGCGGCGCGGAATGCTGATCACACGCCTCGACTCACAAGCGCTCAAGGCGTCCGTCGTTCACCTCGACGCCCTGGACCGCCTCTGCCGGACCCCCGTCGAAGGGCACCGCGGCGACATCATCGGCCACCTCACGCTGTTCATCAGCCGGCTCGCGCGGGCCGTGTCCGCCCAGCACGCCGCCACCGGCCCGACGCATCCCGCCGTCGTCCGGGCCATGCGGCTCCTTGAGGCGCGCCCGGCCCACCGGTGGACGCTGACGGAACTGGCCGGCCAGCTCCACCTGACGCCCGGCTACCTCGTCCGCCTCTTCAAATCGGCGACCGGCCTGCCACCGATGACCTACCTGGCGAGGCACCGCGTCGAGAAGGCCGCCGCGCTCCTCCTCCACACCGACCAGTCGATAACGCAGATCGGCCGAGCGGTCGGATGGGCGGACCAGAACTATTTCGCCCGCCGTTTCAAGGCCCACTACGGCCTGCCCGCCTCCACCTACCGCCACCGCTTCACCCACAACACCGTCCGCCTCTGACCCGCGCCGCCGCACGGCCAGGGCGCGGGCGACGTCACGCGAGACGAGCGGGGCACCGTCGGACGGCGCCGGGAAAGGGGCGGCCCCGCCCCGGGGC
>NZ_SMKK01000193.1 GCF_004348425.1 Actinomadura sp. 7K507
GGCGGGGGGTCCTCGGGTTTCGGTGTCGTGAGTTCGGTGACGCGGGTGAGGGCCTCGTCGAGCATGACGCCGTCCGAGAGCATCCAGACGATGTCGGCGGGCGCCCGCGTCTTCCACTTGCGGCCGTAGTGCTCGCTCAGGAGGGCCAGGGCGTGGCGGCGGCGCTGTTCGGCGGTCAGGGCCTGCGGGTAGGACGTGATCTGCCACAGGACCATGCGGCGCCACAGGCGGAAGGTCGAGAACGGGGCCAGCAGCCAGCGTGCGACGGGGATGCCTTCGCGGACGGTTCCGGCGGCGATGCCCGCGCGGCGGCGGATGGCGTGGCGGACGGCCTCGATGAACGTGATGAACAGGATCGGCATGGCTGCGTGCATCACCATGCCGGTCGCGTCGCCGTGCGCGGCGGAGACGTTGAGCCAGACGGTCGCGCCGGTGAAGGCGAACGCCATCCAGCGCAGCGCCGGCATCGGCATGGCGAGCCATTCCAGGAGGAGCGCGACGGAGACCAGGGCGAGGATGCCGAGGTCGACTCCGGCGGGGACGATCCACGCCTGGCCGCCGAACCACGGCTCGGCCACGTCGCGGACGGAGGCGAACGAGCCGTAGCCGCCCAGGCCGGCGAGCCCGGCGAAGAACAGCCCGCCGACCCCGGCCAGGACCTTCTGCGCCCGGGTCAGCGGCGCGACCTCGTCCATCTGGCGTCCCTCCCGCCACGGGGTGTCTTGATCACCCAGTGACGGTAGCGCGCCGGGGCCGCCCGTCCGGACGAAAGTGCCAGAACCGCCCAAACCCCCAGGTCGTCAGCGGAGGGGGCTGAACGGGGCGAGTTCCGGCGGGCGGTCGCCGGTGACGATCTGGCCGGCGAGGAGGCGGCCGGTGGCGGGGCCGAGCGTGATGCCCCACATGCCGTGTCCGCCCGCGGCGAAGACGCGGGGCGAGCGGGTGGCGCCGATCAGGGGCAGGCCGTCGCGGGTGCAGGGGCGCGACCCGACCCACTCGTCCTGGCGCGCGTCCAGGTCGGCGCCGCGCAGCAGCGGGCGGGCGGCCTCGACGATCGCCCTGATCCGGCGCGCGTCGAGCGGCGCGTCCGGGCGGCGGAACTCCATCATCCCGGCGACGCGCAGCCGGTCGCCCAGCGGCGTGCACGCCACGCGCTGGGACGGGAGGTACACCGGGTTGTCCGGGACGCGCTCCATCGGCACGCTGAAGCTGTAGCCGCGACCGGCCTGCACGAGGGCGCGGACGCCGAAACGGCGGGCGAGGTCGCCGAGCCACACGCCGCTCGCGATCACGACGGTGTCGAACGGTTCGAGGTCGCCGCCGGCCGTG
Source organism: Actinomadura sp. 7K507 (assembly GCF_004348425.1). Taxonomy (GTDB): domain Bacteria; phylum Actinomycetota; class Actinomycetes; order Streptosporangiales; family Streptosporangiaceae; genus Spirillospora. The sequence continues at coordinate 1,330 of NZ_SMKK01000193.1, forward strand.
CGGACGGCGGCGCCGCCGGATTCGTCGCGGATGTCGGTGACCGCCTCGCCCGTGCGGATCTTGCCGCCGCGGTCGAGGACGGAGTCGGCGAGGGCGTGCACGAACCGTCCGGGATTGATGAAACGCTGGCCGCGCAGCACGACCGCCGCGCCGATCTCGTCGGACAGCGCGGGCTCCACCGCACGGGCCTCGTCCCCGCTGAGGGCCTCGTACTCCAGCTTCTGGCCCGCAGCGCGGATGTGCTCGATCTCTTCGAGGAGGGCGGTGCGTTCGCCGGCCGTCCGGTATGCGGCGAGGAACGATCCGGCCTCGTTGGTCTCCGCCTTGACGCCGCCCTCGATGAGCGCGTCGAAGCTCGGCAGCGCCCGGCCGTTGATCGGCACGAGGGACTCCATCGCGCGCCGCCACTTGGCCTCGGTGCTGTTCAGCGCGAACCCGGCGAGGAACCTGAGCAGGCGCGGGCTGGCGCTCGGCGGGACGTAGACCGGCGAAGACGGGCTGAGCACCGCCCGGATGCCGTAGGAGAGGACGGCCGGTTCGGGCAGCGGCGTCGCGAGGCCCGGGGTCAGCCATCCGGCGTTGCCCCAGGACGCTCCGGCCGCCACGTCGTCGCGGTCGAATACGGTGACGTCGGCGCCGTGCTCCTGTAGGAACCAGGCGGTGGACAGGCCGACCATCCCGGCCCCCACGACTGCGACGCGACGCGTGTCGAGAGCCATGCCCTTCATCTCCTTGGCATAGGTGTTAACTCCATGCTTACCCGGCATGTGACGGTCGTCTCTGTCGCGTTCGGCCAATCCCGGCGGCCCACATAGTGTGAAGAGCACAAACCCTTCGAATGGGGGCCGCCGGATGATCAGCTTGACCGATCTCGTCGATTCCCTTGGCCCAGGGCTACTGCGGATGGTCGAGAACGGCCACGACGCACAGGTTCACGACGTCGTCCTGGCCGAGCCGGGCGAAACGGCCGGGCAGCCGGGCGAGATCGTTCTCGGCGTCGGCGTGACCGGACCCGCCGATGCCGTGGCGCTCTTCGAACGGGCCGACGCGGCAGGCGCGGACGGCGTCGTCCTGAAGGCTCCCCTGGCCGACGATCCCGAGGTCATCGCCGCCGCAAGCCCGCTGAGGCCGGCGCTCATCGAACTCCAGCCCGACACCTCCTGGACGCATGTCGTCTGGCTCGTGCGCGGCGCCATCGACCGCGCCTACGCGCCGCTCCCGGGGCCGCCCGGCGCGCAGGGCGTCCACAACGACCTGTACGCCCTCGCCGACACGGCCGCCGAGATCGCCGACGCCCCGGTGACCCTTGAGGACGCCCGCTCACGCGTCCTCGCCTACTCGGGCCGCCAGGACACCACCGACCCGGCCCGCGTCTCGACTATCGTGGGGCGGCGCGTCCCGTCCCAGGTCATCGACCACCTCCGCGCGTCCGGCGTCTTCCGCAGGCTGGCCCGGTCGAGCGATCCGGTGTTCGTCCCCGAGGGGCCGGACGGCATGCTGCCCCGCCTCGTCATCCCGGTCCGCGCCGGAGGCGAGTGGCTCGGCTCGATCTGGGTCGTGGCGAGGACGCCGGTCTCCCGGGACCGCGTCCGGCGGCTCACCGACCTGGCGTCCGTCCTCGCCCTGCACCTGCTGCGCCTGCGCGCCGAAGCGGGCGTCGCCCGCCGCGTGTCGGCCGACCAGCTGCGCACCGCACTCCGGGACGGCTCCAGGATCACCGCGCCCGCCCCGCCCTGGCGCGTGGTCACCCTCGGCAGCGTCGACGAGACCGAGGACGTCCGGCAACGGCTCGACCTCTGGGACGCGATCACCCAGCGCTTCGGCTGGCACCGCCCCCTCCTCACCGACGTCGACGGCACGCTCCTCGCCGTGCTGACCGCGCGCCCCCAGCGCGACGACGACCCCGGCTCGATGCCCTGGCTACGCCACGTCCTGACCCGCGTCCGCGACCACGACCGCACCCTGTACGCGGCGGCGGGCGGCACCGCGCACTCCCACACCGAACTCCCCCGCTCCCGAGCCGAAGCCGCCGAACTGGACGCCCTCGTCACATCCGGCCGCCTCGCCCCAGGGCTGGTCCTCCTGGAGGACGCCTGGGACGCGGTAATTGTCGAACGCGCCAGAAAGGCGACCCGTACCGACACCGGCCTCCTCGGCGGCCCACTCCCCGCGCTGAAAGCACACGACGAAACCCACGGCACGGCATTCCTCCCAACGCTCACCGCCTGGCTCGACCACTACGGCGACACCAAGGGCACCGCGCAGGCATTGGCCGTCCACCCCAACACCCTCCGCCACCGCCTCCGCCGAATGGCCGAAGTGACCGCGCTGGACCTTTCGTCCCCCCAGACCCGCCTGGCCCTCCGCCTCCAGTTGAACGCCCTCCACGACCAGGAGGCGGTCGACGTGCGACGTCGCAGCGATGAGTCTGCCGGAGCCCGCAGGTCCACCTGTTGACGGAGACATCCAACTCATCGGGAGGAAGCATGGGCCTCATCCAGATCGAGATGTTCGCGACCCTCGACCTCGTCGGGCAGTCGCCCGGCGGCCCCGACGAGGACCCGGCGGGGTTCCCGTTCGGCGGCTGGCAGGCGCCCCTGTTCGACGAGGTCGCCGGGGCGCAGGTCGGGGCCGCGTACGAGGGCACCGACGCCCTCCTGCTCGGCCGGCGGACCTACGACATCTTCGCCTCCTACTGGCCGTACCAGGAGGGCGGCCAGGACAACGGGATCGCGACGCTCTTCAACAGCGTCCCGAAGTACGTGGCCTCCCGCGGCAGGCCCGACCTGCCGTGGGCCGGGTCCACGCAGCTCGGCCCGGATCTGGCCGGCGCGGTGCGCGAGATCCGTGACCGGCACGAGCACGTGAAGGTCGTCGGAAGCCTGGACCTGGTCCAGACCCTCCTGCGCGAGAAGCTCTTCGACCGTCTCGACCTCTGGGTGCACCCGATCGTGCTCGGCGTCGGGAAGAAGGTGTTCGACGGTGGCGCGGTGCCCACGAACATCACCCTCCTCGAACCACCGGCCGCCACCCCGAGCGGCACCGTCTACCTGCGCTACGGCCTAGCCGACGGCACACCCGGAACGGGCGACATGACCGCCCCCGATCGCGGCGCAGAACAGGACGCCTGAAGCCACCCAGCCCGGCGTGATCAGTGCGTACGGTTGCGATCGGCGTGCGAGGAAGTCGTGTCCGCTCCACGTCCCCCTTGTCATCTCGCCGACACGTAAGCGTCCGGTAGGCGCTCATTCGTAGTGGGTGCGGCAGGCGATGATCTGGACGGTGTCGGCTTCGATGACGTAGACGATGCGGTGTTCGGTGGTGATTCGGCGTGACCAGAAGCCCGCCAGGTTCTGACGGAGGGGCTCTGGTTTACCAATGCCTTCGTAACCGTTGCGGCAGATGTCTTCGATCAGCCGGTTCAATCGTTTGAGGGTCGCGCGGTCGTTCCGCTGCCACCAGAGGTAGTCGTCCCAGGCCTCCGGCGTGAAGAGGATCTTCACTCGGCTTCCTGCTCACCGTCTTCGATGAGTTCGTGCGGCTGGGCCTGGCCGCCACGCAGGCTCTGGATCGAGGCGGCGAGGTGGCGGGCGTTGGCGGGAAAGCCGAGCAGGAACGCCGTCTCCTTCAGCGACTCGTACTCGCGCAGGCTGATCACAACCGCGGGGTCGCGGTTGGGCCGGGTCACGATGATCTCGTCGAGATCTTCGGTGACGCGGTCCAGGGTGGCAGCCAGGTTGGAGCGGAACTCGCTCGCGGACATCGGATGCATCGCACCTCCCCTTTCCTTGCAGTGTACGTAATCACGTACATCAACTTCAAACCTGTCGTTCGGATCCGCCGAAAGCGTGCCCGTTGTGGGTGCGTGCGAGGCGGTAGGCATCGGCGCAGAACAGGACGCCTGAAGCCACCCAGCCCGGTGTGATCGGTGCGTACCTGGACGAGGATGACCGCTCGGCTGCCAGAGGCACCGCCGCGCTATGGGCGGGTCACGCGGAGGCGCGGTTGAGGCGGCTGGCGGGCGAGGGCGTCGCCGGGGCGCTCGTCCCGATGCCAGGGGTGGCCGGACCGCGTGCGCAATGAATGAGGCTCCATCGGGCTGAACACGCAACGAAGTGGCTGTGCAGAGCAAGGTTTGCGCATTGGATCGTGGGTGTTTTGTTCCTAGGCTTCCGGTGAGTCAATCCCTTCGGACGTTTCCTGGAGACATGCATGAGCGTCATGCCGGTGATGGAGCCGAGCGCTGCCCGGACCGTGTTGCGGCGGCGTTTTCTGATGTGCCGGCCGGAGCATTTCGCCGTCACGTATGCCATCAACCCGTGGATGGATCCGGCGCGTGGGGCCGATGCCGGGAAGGCCGTGGAGCAGTGGGAGGCGCTGCGGGCGGCGTATCTGGGGCTCGGGCACGAGGTGAGTCTCATCGATCCGATCGAGGGGCTGCCCGACATGGTGTTCGCGGCCAACGGTGCGCTGGTGGTCGGCGGGCGGGTGTACGGGGCGCGGTTCACGCATCCCGAGCGGCACGCGGAGGGGCCCGCGTATGCGGGGTGGCTGAAGGAGAACGGGTTCGCCGACGTGCTGGAGGCGCAGCACACCAATGAGGGTGAGGGCGATTTCCTCACGCTCGACCACGTGATCCTGGCCGGGACGGGGTTCCGGACGGATCTCGCCGCGCACCAGGAGGCGCAGGAGTTCCTCGGGCGGCCCGTGGTGACGCTCCGGCTCGTGGATCCGCGGTTCTACCACCTGGACACCGCACTGTTCCCGCTCGGGGGCGGGAACGTGGCCTACTTCCCGGGGGCGTTCTCGCCCGGTAGCCGGGCGGTGCTGGAGCGGCTGTTCCCGGACGCGGTCCTCGCGAGTGAGGAGGACGCGGCTGTGCTGGGTCTCAACGCCGTGTGCGACGGGCGCAACGTGGTGATCAACGCGGAGGCCGCGGAGTTGATCGGGACGCTGCGGGCCCGTGGATACGAGCCCGTCCCGGTGGAGCTGTCGGAGCTGCGGAAGGCGGGCGGCGGGCCCAAGTGCTGCACCCTGGAGTTGCGCTCCTGACGTGCCCTGGTCCGGGGCCGAGCCACTAGGTTTGCCCGATGACCGATTTCGCGATCCCGGACTGGTGGGGCGGGCTGACCGGTGAGCGGCTCGGTGTCGTGTGGCTCGATCCCGCCGACTGGGAGCCGGCCTGGCAGCACGTCGAGGAGTCCGGGGCGATGAGCCTGGAGCACCGCGACGTCGACGACGAGCTGCTGCGCAAGGGCAAGCTGCTGGTCGGGACGGGGCCGGAGTCCGTCCGGCGCTGGACGCGGCAGCGGCTCGCGGCGGCCTGGTACGTCGACCCGGACGAGCCGGACGTGCTGTGGTGCGCGCTCGGCGGTTTCTATCCGGCGTGGTTGTGGGTTCCGGTCGAGCCGACGGCGGCGGGGGTCCGGGAGGTGCTGGGTGAGCCGTTTCCCGCGGCGCCGGCGGCCCGGGTTGAGCTGTCCCGGTTCGTCCGCGGGTTCCTCGGGCTGCGTCATCTGGTGACGGTGCCGGAGGTGCCGGCGGAGGAGGGCGTCCCGCCGTGGGAGGCCGTCCCCGCCGAGGACGTCGTGGTGGCGGACGGTTCGTCCCTCGACCGGTACGCGAAGATCGTGAAGTTCCTCGATCCGCAGCCGTGGGGCAGTGCGCGGCAGGAGGACCCGTATCCCGAGGAGACGCCGGGCGGCGGCGGGCGCATGGTGCCGTCGCTGATGGATCTCGCGCCGATCCGGGACGGGCATCGGCTGCAGCGGCTGGGGCGGGTGCCGTCGATGACGTGGCGGACGCTGCATTCGCGTTCGCAGCTGTCCATCGAGATCCACACGCGGGAGGTCGTCTGCGCGGCGGTGCGGTACCGGCCGTCGCCGGGCAGCCACCGGCCGGTGGTGCGGCGGATCAACGAGGTGCACGGCGAGCGGTATCCGGAGGACCTGCCGCTGGACGTGATCGGTGTGCTGGGCGGCTGGGAGTTCGGCGTCGAGGACGATCTGGCGCGGAGTCTCGACGATCCGGACGACGCGGACGCCGTCGGTGCGGGCCTGCGCTGTCTCGCCGCGCTGTGGCACGGTGACCTGCGGCGGAGCCTGGAGCTCCGGGAGTGGGCGGCGCATCCCGATCCGGCCGTTCGCGCCAACCTCGCCATGATCGCGCATTCGTACAACCATCGGTTCCTGCTGCAGGAGCTGGCGCTGTCCGAGACGGACGCCGAGGAGTTGGCGCGGCTGGAGGACCTGCTCTACCACGAACCCGATCCGGACGCCTTCAACGCGTTCCACGACGATTTCGGCGGTGCGGCGATCATGGTGGACGAGGACGGCGACCCCGTCGGAGCCTGGGAGGACGAGTGAGCCACGCGCACGAGGACACGGTGCTGCTCGCCGAGCACGCCGACCGGGAGGCGCTGGAGGCGGTGGCGGCCGGGCGCGGGTGGCCGCGGGCGGCGATCAGCACGGCCGGGTTCGCGGAGATGGAGCAGGTGGCGTGGCAGGCGACGGGCATGTTCGTCCTGTACAGCGAGGTGCATCTGCTCGGGCACCGGGTCGTGCGGGTCGCGGGCGAGCACGAGTCCGTGGTGGAGGAGACGCTCGGTGTGGTGCGCGGCGTGCTCCCGACCGTGCCGGTGGAGGAGCTGCTCGATGTCCTGGTGTCGCTGCCGCCGGCTGATTCGCGGCCGATGATCCGCGCGCTCAACGGGCTGCGGGCGGTCGACGTCTGGAACTGCGCGAACGGCACGCCGGCGCCGGAGGATCCCCGTTATGTCGAGGCGGTGGACAGCGCGGTGCGCCATCCCGAGCGGCAGGTGGTGCGGGCGCTGGTGGACGCGGTCACGGATCTGATGACGGTCCGGCCGGGGCTGGAGGCGCCGATCGTCGCGCTCCGCGACGCGGAGGGCCCGGCCACCGACATCATCGACGACTTCGCCGGGTTCTGCGACGCGCGGGCTTAGCCAGACCCGCTTGGCGGCGGGCAAGGGCCCGGTTTCGCAGGACGCCCGTGATGCCGATGGCCCAGATCACGATCTGGACGGTCCACGCGACCCGGAAGGCCTCGGGGGTGAAGTCCCCGTCCGGTGACATGGCGTCCAGGACGATGCCGATCAGCAGGATCGTGACGAGGGACGCGAAGAAGCCGCCCACGTTGACGATGCCGGTGGCGGTGCCCACCCGCCCGGGCGGGTTGAACGTCCGGGCGTAGTCGAAGCCGATCATGGAGCCGGGTCCGCCGAGCGCGACGCACAGGACGAGCACGACCAGCAGCCAGGCGGGGGCGGGAGGCGGCCAGGCGAGGACGGCCGCCCAGGCGGCCATGTTCAGCCCGACGATGCCGAGGACGAGCCAGGAGCGGCGCAGCGGGTAGCGGGCGACCATCCGTCCGATGAACGGCCCGGCGACGACGTTGACCAGCACGAACACCGTCAGGAGCGTGGACGCCGCGGCGGGTCGCATCCCCTGCCCGGACACCAGGTACGGGTAGCCCCACATCAGCGCGAACGTGTGGGAGGGGAACTGGGTGACGAAGTGCGTCCAGAGGCCGAGGCGGGTGCCGGGGTGGCGCCAGGCGGCGACCAGGTTGGTGCCCGTCTCGCGCAGGGTCGGGACGTCGGCGCGGCCTGGACCGTTCCGGAGGACGGCGAAGGCGAGCACGGCGATGAGGACGCCGAGCGCGGCGGCCGATCCGAACGCGGTGCCCCAGCCGGGTCCGTGCAGCAGCGCGACCAGCGGGATCGCGCTGAGGATCTGGCCGAGCTGGCCGAGCTGGCCGGTGAGCTGCGTGACGACCGGGACGTACCGGGCGGGGAACCAGGTCACGACGATGCCGAGGACGCTGATGAACGTCATGGCGTCGCCGGCGCCGACCATGACGCGGGCGGCGACGGCCGTGCCTATGTCGGTGGAGACGGCCATGAGCCCCTGGCCGGCGGCCATGAGCAGCGCGCCGCCCGCGACCATGCGGCGCGGGCCGACGCGGTCGAGCATCAGCCCGACGGGGACCTGGAGGCTCGCGTAGACGAGGAGTTGCAGGACGGTGAAGGACGCGAGGATGCCGGCGGAGGCGTCGAAGCGGTGGACGGCGTCCAGGCCGACGACGCCGAAGGAGGTCCGGTGCAGTACCGCCACGCCGTAGGCGAGGACGCCGGTGGTCCACAGCACCCACGCGATGGGGGGTGCCTTCTGTCGTTCCGGGGATCCGAGGGGTTGGGCGGTCTGCACGGATACCCAAGGTATGTCACTTCTGCTGCGGTCTGGCCCTCAGGTGCATCCGCTCGCCCTGCGGCCCGAACAGGCTGAGCAGCTCGACGGGCCCGCCGGCGCCGCTGAACCAGTGGGGCAGCCGGGTGTCGAACTCGGCGGCCTCCCCCGGTTCCAGGATCAGTTCGCGGCCCGCCAGGAAGAGGCGCAGCCGCCCGTTCAGCACGTAGAGCCAGTCGTAGCCTTCGTGGGTCTGCGGCTCGGGCGTCCACCGGCGCTCCGGGACGATCATCTTGAACGCCTGGACGCCGCCGGGCCGCCTGGTCAGCGGCAGGACGGTCATGTCGTGCATCTTGCGGGGGCGGGGCCGGATCCGCGGGTCGCCGACCTCCGGGGCGCCGACCAGCTCGTCCAACGGAACCTGGTGGGCTTGTGCGAGCGGGAGCAGCAGCTCCAGGCTCGGCCGCCGCTTGCCGGATTCCAGCCGCGACAGCGTGCTCACCGAGATGCCGGTGGCTTCGGCGAGCGCGGCCAGCGTGACGTTCCTCTCTTGCCTCAGTCTTCTGAGCCTGGGCCCGACCTCGGCCAGGACATCCTCCGTCGTCTCCATGCGCCCATTGCAGTTCCGGCAAAGAAGTTTGTCAATCTGAGGGTGCGTCGCGCATCCTCACGGCATGACTGAACGAGACGTACTGATCATCGGCGGCGGCCCTGCGGGGCTGAGCGCCGCCCTCGTCCTCTCCCGTGCCCGCCGCAGCGTCACCGTGGTGGACGCGGGCGAGCCCCGCAACGCGACGGCCGAGCACATGCACGGCTTCTTCACCCGCGACGGCATGCCGCCCGGACTCCTGCTGGAGACCGGCCGCACCGAGGTCCGCGGCTACGGCGGCGAGATCGTCGACGGGCGGGTCGAGCACGCCGCCCCCGCCGACGGCGGAGGCTTCGTCGTCACGCTGGCCGACGGCACCCGGCTCAAGGGCCGCCAGTTGCTGGTCACGACCGGTGTGACCGACGTCCTGCCGGACGTCCCCGGCCTTCAGGAGCGGTGGGGCCGCGAGGTGCAGATGTGCCCGTACTGCCACGGCTGGGAGGTCCGCGACAAGCGGATCGTGGTGCTGGCGAACTCGCCGCAGTCGCTGCACCAGGCGACGCTGCTCACCCAGTGGTCGCCGGACGTGACGCTCATCATCCAGAAGGCCCCGGAAGGCGAGGACGCGACCCGCCTGGACGCACGCGGAATCCGCGTTGTGGAAGGCGAGGCGCGGCGCGTCGTCGTCGAGAACGACCGGCTCACCGGCATCGAGTTGCCGGACGGCTCGGTCCTCGGCTGCGACGCCGTGTTCGTGGCGCCCGACTTCGTCGCGAAGGACGGCCCGCTGACCGACCTCGGCTGCGAGACCGGCGAGGACGGCTTCGTGGCGGTCGACGCGACCGGCCGGACCAGCGTCCCCGGCGTGTGGGCGGCGGGCAACGTCACCAACCCGATGGGCCAGGTGATCATCGTGGCCTCGGCGGGCGCGATGTCCGCCGCGATGATCAACGCCGACCTGATCGAAGCCGAGATCGCGGAGAAGCTCGCAGCCTAGGGTCGGTGGGATGAGAGCGGGCGAGCTGCGGTGGCGGGACGAGCGGGCGGCGCTGAACTCCGCCCGCGGGCCGCTCGGCGAAACCGCGAGCGGACTGTATCCGGACGCTCCGCGCGTCGCGGGGACGCCGCTGCTGTGCCGCGAGGAGTGGATCCCGGACGAGCCGGTGCCGCTGGAGGCCGTCCGGCTGGAGTGGGAGGCGCGGCCCGTCCCGCCCGCCGTCGCGGACCCCGCCGACGGGCTGCCCGAGGGGTACCGGACGTACGCCGAGGCGATGGGCGCCCTCGCTCCGCCCAGGCTCTTCGAGGACCGTCCGAGTCACCGTCTCCTCGCGGCCGCGCCGCCGGTGCTCCGGATCGGGCCCGCCCGGTACTTCGACGGCGTGAACGTCGGCGAGTCCGTGGCGCACGAGCTGGCGGCCGGGGTGGACGGGCTGCCGCTGCGGAGCCGGGTCGGAGACCCGCGCGACCTGACCCGGCGGGCCGCGTTGATGGCGATCACGACGGTGACCGTCACGACGTCCGGGTCGTATGTCCTGCACTGGCGTGATCCGGCGAAGGTCGCGCACGCGGGCGGGCTCCACCAGGTGATGCCGGTCGGGGTCTTCCAGCCGCTCGGCGGCGAGCCGCCCGACCTGTGGCGGTGCATGGTCCGCGAGTACGCCGAGGAACTGCTCGGGATGGAGGAGGACTACGGCGACGACTTCGTCCAGGAGGAGTGGCCGTTCCACCGGGCGCTGACCGGCGCCCGTGAGCAGGGGCGCGTGCGGGCGCACTTTCTCGGGCTCGGCGTCGACCCGCTGACGTTCGCGGTCGACCTGCTGACCGCCGTCGTCATCGACGACGAGGTGTTCGGCGACCTGTTCGGCGGGCTGGTCTCCGTCAACGACGAGGGCGAGGTGTCGATGGCGCCGTTCGGCGGAACCGTCCCGCGGCCCATGCAGCCGGCCGGTGCCGCCGCGCTGGCGCTGGCGTGGCGGCACCGGGACGCGCTCGTCAGTCCTCCAGCGCCTCGCGGCTGAGGCCCTTCAGCTCGTCCAGCGCGTCGACCAGGTGGTCGATGATCTCCGACGGGTCGGGGACGAGGTCGCGGCAGGCGACGATGCCGACGTCCACCTTGCCGTCGTAGGAGAAGACGGTGATGTTCAGCCCGCCGCTGACGTCGGTGACGACCGAGATCGGGTAGTAGCCGAGCACCTTCGCCCCGCACAGGTACAGCGGGAACTGCGGGCCCGGCACGTTCGAGATGATCAGGTTGATCGGGCGCAGCGAGACCGCCGGGGCGGCCTGGAGCGCGAGCCGGGTGGCGGCGCCTGCGATGGGCGCGGGGAGGATGCCGCTCAGCTCCTGCACCCAGCTCCCAGAGGATCCGACGAACCGCCGCTTGGCGACGTCCATGTCCCGCCGGACGGCGGTGTACCGGTCGGCGGGTTCGGGGACGTGCGTGGCGAGCGGCGTCGTCATGACCGAGACCTGGTTGCCCGGGTCGGCCGCGGTGCCGCCCCGCCGCAGCGACACCGGGACGGCCGCGACGAGCGGGCGGTCCGGCAGGTCGCCGCGCTTGTCGAGCCACTTGCGCAGCGCCGTCGCGCACAGCGCCATGACGACGTCGTTGACGCTGCCGCCGAGGCCCCGCCTGACCTGCTTGATCTCGTCCAGGGGCAGCTCGCCGAAGGAGACGGCGCGGCGGCGTCCGATCGGCTCGTTGAACGGCGTCGGCGGCGCGCTCATCCGCGGCGCCCTCGGTACCCCGGGGCGGCGCAGCGCGCCCTGCACGAACGACGACACCAGCCCGGCGCCTGGGATGGCGGCGACGCCGGGGATCTCGTCGAGGTAGGGGGCGGCCCGCGCGACCGACAGCGCGGTGCGGACGGGGTGCAGCGCGGCCTTCAGCAGCCCGGTACCGAGCATGTCGGCCGTGGTGGGCGCCCGGGTCGGCGCGGTCTCGTCGGCGGGCAGGTCGCGGGGCTCGGGCGACAGGTCCAGCAGCGCGGCGAGCGTCTCGGCCGCCATCACGCCGTCGACGGCCGCGTGGTGGACCTTCACGTAGACGGCCGTGCAGCCGCCCGCGAGGCCGTGGATGAGGACCATCTCCCAGAGCGGGCGGGACCGGTCGAGGGGCTGCTCGTGGAGCATCGCGACGATGTCGGACAGCTGCCGGTCGGTGCCGGGGGCCGGGAGCCCGATCTCGGCGATGTGCCGCTCCGGGGCGAAGTCGGGGTCGTCCTCCCAGTAGGGGCGGTCGAGGCCGAACGGCACCTGGGCGAGCCGCTGCCGCAGCGGCCGGGCGGCCAGGTGCGCGCGGCTCCGGACGAGCTCGGCGACCATCGGCACGGTGAGCCGGCCTCCGGGGCACGATGCCGGGTCGACGATGCCCAGGCCCGCGATGTGGGCGTGGGTGTTGCCGGTCTCGGCGTTGAGGAAGGTGGCGTCCACGGTGGTCAGCTGGCTCATGCTCTCGTTCCGTCCGCTCGTCCTGCGGCTGCCCTTACCTCTCTAGGAGGTATGCGGTTCCGGGCGGCAGGTCAACGTGGGTCGATAGGAAGTAACCACGACTTAACAGGACGTTTCACCCAGTTCATCTGCCACTTTCAAGCGGACTTGTAAAGATTTTGCTTTCTTCCGGCCGAATGCGGTCAGAAAACTTCACAAGCCTGATCAAGCCCGATCAACCCTGATCAAGCAGACGTTCTCGCGGCGGCCCCATGATCATCGCACTAGGGTGGTTCCCCATGACGGCACGACCACTCCCGGAAATCGTCGAAGCCGGCTGGGCGACCGCACTGGCCCCGGTCGCCGGGACGATCGCCGCCGCCGGAGACTGGCTGCGCGCCGAAGTCGCCGCCGGGCGCCGCTACCTGCCCGCCGGGAACCACATCCTGCGCGCCTTCGCCCAGCCGTTCGACGGCGTGCGCGTCCTCATCGTCGGCCAGGACCCCTACCCGACACCCGGGCATCCGGTCGGCCTCAGCTTCTCCGTCGCCCCGGACGTCCGGCCGCTGCCCGCCAGCCTGGTCAACATCTTCCGCGAGTACTGCAGCGACCTCGGCCACCCCGAGCCGTCCACCGGCGACCTCACCCCGTGGACGGAGCAGGGTGTCTGCCTCCTCAACAGGGCACTGACCGTCATGCCCGGCAAGCCCGGCTCGCACCGCGACAAGGGCTGGGAAGAGGTCACCGAACAGGCCATCCGCGCACTCGCCGCCCGCGGCGGCCCGCTCGTCGCCATCCTGTGGGGCCGCGACGCCCGCAACCTCAAGCCGATGCTCGGGGACGTCCCCTGCATCGAGTCCCCGCACCCGAGCCCCTACTCCGCCGACCGCGGATTCTTCGGCTCCCGCCCCTTCAGCAGGGCGAACCAGCTCCTGGAGCAGCGCGGCGCTCAACCGGTCGACTGGAAACTGCCGTAACCCTGGAAAACCGCCGCCGTAACCCTGGAACTGCCGTAAGCGGGGCCCTGCGGCCGTCTCACTCCTCCGGGAGGCGGTGCAGGAGGGTGGAGAACTCCGGGGAGCCTTCGGGGGACGCGGGCAGCGGGGTCAGGCGGCGCTCGCCGTGGCTCCAGTAGACGCCGGGAGCGCAGGGGTCCTCGGCGTCGGCGTGCATCTCCCGGACGACGTCGGCGAACACGGGGAGGACCTCGCGGACGGCCGCCGAGGTGATCGGGTACAGCAGCAGCGTGCTGTGGCACGGGACGCCGACGAGTGCGCCGTGCTCGTTCGGGCCGGGGAGGAACTGGTCGACCTCGCTGAGCAGCGCCGACACGTAGCGGCTGCCCGGCTTGGTGACGACGCGGACGTTGCGGCCCGGCAGCAGCGGCTGGGTCCGGACGGCGACGTCGGCCAGCTCGCGGTCGTGGGTGTTCGTCATCACGTAGCCGAGCTTGTGCAGGCCGAGCAGACCGGCGCGGGCCTTGGTGAGCGGGCCGCCGTAACGCGGGTGCTCGATCATCACCATCGCGTCGAAATGGTCCCCGGCGGGGACGACGACGAGGCCCTCCCGGTCTCCGGGGGCGAGCTTGGGCACTATGCGCAGCCGCAGCAGCTCGCGGACGTCGCCGAACAGTTCCATCTCCCCGACCGCGAGGAACGCGCGGTCGGTGACCTCGCGGACCCACTCGTCCACCACGCGGGGCCATGCCGAGCGCGACTCGCGGGCGCAGCGCTCCAGTACAGTCCAGCTGGACGCGCGGGCCTCCGACCGGCCCACGGGCAGCACCACCTCGGAGGTACCGGAGTCGAACCAGGCGCTGGGCGCCAGGGCGGGCAGCACGTCTCGGATGAGCTCGTGCACGTCCGCCGCCGCGTCCAACGGTTCCATGCTCATCCCCTCTCACCCATCAGCGGTTCCTCACCGTTCGCCGGATCACGTCACCACCCCACCTTCTCAGAGTTCGGCCTCGTTGTGTGATCCATCGCGATCCCCGCCCGCACTCGCTGATCATGAGCTGCTCAAGTACGGTGCTCACATGGCCGAAATCGTGTACCCGCCGGTGATCAAGACGGCTCTCGGGATCTTCAAAGCCCTGAACATCAGGTTCCGCGTGGAGGGCACGGAGCAGATCCCGAGCACCGGGGGCGCGGTGCTCGTGAGCAACCACGTCAGCTATCTCGACTTCATCTTCGCCGGCCTGGCCGCGCACCCGGCGAAGCGGCTGGTGCGCTTCATGGCCAAGAAGGAGATCTTCGACAACCGCATCGGCGGGCCGCTGATGCGCGGCATGCACCACATCCCGGTCGACCGCCAGGCGGGCGCCTCGTCCTACGCGGCGGCGCTGAAGGCGCTGAAGAGCGGCGAGATCGTCGGGGTGTTCGCCGAGGCGACCATCAGCCGCTCGTTCACGGTGAAGGAGATCAAGAACGGCGCGGTGCGGATGGCGGTGGCGGGCAAGGTGCCGCTCGTCCCGGTCGCGATCTGGGGCCCGCACCGGCTGTGGACCAAGGGCCGCAAGCGCAGGCTGCTGCAGCGCAACGTGCCGGTGACGATCCTGGTCGGCGAGCCGATGTACCCCAAGCGCGGCGACGACTACGACCAGGTCACCCGGGACCTGCACGCCCGGATGTCGGAGCTGCTGGAGAAGGCGCAGCGCGAGTACCCCGACGTCCCGCGCTCGGACGAGACCTGGTGGCAGCCCGTCTACCTCGGCGGGACGGCGCCGACGCCGGAGGAGGCCGCGAAGCTCGACCTCGAAGAGGCCGAGGCGCGCAAGGCCGCCCGAGAAGACTCCTGACACCGGCACCGCCGCCCCGCTAGGTCGCCTTGGCCAGGGCCTGCTCTATGTCGGTCCACAGGTCGTCGGGGTGTTCCAGGCCGACGGACAGCCGCACGGTTCCCTCGCCGATCCCGGCGGCGGCGAGCGAGGCGGCGTCCATCTGCCGGTGGGACGTGCTCGCCGGGTGCATGACCAGCGACACGACGGCGCCGAGCGACGGGCCGAGCCCGATGAGCTGGACGGCCTCGGAGAACGCGCTGCCCGCGTCCCGCCCGCCGGCCAACTCAAAGGCCAGGACGCCGCCGCTCCCGTCCGGCAGCAGCCGCCGCGCCACCTCGTGCTGCGGATGGTCAACGAGCCCCGGGTAGTGGACGCGGGTGACCGACGGGTGCGCGGCAAGGCGCCCGGCGAGGTCCAGGGCGGACTCGCTCTGCCTGGCCACGCGCATCGGCACGGTGGCGAGCCCCCGCACGGTCAGCCACGCGGCGAACGGGTCGGCGACCGACCCGAGTTCGACGGCGTGGCTCCAGACGCGCTGGTGCAGGGCCGGGTCGGCGAAGACGGCGATGCCGCCGATGACGTCACCGTGCCCGCTGAGGTACTTCGTCGTCGAGTGGATGACGATGTCGGCGCCGTGGTCGATGGGCTTGCACAGGAGCGGCGCGAAGGTGTTGTCGACGACGGTCAGGACGTCCGTCCCGCTGACGGCGGCGGAGAACGCCGGGATGTCCGTGACGTGCGTGGTGGGGTTGGCGACCGTCTCCAGGTAGACGAGACGGGTCTCGGGACGCAGCGCCTCCCGCACCTCGGCCGGGTCGTCGCCGGGGATGAAGGTGACCTCCACGCCCCACCGCTCGGCGAGATCCTGGAAGAGCGCGTAGGTGCCGCCGTAGAGGGCGGTCTGCGCGATGACGTGGTCGCCGGAGCGCAGCAGCCCCATCAGGACGGCGTTGACCGCGCCCATCCCGGACCCCGTGGCGAGTGCGCCGGCCCCGCCCTCCAGTTCGGCGACGGCCCGTTCCAGCGAGCGGACGGTCGGGTTGCCCAGCCGGGCGTACATGAACGCCTCGTCCGGGCCCTGGAAGGCGGCGGCGAGTTCGCCGGCGGTCTCGAAGGAGAACAGGTGGCCCTGGTAGATCGGCATGCCGAGCGGACGGCTCCCCGCCGGGGAGATCACCGGCGGGTGGACGGCTCTGGTCTGCGCGTGGTGTCCGTTCATGTCTCCACCCTGCACGCGGGACGCGGTGCGGCGGAACGGCCAATCCAGGCCGGTGGCCCTGCTCGACGCGGCAGACGGGCTCGACGCGGCCGGTGGGCCGGTTCCCGTCACCGGTTCGCCCACCCCGCGAGGACGAACCGGTGATCGGGGCCGTCCGGTCGGTGACGTCCTGTCTCCCCGGCCGGCACCCCGAGCATCACCCGGCGAGGCGCCCGTCCGCCATCCGTGAGAACACCGCCAAATCAGGACGCGTCTCCGGGGTCGTGGCCGCAGGCACTACGTGTCTCTACGGAGTGGCGCGGGCGAACAACCGGCGGTATGCGTGGCGGAGGGCGTGGAGGTCGGTGACGGGCTCGGCGAAGGAGAGGCGCAGGTCGAGCGGCGAGGTGGTTCCCGGGGGCGGCGCGGGGCAGCGTAGCCACATGCCGTGGCGGTCGAGGGCCAGGGGGCGCACCGGTCCGGGCGGGACCGACTCGGGCAGCAGCGCGGTCAGTTCGTCCCGGTGGCACGAGTCGAGGTGCGTGAGGATGCCGGCCTCGACGGCGACGAACGGGTCGGGCGCGGCGTCGGCGTACTCCTCCGGTTCCAGGGTGGCGCTCCCCCACGCGTCGTCGACCTCGACCTGCGCGACCTCCAGCGCCAGGATCGTCCATTCGCGGTCGCCGGTGCGGCCGCGCCGCTCGTCGCCGAGGTCGAGCAGTTCGGGACGCGGATGGGTGCGGGAGAGGCGGAGCGCGGCGGCGCGCAGGTCTGCGGCGGGGACCTCGGTGAGCCACCCGTGCAGCCAGGCGCGGCCGCGGACGCGGTCGGCGAGCGTCACCGGGGCGACGTCGGAGATCCGCAGCGTGGCGGGCATGTCGTCGGGCTCGGTGGCGAGCGCGGTGGTGATCGGCGAGGCGGTCTCGACGAGCAGCAGCGGCCGCCCGTCCCGGTCGGTCGAGTGCGCCGGGACGGGCGCGTACGGGACGCCCGGTGCGACCAGGACGCCGTCGGCGATGCCGTAGGCGAGGGTCCGTGCGCGCTCCGCCGCCGTCGGCCCCTCGATGCTCTGCGTGCTCTGCGCGGTCTCCGCTCGCGGCACCGTACCCCTCCTTGACGTTGAAGGTTAGCCTTACCTAACTTAGGCTCACCTAACCATCAAAGGAGAGTGATGAACAAGACCCGTCCCAAGATCCGGACGTCGCGGGCCCTCGGCATCCCGCTGACACCGAAGGCCGTGAAGTACTTCGAGGCC
>NZ_SMKK01000194.1 GCF_004348425.1 Actinomadura sp. 7K507
GTTCGGGGGTGGTGGGCTCGCCGTGGGAGATGTGGGGGAGCCAGGCCAGCCAGCGGGGCAGGTACCAGTTCGAGCGGCCCAGCAGGGACATGACGGCCGGGAGGAGCACGACGCGGACGATCGTCGCGTCGATCAGGACCGCCACCGCCAGGCCGACGCCGAGCTGCTTGAAGGCCTGCATGGAGAGCGTTCCGAAGATGGCGAACGTGGCGATCATGATGACGGCGGCGCTGGTCACGACGCCGGCGGTGGCGCGGATGCCCTCGCCCACGGCGCGGGTGGTGTCCAGGCCGCGGTCGTACGCCTCGCGGATCCGGGAGACGACGAACACGTGGTAGTCCATCGACAGCCCGAACAGGACGACGAAGACGAACAGCGGGATCCAGGATTCCAGTGCCCCGGGGGCCGTCGTGCCGACCAGGGAGTCGCCCCAGCCGTGCTGGAACACCGCGACCATCACGCCGTAGGCCGCGCCGACCGACAGGAGGTTGAGGACGATCGAGGTGGCCGCGATCAGCGGCGAGCGGAAGAACACGAGCATCAGCAGGAACGTGATGCCCATGACGAACAGGAACACCGGCACGATGCTGCTCTTGAGCTGGTCGTTGTAGTCGAGCGACCAGGCGAGCTGCCCCGCCACCGGCGCCTCGCCGACCTGCCCGACCGTCTGCGGGACGATCTCCTCCCGGAGCGTCTCCAGCGCGTGCTCGGACGTCGCGTCCATGCCCGTCCCCGCGAGCGGGATCTCGATCTCGGCGATGTTCGCCCGCTCGTGGACGGTGACCTCGATGGGGTCGTTCATCTCACCGGACGCGACGGCCTGCCGCTTCAGGTCGCCGATCGCGGCCTTGACCTGCGGTGCGCCGATGTCGTCCGCCTTCAGCACGACGACCGCCGGGCCGACGCTGCCGGGGAACGTCTCGTTCAGCCGGGTGTAGGTCCGCGAGACCTCCTCGTCGGCCGGGATCAGCTGGTCGACGCTGAGCTGCTCGGTCTTCATGCCGAGCGCGGGCGCGGCCAGGGCCAGCAGGATCCCGGCCGATAGCAGCGCGGCGACCCCAGGACGTGCCAGGACGGGCTTCAGCAGCGTCCCCACCACTCCGCCGCGCCCTGCCACGTGCCGGCGCTCGCGGCGCCGGGGCAGCCGGACGCGGCCGAAGTCGACCTTGTCGCCGAACAGGGACAGCAGCGCGGGCAGAACGGTCACCGAGCCGAGCATCGCGATGAACACGACGAGGATCGTCGCGATGGCGAAGCCCTTGAACAGCAGCAGCCCGGACAGGAACATCGCGGACATCGCGACCATCACGGTGAGGCCGGAGACGAGCACGGAACGCCCGGACGTCGCCGCGGCGATCGCCAGTGCCGTCTCCCGGTCCCGGCCCTTGCGGCGTTCCTCCCGCTCCCGCTGCAGGTAGAAGAGGCAGTAGTCGACGCCGACGGCGAGGCCCATCAGCAGCATCACCGAGTTCGTCGTCGAGTCGACGTGCATGGCGTGGCTGGTCACCGCGAGGAGGCCGCCGGCGGCGAGGAACGCGGTGAACGCCAGCATCACCGGCAGCACGGCCGCGAGCAGGGCGCCGAACGCGATGAGCAGGATGCCGAGCGCGAGCGGCACCGCCGTCATCTCGGCGCGCTTGAAGTCCTCGCCGATCGCCTCGTCGATCCAGGCCTCGGTGCTGGCGCCGCCGAACTGCCCCATCTCGACGGACGGGTTGTCGCGCTGCGCCTTGTCGACCGCGTCCAGGATCGCGGGCAGCGGATCGGACGCCCCGTCCGGTCCGGCGCCGTCCGCGGTGTCCTTGAGGGTGAACTGGACGATCACGTGCCGGCGGTCCTCGGACACCACTGCCGGCCGCAGGTCGGTGATCTTCCCGGTGGCCTGGACGTTCGCCCGGACGCCGGTCACGGCCCGGTTCATCTCGGGCGACCCGGCCGCGTGCGTCCCGCCGTAGATCAGCACCGTCTCCTGGTCGGGGTCGTCGATACCGGCCTCGGAGACGATCCGCTCCGCCCGCGCCGACTGCCCGGCGCCCTTTTCGTGGTCCTCCATCGTGATCTGGCCCGCCGCTCCGCCGAGCAGCGTGGCCAGGACGACGAACACGAGCCAGCCGAGAATGGCCGCCAGGCGGTGCCGTGCGCTCCATCCTCCGAGCGTGGCGGCGAGATTTCGTTTCATGGGGGGTCCCTGGTGTTTGGAGTACGGGCCGACAGCCATCGACGCTATGGAGGACCCCAGTGCGGTGACATGGCTCTAAACGGCGTCCAGAGGTGCACTCAGGTACACCCCTGGTCCGGGTTGCGGGCACACTGTGCTGAAGGCCGCTCGCCAGAAGACTGGAGACCAGACGGCAAGCGACCTGCGGAGGACCACGGTGAACGGCGAGATGGTGAAAGAGACACGACTGCAACAGCACGTCAGGGCCCCATGGCGCGGGGTCAAGCTGTGGGTGCTGGGCATCCCGGCGTTCTTCCTCGGTCTGTGGTTCATCACGGTGGTCTCGATGATCACGAGCGTTATCGGGGTGCTGCTGTTCCCGTCCGCGGTGACGATGCTGCGCAATCGGCTCGACGAGTACCGCGACCACATGGCCCGGCACACCGGCGTCAAGATCCAGAGCCCCTACCTGCCGGAACCCAAGTACGAGGAGGGCGCCGGCGGCGTCCTCAAGCGGTTCATGGACCGGTTCGTCGAAGCGGCGACCTGGCGTGACTACCTGTGGACCGCCACCGACCCGATCGTGATCGTGTTCACCGCGATGCTGCCCGCCCTCCTCATCGCGTACGGGCTGTGGGGCTACCTCCTCGCGGCGTTCGCCGGCGGGTTCATCACCGACAAGGACGGCAACGAGTGGTACACCTTCGTCCACGTCCAGCCCGGCTATGCCGACGACGCCGGGCTGCGCGCCGCCACCGTCGCCGTCGCCACCGCGTTCATCGCCGCCGGGTTCGCCGTCGCGCCGAAGCTGCTGGACGTGTACGGGCGCTGGTGCAAGCTGATCCTCGGGCCCACCAAGAAGACGGAGCTGGCGCTGCGCGTCGAGCGCCTCACCGAGACCCGGTCGGAGGCCGTGGACGCGTCCGCCGCCGAGCTGCGCCGCATCGAGCGGGACCTCCACGACGGCGCGCAGGCCCGGCTCGTCGCGATGGGCATGAGCCTCGGCGCGATCGAGCACCTGCTCGACAAGGACCCGGAGAAGGCGCGGCTGCTGCTGTCGGAGACCCGCAAGTCGTCGGCGCAGGCGCTGCACGAGCTGCGCGACCTCGTCCGCGGCATCCACCCGCCGGTGCTCGCCGACCGCGGGCTCGGCGACGCGGTGAAGGCCCTCGCCCTGGACCACCCGATGCGGCCCGACGTCACGGTCGAGATGGCCGGGCGGGCCGAGCCGCCGGTCGAGTCCGCCGCCTACTTCGCGGTCTCGGAGATCATCACCAACGCCGCCAAGCACTCCGGCGCGTCCAACGTCTGGATCGACGTGCGCCACGCGGACGGCATGCTGCGGATCACCGTCACCGACGACGGCCAGGGCGGCGCCACGATGGAGGGCGGCACGGGGCTGCGCGGGATCGAGCGCAGGATCGGTACATTCGACGGGATCCTCGCCCTCAGCTCACCGGTGGGCGGCCCGACGATCGTGACCATGGAGCTGCCGTGCGCGTTGTCCTCGCCGAAGACCTCGCTCTCCTGAGAGAGGGACTGGTCAGCCTCCTGGAGACGCACGACTTCGAGATCGCGGCCGCCGTCGACAACGGCCCCTCGCTCCTGAAGGCACTGCTCGACCACCGCCCGGACGTGGCGGTGGTCGACGTGCGTCTGCCGCCGTCCTTCACCGACGAGGGGCTGCAGGCGGCGCTGGAGGCGCGCCGGCACATCCCGGCGCTGCCCGTCCTGGTGCTGTCGCAGTACGTCGAGCAGCTCTACGCGCGGGAGCTGCTCGCGGACGGCGGCGGCGGCATCGGCTACCTGCTGAAGGACCGGGTGTTCGACGCGGCCCAGTTCGTCGACGCGATCCGCCGGGTCGCGGCGGGCGGCACCGCGATGGACCCGGAGGTCGTCTCCCGGCTCGTCGCCAGCCAGACCCGCGACACGCCGCTGGGACGCCTCACCCCGCGCGAGATGGAGGTCCTGGAGCTGATGGCGCAGGGACGCTCCAACGCCGCGATCGCGGAGCGGCTCGTCGTCACCGAGCGGGCCGTGACCAAGCACACCGCGAACATCTTCACCAAGCTCGACCTGGCCGTCACCGGCGACGACAACCGCCGCGTCCTCGCGGTTCTCGCCTACCTCAACCGCTGACCCGGCCCCCGAGGCCGCCCCTCTCCGCCATATCGGTCTATCCGGGCCCGCGCCGGGTGAAATAGGTTGCTCGGCGAGATGGCCCCGGGAGGGCGCGATGACCGTGATCCTGGTCCTGCTCTGCTTGGCGATCGCCGGGCGCGAGCTGTATTTGGCGTTCGAGCGCAAGCGGACGCCGGGTGCCCCCGAGATCGCCGACATCCGCACCCAGCTCCGCGCGCTGAAGGGGACGCGGGACGAGCTGGAGGACTTCCGCACGTCCCAGGTGGAGCGGCTCGACCGGCTGACGCGGGAACAGGACCGCGACCGCGAGGCGCTGAGCGAGGCCGACGCCCGGATCCGGTCGCTGATCTCGCAGATCAACGACCGGCTGGTGCCGGACGTCAACCAGCGCCTCAACCGGCAGCGGGAGGCCGCCGACCTGCAGCGCGAGGCCGTGGAACGGCTGGCCGCCGAGGTCGCCGGGTTACGCGCGCACCTGCTGGGACGGCTCGACCAGGCCGTCGCGGCGTCCCTGGGCGGCGACCCCGCCGACGTGATCGCCGGGTCCCTCGCGGTCCAGCCGTCCGCGGTGCGGCCCGCGCTGACCGGCCCGTTCGAGCGGTTCGCCGGACAGCACGGGCTGCGCGTGGAGATGACCGACCGGGACCGCTACTACCTGTCGGGCCGCAGCCCCCGCGGACTGGAACACGACTTCACCGATCTGGTGCGGGCGCTGCGCGCGGACTCCGCGGCATCCATCGAGAAGATCCGTCCCTTGCTGGCCGCTCTGCGCGACACCGACCGGGGCGGGGCGCAGATCGGGCCGTTCCTCGTCGTCCGGACCTCGGAGTCGCTGATGTGCGGGGTGCTCCCCCTCGCCGAACTGCTCCGCCCCGAAAGCGCCGGGCTGCTGGACGACCCGTCCGCCGCCGCCCGCCGCCTGCGCCGGCTCCCCGCGAGCCGGTTCTGCGACCTGACCGCACTCGGCGGCCGGAACCCGCCCAGGTGACCTCGGGCGGCTCAGCGGGCCGGGGCCGTCCAGGGGAAGTCGGGTGGGCGGCGTTCGAGGAACGCGGCGATGCCCTCCTCGACCTCGCCGCTGGCCGCCACCTCCGCCAGCCACCGCCGGGCGCTCTCCTCGACCGGGCCGGCGGCGGCGATGGCGTCCACGATGTCCTTGGTCGCCCGCTGGGTGAGCAGGGAGCGGGACGCGAGCGTCTCGGTGAACTCGGTGACCCGCTCGCGCAGGCCGTCCGCCGGGACGACCTCGTCCAGCAGCCCGATCCGCAGCGCGTGCCCGGCGCCGACCAGGTCCGCCGAATAGAGCAGGTACTTCGCCGCCGACGGGCCGACGAGGCGGACGAGCCGGGTCGTCGCGGGGGCCGGGTAGACGATGCCGAGCTTCGCCGGAGTGACCCCGAACCGGGAGCCCTCCGCCGCGAACCGCAGGTCGCAGGCCGCGGCGAGCTGGCAGCCGCCGCCGACGCAGTACCCCTCGATCGCCGCGAGGGTCGGCTTCGGGAACGCCGCGAGGGCCCGCTCGGCGACCGTCGACAGGTGCGAGTCGTCGTCGCGGTGGATGTCGGCCAGTTCGGAGATGTCGGCGCCCGCGCAGAAGTTCCCGCCCGCCCCCGTCAGCACCACGACACGCACGGTCCTGTTCGCGGCCAGATCGTCCAGGATGGCGGGGAGCGCCCGCCACATGTCCGCCGACATGGCGTTGCGCTTGGCCGGACGGTCGATCGTGATCGTCCCGACCCCCTCGGCTACCTCTGCGTGGAGCCCGGTGACCATCGTTCCCCCTATGCTTCGACGCGGCTCATCGTACGAAGCCGGGTTCACCGGGCCGGTTTCCGGGGTACTTCACGTCCGGCCACCACCTCCGGCATCCACAGGGGGACCACCTGCATGAACATCGTCACCGGCCTCCGGGAATGCGAAACCGTCCCGGAGTGCTGTACTGTCGAGACAGCGCCTTCGAGTTGCCGCGATTCGCGGCGTGGGCGCCTCTTCCCCGCCCGGGCCATCTGAGAGCCCGGTGACTATTCCGGTTCGGTACATGCAGGCCGATGTCCCGGACCGCCGCACGAGGGAGTCGACGTCAGCCCCGTGAACGGAGCTGCATTTCTCATTTCTCACGCGTACGCGCCGCGGACTCCGCCGCCGTACGCGGAATTCGACCCCGGGCCCGCGCGACGTACCGCGCCGGCCTGAGAAGGGACCCACATGTCCGCTTCCACCCTCACCACCGAACGTCCCGCCGCCGAACGCCGCGCCACGGACCAGAAGGCGCACGGCGTGCCCGCGCCCGGCAACCGCAAGAGCGGGCGCCAGGGACGGCGTCCCGCCGATGACGCGCCGGTCGTTCCCTTCCACGGCATCCTCGCCGTCCAGGACAAGCACGCGTTCATCCGCACGTCCGGCTACCATCCCGGCCCGGACGACGTGCACGTCTCACTCGCCCAGATCAAGGCCGACAACATGCGTCCCGGCGACGCCGTCACCGGCACCGCTCGGCCGCCGAAGTCCAACCGGGACAAGTTCTCCTCGCTCGCCCGCGTCGAGACCGTGAACGGGCTGCCGCCCGCCGAGGCGGCCGGCCGGCCCGAGTTCGGCAAGCTGACCCCGCTGTTCCCCGACGAGCGGCTGCGCCTGGACACCGGCGCGCTCGCCACCCGCGTCATCGACCTGGTGGCGCCGATCGGCAAGGGGCAGCGCGGGCTGATCGTGTCGCCGCCCAAGGTCGGCAAGACCATGGTGCTGCAGGCCCTCGCCAACTCGATCGCGCAGAACAACCCCGAAGCGCACCTCATGGTCGTGCTCGTCGACGAGCGCCCCGAGGAGGTCACCGACCTGGAGCGGTCGGTGCGCGGCGAGGTGATCCACTCGACGTTCGACCGCCCGGCGCAGGACCACACCGCGCTCGCCGAACTGGCCGTCGAGCGGGCCAAGCGCCTCGTCGAGCAGGGCCACGACGTGGTCATGCTCCTCGACTCCATCACGCGGCTCGGCCGGGCCTACAACCTGGCGGCGCCGTCCAGCAGCCGCATCCTGGCGGGCGGTGTCGCGACGACCGCGATCTACCCGCCGAAGAAGTTCTTCGGCGCCGCCCGCAACATCGAGAACGGCGGGTCGCTGACCATCCTCGCCACCGCGCTGGTGGAGACCGGGTCCCGCATGGACGACGTGTTCTTCGAGGAGTACAAGGGCACCGGCAACATGGAGCTCAAGCTCGACCGTGGCCTCGCCGACCGCCGCATCTTCCCCGCCGTCGACATCGAGGCGTCCGGCACGCGCCGCGACGAGCTGCTCATGTCCCCCGAAGAGCTCGCGCTCTCCTGGCGGCTGCGCCGCGCCCTCCAGGGGCTGGACAGACAGCAGGCCGCCGAGCAGCTGCTGGAGAAGATGAAGGGCACCTCGTCCAACGCCGAGTTCCTCCTCCGGCTGCAGCAGACGACCTGACCGGCCGCCGGACCGCCTCGGTCCCGGGTCTCAGGTCCCGTCGGGACGGAACGAATCAAGGATCTTGTCGTAGAGGCGCTGGCCCGGCGTCCACAGCCGATCGGGCGCGTAGAAGCAGAACTCGTATCCCGCCGCCCGGCCGCACAGCACGTGCCGGACGCCCTTCTCGAAGGTGCGGGTGGCTTCGCCCTTCCAGGTGAACTCCCACTCCGCGGCCCCGGCGATGACCTCGGGGACGCGCTGCAGCCGCAGCCGCTGGTATCCGGGGTAGCGGTGTTCCGCGACGGCCTCGCGCTCCGCCGCGCGCAGCCCCGCCAGGGGATCCCCGGGCGCAGGGGCGATGCGCAGCCCCCGGCCCGTGTGGACGTCCTTCCACCGCACGACGGAACCGCTACGCTCCGCCCGCCACCCCGCCGGCACGCGAACCGTGTAAGCGCCCGCCTCCCGGTGCGTCGTCGTCTTGGCCGGCACGCCCGCCGCCGGCCGCAGCGCGACCGAATCGCCCTTGCCGACCGCCGTCCACCGGGCCGCCCAGGTGCCGGTGCCCGCCGCGAGCACGGCGAGGACGGTCACGCCCGCGACGGCGCCCGGACGCACCCGCCGTCCCGCCACCAGCGCCGGGACGACCGGCCGCCACCGGACGCGCCACTCCTTCGCTCCGGGCCGCTGCGCCGAATGACGGGGAGCCCACGCGTCGCGATGCCGCCACCAGCCGCGGGCCCGCCGCGAACCGCACGGGGCCGCCGGGGCGTCCCGAGGGTCTGCGGGCGGCCTGCCGCCGCGCAGCGTCCACGGGACGCGCGGCCCCCTGAACACGCGCGACCGGCTGAACACGCGTGACCTGGCGGCGTCCCGCGACACCCAGGGGACGCGCTGCACCCACGAGACCCGCTGTGCCCAGGAGACCCGCTGTGCCCACGAGACACCGGGGCGCAGCACGAGCCGCCTCGCGGAGAAGCCGCGGCTCCCGTGCGGGACGGGGCTCAGCGTCGCCACCGTGGCGCCCGGTTCCGGGATGGTCCCGACCACGTCCCGGAGGAGTTCGGCCGTGGCGTCGGCCGTGAGGCGGTCCTCCGGCCGTTGACGCAGCAGTCCTTCGATGACCGGAGTCAGTGGCCCCGCCCGTACAGGACGGGCGTAGTCGCCCAGCAGGACCGCCATCATGGACGCCAGCGCGTGGCAACGCAGGAACGGCGAGAAACCCTCGACCGCCATGTAGAGCGTCGCTCCTAGCGACCACAGGTCGGACGCCTCCGCACCGGGCAGGCGGTTCACGCGCTCTGGCGAGAGGTAGGCGGGAGAGCCTTCGATGCCCGCCGGCATCGTGTCTGCGGTCTCGCGGCCGTTGGCCATGTGGACGGCCAGACCGAAGTCGGTGAGCAGGACTCGTCCGTCGTCGCAGACCAGGACGTTGCTGGGTTTGACGTCCCGGTGCAGGATGCCCGCGGAGTGCGACGCGCGCAGCACCGACAGGACCGCCGCGCCTATCTCCGCCGTCCGGCGCACGCCGAGCGGGCCGTCCTCGGCGACGAGCCGGTTCAGCGAGCAGGACTCGACGAACTCCATGACGATCCAGGGACGGCCGTCCTCGATGATGAGGTCGTGGACGGCGACCACGCCGGGATGCTTCAGCGCGGCGGTCGCGCGGGCCTCGGCGAGCAGGCGCCGGCACATCACCCGGCGCTCGCCCTCGGTGATGCGGCCGGGGAGGCGGACCTCCTTGACGGCGACGTCCCGGTCGAGCATCTCGTCGTAGGCGCGCCAGACGGTGCCCATGCCGCCCCTGCCGACCACAGAGAGCAGGCTATACCGCCGCGCGAGCGGAATCAGCCGATCCCCATTCATGAGGAAGTTATTCGCCGGAACGCGCTCAAGGCACGCTCCATCGGCATCAATCATTTCTTGACCGGTGCGCGCCGCGGAATAAGCCGCCTGACGTGGTATAAGGGGTCGGCTCTATAGGCGTTCCCGTTTAGGCCAGGACGCTCTTGGCCCATTTGTAGTCGGATTTGCCGACGGCGGTGCGCCGCACCTCGTCCACCACCTGGATCTGGCGCGGCAGCTTGTAGCCGGCGAGGCGGCCGCGGCAGTACTCCGTCAGTTCCTCCAGGGTGACCGCCGTGCCGGGGCGGGGCGCGACCACGGCGGCGACGCGCTCCCCGAACCGCTCGTCCGGCAGCCCCACCACGACCGCGTCGTACACGTCCGGGTGGTCCTTCAGCGCGACCTCGACCTCCTCCGGGTACACCTTCTCCCCGCCCGTGTTGATCACCAGGGAGCCGCGGCCGAGCAGCACGATCGTCCCGTCCTCCTCCAGGGAGGCGAAGTCGCCCGGGATCGACCAGCGGGTGCCGCCGGCGTCGGTGAAGAACGTCGTCGCCGTCTTCTCCGGGTCGTTGTAGTAGCCGAGCGGGATGTGGCCGCTGCGGGCGAGCTTGCCGATCTCGCCGGGCGCGACGGTCTTCAGGTCGTCGTCCAGGACGGTGATCTCCGGCTTCATCATGAACCGGGCCGTCCCCTCCTTGCCGCCGACGGACGGGCCGCACGCACCGGTCTCGGTGGCGCCGTAGTTGTCGAGGAACATGACGTTCGGCAACTGCTCCTGGAGGGCCTGCTTCGCGCCCTCGGTCAGCGGAGCGCCGCCGGACGCGATCGCCATCAGCGAGGAGGTGTCGTAGTCGCCGGCGGCCAGCGCCTGCGCGACCGGACGGCCCATCACGTCACCGACCAGCATCATCACATTCGCCTGTTCCTCGCCGAGCAGCCGGAGCGCCTTGTCCGCGTCGAATGCGTGGTCGGTGTAAAGGACGACTTTGGCGCCGCTGAACAGACCCATGAACGCGACCCATTGCCCGGCGCCGTGCATGACGGGCGCGCAGTCGAGCACGGCCATCGCGGGCTGTTCGGCGTTGGCGGCGAGTTCCTCCGGGCTGCCGATCGGGTCGCCGAGGACGTTCCCGCCGCCGAGCGCGCCGAAGAAGATGTCCTCGCAGCGCCATTCGACGCCCTTCGGGTAGCCGGTCGTGCCGCCCGTGTACATGATGTAGCGGTCGTCGTTCGAGCGTTCCGGGAAGGCGTCGCCCGGGTCCGCGGCCGCGAGCGCCTCCTCGTACTCGACCGCGCCCGGGATGTCGTCCGCCGCCCCGTCCTCCAGGACGACGATGTGGCGCAGTTTCGGCAGATCCCCGCGGATCTCCTCCGTCTTCGCCAGGAGCGAACGCTCGCCGATGATCGCGACCGAGTCGGAGTCGGACAGGACGTGCCGCAGCTCGGCGGCGACGTACCGGAAGTTCACCGGGACCGGCACCGCCCGGATCTTGAAGACGCCGAGCATCGCCTCGATCCACTCGGCACGGTTGTAGGCGAGGATGGCGACATGCTCGCCCGGCCCCACTCCCGCCGCCGCGAGATGGTGCCCGACCCTGCTCGCACGCTCGTTGAGCTGCGCGAACGTGCGCCGCTCCGCGCCCGCCACCAGCGCGGGACGGTCGGGTCCGGCCGCGGCCAGGATCTCCAGCAGGTCGGCCAGGTTGTAGCTGCGCACCATGCACGTCCTCGCATGTCGGGGTGGGTACCGCCTCCGATCCTCCACGCGCGGAGACGGCGAACTCAATCCTTGTTGTAATCGAGGTCCAATGAGATGGGTCACATATGTGTCACCATCCGGGTGCCTGATCCGGCCACACCGGCGGTCCTTACACGGCTCTTATCCGGGTACCGGCATGCTTGGCCGTAACGATTAAGTATCAGACGGGGGTAGTGGTGAGCGCAGGCACGATGGCGTGGACCCCGCCGACGTGGGACGAGATCGTCAGCGAGCACTCCACCAGGGTGTTCCGACTGGCGTACCGGCTGACCGGCAACCGGCACGACGCCGAGGATCTGACCCAGGACGTCTTCATCCGGGTATTCCGGTCGCTGTCCTCCTACAGCCCCGGCACGTTCGAAGGCTGGCTGCACCGGATCACGACCAACCTGTTCCTCGACCGCGCACGCCGCAAGCAGCGCATCCGCTTCGACTCCCTCGGAGACGACGCCGCCGAACGCCTGCACGGCCGGGAGCCGACTCCGCAGCAGGCCTACGACGACCGGCACCTGGACCACGACATCCAGACCGCACTGGACGACCTCGTGCCCGAGTACCGGGCCGCCGTCGTCCTGTGCGACATCGAGGGCCTGTCCTACGAGGAGATCGCCGCGACGCTGAACGTCAAGCTGGGCACGGTCCGCTCCCGCATCCACCGCGGCCGGGCGCAGCTCCGCACCGCCCTGGAGCACCGCCGCCCGGCCGAGGTGACGCAGCCCTGACCCGCGGCGCCCGGCCGCACGGACTGACCGGTCTCGGCGGAAGTGACCAGGCTCACTAGTGACCGGCGAGTAACATCTGATTAACCTCGGCTCGTGGACATCGTCTTCGAACGCCGCGGCGACGGCCCGCCCCTCGTCCTCCTGCACGGCATCGGCCACCGCCGGCAGGGCTGGTCGCCCGTCATGGACCTGCTCGCCGCCGAACGCGACGTCATCGCGGTCGACCTGCCGGGCTTCGGCGACTCGCCGCCCCTCCCGCCCGGCACCCCGTACACCATGGACACCGTCCTGACCATCCTCACCAGGTCGTTCGCGGATCTCGGCCTGGACAGGCCGCACATCGCGGGCAACTCGCTGGGTGGCCTGTTCGCCCTCGAAGCCGCCGACCGCGGCCTGGTCAGCTCCGCTACCGCGCTGTCCCCCGCGGGCTTCTTCAACTCCCTCGAACTCCGCTACGCGGCGTCGGTCCTGCGCGCGTCCCGCCTGGGCGCCCGCGTCCCCGACACGCTCCTCACCCGCCTGGCCCGCTCCCCGCGCCGCCGCAACGCCATGTTCGGCATGATCTACGGCCGTCCAGACCTGATGGAGATTGATGCCCTCGCGGGCGACGCCCGCGCGATGCGCGAGGCCCGCGGCTTCGAACCCACCCTCCGCGCGGGCCGCACCGCCCGCTTCCTCGGCGCCTGCGCCGACGTCCCCGTCACGATCGCCTGGGGCACCAAGGACCGCCTCCTCCTGCGCAGCCAGGCCATCCGCGCCCAGCGCCGCCTCCCCCACGCCCGCTTCATCTGGCTGGAAGGCTGCGGCCACGTCCCCATGTCCGACGACCCGCCCCAGATAGCCGACGTCCTCCTACAAGGCAGCGCCCACCCCCTACAGGGCAGCCGTCCCCAATCCACCGCCTCCTGAGATCGGGAACCGGGCCGACCGCCACGGGATGATGGTTGCGCTGACAGTGGTTACATCGAAGGAGGAGCGAAGCGTGAGGGGGCGAGTGAACCGATGGAGCCTGCCGACCTCGCGGGACGGCGGACGGGCAAGCGCACGACACGGTTCACGGGGCTGATGAGGTCGGGCCTGCCATCGTCACCGTCGCAGATCGATACCGCTGTGGAGCCGCTGATCCACGAACACCGTCGTTTCTACCCGCGTGCTGATGTGGATGTGCTGCGCCGGGCATTCGCGGTAGCGGAGTTGTACCACCGCGGGCAGACCCGCAAGTCGGGGGCCCCTTATGTGACGCATCCGCTGGCGGTGGCGATCCTGCTGGCGCAGATGGGCGTGGACACCGCGACGCTGGCGGCGGCGCTGCTGCATGACACCGTCGAGGACACCGATCTGACGTCGGGGCAGATCCATGCTGATTTCGGGGAGGAAGTCGCCGTCCTGGTGGACGGGGTGACCAAGCTGGACGGGTCCAAGTGGGGTGAGGGGGCCGAGGCCGAGACGTTCCGCAAGATGATCCTGGCGGCGGCCGACGACCTGCGGGTGTTCGTGATCAAACTCGCCGACCGTGTACACAACCTGCGGACCCTGGGCTTCCACCCGAAGCGGTCCAAGCGGGAGCGGATCGCGCGGCAGTCGATGGAACTGCTGGTTCCGTTCGCCGAGCGGCTCGGCATCTACGTTTTCAAACGGGAACTTGAGGATGTGGCGTTCGCAACCCTGCAGCCGGAGGCGGAGCAGGCGATCGCCGCGGCGATGGAGGCCACCGCCGAGGACCGCGCCGCTGCGCTCCGGCCCCTGGTGGCGCGGCTGGAGAAGGCGCTGGCGGACGCGAATCTCAGGGCCGAGGTCGTGGTCCGGGACCGGCACCGGTATTCGATCTACCAGGACCACCGCAGAAACCCTGTGCAGCCGACGGACGCTCTGCAGCCCGGTGAGGTGTCCCGCATCACGGTGCTGGTGGACGGGACGCCCGAGGAGTGTTACGTGGCGCTGGGGGTCGTGCACGGGGTATGGCGGCCGCTGCCGGGTCAGATGAAGGACTTCATCGCGCTGCCGAAGTACAACATGTACCGGTCGCTGCACACGTCGGTGGTCACCGGCGCCGGGACTCTGGAACTGGCGATCCGCACGCCGTCGATGCATCGCATCGCCGACTACGGAATCGTCAGCCAGATCCAGGACGCCGCCACCGCATCCAGGCGGGAGGCCCGGCAGGCCGCGCGCCGCCCGGAGCTGGAGTGGCTGCGGAACCTGCTGGCGTGGCAGGCGCACGCCCCGGCGGCCGATTTCCTCGCCAGCCTGCGGGTCGATCTGCACGGTAGCGGCATCGTGTCGTTCACTCCGTCGGGTGAGGTCGTCCCGCTGCCACGGGGTGCCACCGCCGTCGACTTCGCGTACGCGATCGACACCGACCTGGGCCACACGGCGATCGGGGCGGTCGCCAACGGACGGCTCGTGCAGATGACGGCGGCGTTGGAGAACGGGCAAGTCGTAGAGATCCTCACGGGCCCCGGTTCCGGCCCGGCGGACGAGTGGCTGGACGCCGCCCGCACGGGCCGCGCCCGGGTGGAGATCCAGCAGTGGCTGGCCGGGCGGCGCAACGAGGCAGCCGGTCAGGCCGGGCGCCGCCTTGTCGCCGGCGCCCTCACCGAGGCCGGGGTGGACCTGCTGGACCTGGAGACCGATGGCGCCGCACTGACGGCGGCACGGGAACTGGAGTACCACGACCTGGAGTCGCTGTACTCGGCGGTGGCGGCCGGCACCGTCACCCTCACCGACCTGACCGCCCGGCTCCTCGCGGACGCCCCCCGCTCGAACATAGGCGACACAGGCCAGGCCCCAAACGCCTGAGAGCACTCACCTCGGCGTCGCTCATGCGACCTCTAGCTGTCCCAGTCGATCGACCTCGGTATCGACATCGCTTCACCCCGACCAGGAAAGCGGATGCGGGAGGTTGCCACGCGAATGCGTCCACATGCAACGGCGGACTTCAGGAGGCCCATCCCGACCTCGCGGTCCGGGGTGTTTGCGGTGAACACCAGCAGAGCTGAGGTTCCGTCATGCCGCGCACCCTACGGCGCGGAGGGGGCATCCACAGCGCATGGACGTACTTGTCTGGTCATCATGGGCGACGGCTACGTGAGGTCGTAGCGTCCCGTCAGCACGTCAGCGTGGAACGTTCGCCAGGACGCGACGCTGAACGCCAGCTTCGGCCCTTCAGGATCCTTGCTGTCCCGGACGGCCGTCCCACAGCAGTCACACCCCCCGACTTCGACACACCCACCGTTGCCCCCGCTGCGCGCGCTCTTGCGCCATGCGCCGACCTCGACGCAGGCCTCACCGCCGTTGCCGCTGTGGCTGCTCACCTTCCAGGACGCTACTTCGACACACGCAGCGTTGTTCGCGCTGCGGCTGCTCTTACGCCATGTGAGTTCAGTGCCCAAGTCCATTGCGCGATCTCTTTCAGGGGAAGTTTTCAACTGCATCCTTGATCAGCGAACGCGTTTCGTCGGGGCCGAGAGCCCTTGCGCGTAGCTGATCGAACATCACGGAGTAAGTCTCGACCTCGGCTGGCTGTTCCAGGTAGAGGCCATTCAGCCGCAGTTCGAGGTAGACGACATCCGGGTCCAGCGCTTCCGGGAAGCTGAGGATGCTGAAGCCGCCGCCGGCGAACGCCGGGTGCGCTCCGGCCGCAAAGGGAAGGATTTGAAGATCCACGCTGTCACAGCGGGAAACGCTCACTAGATGTTCAAGTTGCTCGCGCATCACCCCTGAACCTCCGACCCGCCGCCGAATCACGTCCTCGTTGAGGACGAACCAGCTCTTCAGGGGGTCTTCCCCTACGAGACGTTCCTGACGTTTCATGCGAACGGCGACCATCCTGTCGATCTCCTCCTCAGAGTATGTTCGCAGTTCCGCTGCGGCCATGGCTCGGACGTAGGCTTCTGTCTGGAGGAGGCCTGGGAGCACGTCGACGCTGTATTGCTGGGTGGTACTGGCCTCTTCCTCCAGGCCGGTGTAGGCACTGACGATCTCTGGCAGGTCGTACTTCTGCCACCAGCCCTTGACCCTGCACTGGCGGGCCAGCGTCACCAGTTCGTCGGTTTCCCGGTCGCCGAGGGCGTAGAGCTTGCACAGCATGGCGATGTCGCCGGGCTTGGGGTTGTGCGCCGCCGCCTCGATGCGGCTGATCGTGACGGGGCTGATGCCGGCGAACGTCGCCGCCTCTTCGCGGGTCTTGTTCGCGTCCTTGCGGAGCTGGCGCATGATCGCGGCCAAGCGTCGGCGGCGGACCGTGGGGCTCGTCCGTCTTGCCGTCATCGTTACCTCCCGGGAAGTTTGTCCAGCGAGTGACCATACATTTTTTGACCTAGGTCACTTGAATCGCTTGCCACCTCATGGATGGTCACGCACACTCGGAGCGTAACGACTCATGACGTGGCGTGTTTGGATCTTCCGGGTATTCGGCCGGGCGCGTCCGCGATGGCGAGAGGACTGGCCTGATGGGGATGGGTGGTGGACGGGCGGGCAGGCGCCCGGCGTCGCGGGTCGAGCAACGGCGCCGGACGGTGCCCGCGGCCAGACCGGCCGAAGGGGCGATCCGGCTGCCGTCCGAGCCGGAGAGCGTCTCGGTCGGACGCCGCTGGCTGCGCGGCGTGCTCGGTCGAGAGTTCGGGGACGGTCATCCGGTCATCGGTGACGCTCTGCAAGCGCTGTCGGAGGTCCTGAGCAACGCCGTCCTCTACGGCGACGGCCTGCATGTTCGGGTGACCTACACGGTGGACGGCGAATGGGTGGAGGTCGCCGTCCACAACGAGGGGCGCCCCGGCGGGACTCGACCACAGAAGCAGGCTCCCGCCGCACCGGACGCCGAGAGCGGACGTGGGCTGGACCTGGTGGAGGCGTTCAGCCAGCAGTGGGGCATCAAGATGCTGCCCATGGACGAGGTCAAGGTCTGGTTTCGGGTGAGGTTCGGATGAACGGCTACTCGAACCGGGCGCCTGCCAGCCACCGAGGTACGTCCGACCGGTACGCGCTGGGGATGGTGCACGGCGCACTCGTCGGCACCGGGCTGGGGCTCATCCTTCTCGGCTTGGTGATGGCCGCGTTCCTGCTGTAGGTGGAAGGCCCGCGCGATCGGATGGCTCGGGCTGAGCCCGGTCGCTGCGTCCTACGGCTGGCTATGCGCCTTATCTGGTGTAGGGGTAGCCGATGGTGTCGAGCCTCTCGGCCAGCGAGGTCAGGTCGGTGTGCGGGTTGAGGCGCCGGACGAGGTCGGTGGTCAGGGGGTGGTGTTCGAAGACCTCCCTGACGGCGGCGAGGTCGACGGGGACCTCAAAGTAGTCGGTGGCGTAGGCGTGGTAGGCCTCGGGCGTGCCCTCGGCCAAAAGGCCGAACATCCATGCCGAACCGTCCGGGTCAATGCAGTCCTCGTCTGGCGGGAACTCGATGTCACCGGTTCGCCAGGACGGATCGTCGTGCAGGCGCCACAGGCAGATGGTGGCCGCCAGGAACGGTCCGGTGTCCCCGTCATGGCAGAAGGCCGGTTCGTTGGCCTGGGCCGTGAACTGCTCCGGGATCGACTCGACCAGGCCGGGCCAGGGCGCGTAGTCCTCGTCGGCGTACGGGCTCATGGGAGCCTCATGATCAAATCCGCGGACGAACGCGCCGGCGGGGGTGAAGACGATCGAGTACTCATCGCCACTGCCGTTGTCCATCGAGGCGAGCTCCTCGTGCTCGTCCCACCGGCTGTCGAAGGCGTAAGTGGCGTGGCCGTCCGGTTTCAGGATCGTGTCCAGAACGGCGAAGGACTGGCTCAGAACCCGGACGGTCGCGATGGAGGGGAGACGCTGGGCGAGATCGACGGCGGTCATGATCAGATTCAAGCGGTTGTGACCGACAAACGACCACGGCCCCCGGGCACGGGGCCGATCCTGGTCGGTGTCGCGCCGCGGGGCACGCGGCCTGGCCGGATGTGGAGGGACCGTCCGGAACCCGGAGGAGCGCGGGAACAATCGGGGATTGACATGTGTTTGAACCCTCAACTAACCTCGGCAGAGGTCGTTGAAGTTTCAAACACATCAGCCACAGGAGTTCACATGAGCATCGCTGCCGTCGCCCCCGAGCTGAAGGCCGGGACCTGGAACATCGACCCCTCGCACTCCGAGGTCACCTTCGTGATCCGCCACCTGATGACCAAGGTGCGGGGGACGTTCACCGAGTTCACCGGTTCCGTGCAGATCGCCGAGGAGCTGGGCGAGTCGACGGCCACGGCCGAGATCAAGATGGCCTCGCTCGACACCCGCAACGCCGACCGGGACGCGCACGTGCGCACCGCCGACGTCCTGGACGTCGAGAAGTACCCGACCATGACCTTCAACACCAAGGGCGTGCGGGCCGAGGGCGACGAGTACTACCTGGACGGCGACCTGACCATCAAGGACGTCACCCGTCCGCTGAGCCTCCGGGTGGAGTTCAACGGCGTCGGCGAGGACCCCTGGGGCGGGACGCGCGCCGGTTTCTCCGCCGAGACCACGATCAACCGCCAGGACTGGGGCATCGAGTTCGACATCCCGCTGAAGGGCGAGAAGGCCCTGCTCAGCGACAAGGTCGAACTCCAGCTCGAGGTCCAGGCCGTACTGGCCTGACCCGGCGCCCCCATCGGGGCCGCAGCCGCGAAGAGCCGTCCACAGCCCTGTGGACGGCTCTTCGCGCGTCCGGCGCCCCCTTGAGCAGGACTACGCGGGCGGATGTCCGGGTGGGGTGGCGAGGGGG
>NZ_SMKK01000195.1 GCF_004348425.1 Actinomadura sp. 7K507
TCTCGGCGCCGGCGGCACGTAAGCCCGCTAGGTGGTCGGCCAGGGCGCGGTACATCCGCTGCACCTCGTCCGCTGCGCCCACCAGGTTGGCGGTCTCGCGCAGGAGGTGCGCTGGGGTCTGTGCCACTGCGGACGGGTCGCGGCCGGTCTCTGCCGCCTGGCGCGCTAGTCCGAAGTCGGACCAGGTCACCTGCCAGCCGTGCCAAGGCTCCGTGCCCGGGTCCGGCAGGGGCCAGGCCTTCACCGTGCGGGCCGCGACGTCGATCAGGGCGCCGCCCTGGACGTGTTCCAGGCGCGGCAGGGTGGTGCCCGGCGCGGACTGCAGCGCCGCCAATAGATCCTCTCCCGCGGTCATCACCCGGTCGATCCCCCACAGGGTGCTGAAGTTCCGAACCTCGCCATCAGGGAAACGGACCGTCAGGATCGTCTCGGCTTCGAGGTAGTAGGGGTTCGGGTCAGTCCCGGTGATTCGACGCCGCTGCTCCTGAAGGCTCGAACCCGGCCTGCCCTGGTTGACCGTGGCCATGATCTGTTCGACCGTCAGTTTCTTCGGCGGCTTGGGGCCTTCGATCAGTCCTTCGGGGTCGAGACCCAGGTGAGCGACCACATCGGCGTGCTGGTTGACCGCCCAGGAGACGTTCCACTCCGGCCACCGTTCGCCGAGGAGCCGTAGCAGTGCCGTACGCAGTTCGAGGTTCACTCGGGCGGGGCAGTGGTCGGTCCAGAACAGCAGCGTCCAGGTATCCAGATCCAGCACCAGGGAGCCTTCGCACCAGACGTCGTTGGTGAGTTCGTCGCGACGTTCCATGGAGCGGATGTACGGTTCCAGATCCTCCGGGCCCATGAGCGGGTCGGACGCCAGAGAGAGCGCCCCGAATCTGGAGAAGTGGATCTGGTGTTGACCCCGGTCCACGATGATGTAGTTCGCGCGATGGCCCATACCGTCCAATTGTGAGCGACACAACCTTATCGGATCGACCGGTTTTCGCCGATCACTGAGAAGGGGTGAGCGCAGATCACAGGGAGTCGTGGAGGAAATGAAGATTTCGTGTGCGTGCGGGGAAGTCATTCCGGATCAGACCGACTTCATCCCGTACAAGGCTCGTTTCGTCGCCGACATGGACTGGGACGACGTCGCCGAGGGCGATGTCGGGGAGCGGCTCTGGGAGTGGAGCCGGTGCATGTGGCAGTGCACGGCGTGCGGACGGCTGTACGTCGAAGACCGCCAGGGCGGCTTGCACTGCTTCGCGCCCGAGAAGGCGGGGGTGCCGTCCGATCTGCTCGGGTCCGCGCACGGGGACGCGTGGAAGCGGCCGCTGGTGGGCAACTGGCGGGCGCGGGCGTCCGGCGGGCCGCCCGGTGAGTTGTGGTGGGGCTTCGGCGTGTCCGATGAGGGGATGGAGGAGTTCTCGCGGTGGAGTGATCTTGAGCGGCGCTATCACGAGGTGTTCGAGCGCCTGCGGGACCGGGACGTCCTGCGGTCGGCCTTCCTGCGGCACGAGGGGCGCATCGTGCACGAGTGGCCCGGACGGGCCCCCGAGGGGGAGGTGCAAACCGGGACGTTTCACTAGGATGCTCGCGTGCGCGAAGATCAAGGAGTTCCGGACGACGGTGTGCTGACCGCGCCGCTCAAGGTACCGGGCGACGGTCCCGGTGACGGAGGGCCGGCGAAGGCTGCCGTGAACCCCGATACCGTCGTCGCGGTCGATCCCGCGCCGGTGCGGGCCTTCGGGCAGGACGTCGATCGGCTCGCGGAGCTGGTCGAGCGGCTGTCGTCGGCCGCCGCCGTGCTGGGCGACCGGCTGGACGGTGAGGTGCGCGGCGTCCTCGGCGACGCCGAGAAGGCCCTGGCCGAGGCGCGCGCCGCGCGGCAGGAGACCGCCGACGCCAATGAGCGGACGCGGCAGGCCGAGGCCCGCGCCGACCTGGCGGTCCAGGAGGCCGCCGACGCCCGGGAGGAGCTCGAGGAGGGGCTGGCCGCCGCGAAGGTGAGCGTCACGGCCGCTCAGGAGAGCGAGGCCAACGCCTGGAAGGAGGCCGGCGCCCACCAGCAGGCCCGCGCCACGTCCGGCAACGAGGCCGCCAACGCGGAGGGGCTGCGCAAGCGCGCCGAGGCCGCCTGGAGCAGCGAGCACCAGGCGCGCAACGACGCCGAGAAGGAACGCGACGACCTGGCCACGCGGCTCGCCGCCGAGCAGGCGGCGCTGGTGACCGCGCGCGGCGAGCTCACCGACGCGCGCACCGAGCTGGCGGAGGTGCGGACGCGGCTGGAGGCCGCCGTCGACACCGAGCGGCAGTTGCGGGCCGAGATGTCCGCCGCGCAGGGCGAGATCGCGGGGCTCACCGTGGAGCGCGACTCCGTCGCCGAACGCGCGGCGGAGATGGCCACGCGCGCCGACCGCGCCGAGCAGCGGGCCGAGGCCGCCGACTCCCGCATCGACACCGAGCGGGAGCGCGCCGACCTGGCCGTGCAGCGCGCGGACGTCGCCGTGCAGCGCGCGGACGCCGCGGAGGACCGCATCAACCGCGACGCCGCAACGGTGCGCGCTCTGCAGGACACTTTGCGTTCCGCGCTGGATCTGCCGTCCGTGGAGGACCTCGACGGCGGCAAGGGCGTCCCGGTCGGGGACTCCGGCACGGTCGCCGCGCGGCCCGATGGCTCGATCGTCGTCGAGAAGCTCCCGGACGTCCTGGACGGCGAGCTGGCCGCGCGGTTCGCCCGCGCGCTGCTGGCCGTCCGCGTCCATCAGGCGACCCGTCGCTCCGTCCAGGACGGCGACTCCGACGGCACCGACGGCGAAGCGAACGGGACCGTCATCATCTGAGGGCGGCTGGGGCGCCCTTCGGGACGGCGGGCTTGTCCGGCATGATCCGTTCGATGCGCTCGTAGGGGGTGCCGGGCTCGGGGCGGGCGTCCTTCTCGCCGCGGTTGGGCCAGTAGGCCATCGCCCGTTCGGCCTGGGCGGTGATGGTCAGGGACGGGTTGACGCCCAGGTTCGCGGTGACCGAGGAACCGTCCACGATGTGCAGGCCGGGGTGGCCGTGGACGCGGTGGTACGGGTCGATGACGCCGGTTTCCGGAGTTTCCCCGATGACGCAGCCGCCGATGAAGTGCGCGGTCGTCGGGATGTTGAACAGGTCGAACCACGTCCCGCCCGGAGTGGCGTCCAGTTCCTCGGCGAGCATCCGGACCGCGTCATGGGCGACGGGGATCCAGGTGGGGTTGGGTTCGCCGTCGCCCTGCCGCGCGACGAGCTTGCGGCGGCCCAGGCGGCCGCGCTTCTCGTTGATGGTGATGGAGTTGTCGGCGGTCTGCATGACCAGGGCGATGACCGTGCGCTTGGCCCAGTCCTTGAGGGAGAGGCCGCGCAGGATGATGGTGGGGTGGCGGGCGGCCTGGCCGAGGAACTTCAGCCAGCGGGGCGGGCCGCCGCCGTCGACGAGCAGGGTGCGGATGACGCCCATCGCGTTGTTGCCCGCGCCGTAGCGGGTGGGTTCGATGTGGGTCTTCTCGTCCGGGTGGAAGGACGAGGTGATGGCGAGGCCCGTGCTGTGGTCGACGTCCTTCTTGCGGTGCCATACGGTCATGCGTTCGACGCCGAGGAGCGCCTCGGAGTTGGTGCGGGTGAGTTCGCCCAGGCGGGGCGACAGGTTCGGGAGGCGGCCGGTGTCGCGCA
Source organism: Actinomadura sp. 7K507 (assembly GCF_004348425.1). Taxonomy (GTDB): domain Bacteria; phylum Actinomycetota; class Actinomycetes; order Streptosporangiales; family Streptosporangiaceae; genus Spirillospora. The sequence goes on from NZ_SMKK01000195.1 coordinate 3,678, forward strand.
TGCGGTGCAGGAGCCGCTGCGTCCCGTAGGTTCCGGCGGCGAGGACGACGTGCTCGGCGGTCAGCGTCTTGCGGCGCTTGAGGAGCGGGGTGGTGTGCTCGGTGCCGACCTCGTAGCCGCCGGACGCGAGCGGTGCGAGCGAGCGGACCGTGGTGTCGGGGACGACCTCGACGCCCGCGCGCTCGGCCAGGTACAGGTAGTTCTTGGTGAGCATGTTCTTCGCGCCGACCTTGCAGCCGATCATGCAGGCGCCGCAGGCGGTGCAGGTGGTCCGGCGGGGGCCGGCGCCGCCGAAGTAGGGGTCGTCGCGGTCCTCGCCCTGCTTGTCTCCGAAGAACACGCCGACGGGGGTCGCGTGGTAGGTGTCGCCGACGCCCATGCGGTCCGCGACGCGCTTCATCGCCTCGTCGGCGGGGGTGACGAACGGGTTGGCGGTGACGCCGAGCATCCGGCGGGCCTGGTCGTAGAACGGCTTCAGCTCGTCCTGCCAGTCGGTGATGTGGCCCCACTGCCGGTCGGTGAAGAACGGCCGCGGCGGCTCGTACAGGGTGTTGGCGTAGACGAGGGAGCCGCCGCCGACGCCCGCCCCGGCCAGGACGAGCACGCCGGCCTTGCCGCCGACGAGGTGGACGCGCTGGATCCCGCGCAGCCCGAGGCGCGGCGCCCACGCGTACTTGCGCAGCCGCCAGGAGGTCTTCGGGAGGGTTTTCTCGTCGAAGCGGCGTCCCGCCTCGATCACGGCGACCCGGTAGCCCTTCTCGGCCAGCCGCAGCGCCGAGACGCTGCCGCCGAACCCCGAGCCGACCACGATCACGTCGAAGTCGTAGGCGTCACCGGACATTGCACACCACCTTCGTCGGGGGAACTTCGTCGGGGGGGAACGAAGCAACCGAGTGTGGCCCTCCGATTCCGTTGCGCGCTATGCGGGCGGAACAACGATCCGGCCACGTGTTTATCACCAAAGTGACAACTTACTGATCAGCGGGCTGTGGGACGGTGAGGCTTCGGTTGACCATGTGGGCGTGCAGGATCAGCTCCATCTCCAGGCACCGGCGCGGATCCCGCAGGTCGTCTCCGAAGAGGTCCTGCAAATGGCGGAGCCGGTAGCGGACGGTCTGCGGATGGACGCGCAGGCGGCGGCTCGCGTCGGCGGCGTTGAAATTGTGCTCCAGCAAGGCCAGCAGCGTTTCGGCGAGCCTTTCCCGGCGGGCCGGCGGGACGGCGCGCAGCGGCGCGAGCCGGGTCGCGGCGGCGTCGTCGATCAGTTCCCCGGCCCGCGAGATCACCAGCGCGGGAATGTGCTCGGCGCTGCGGATCAGCCCGCCGGCCGGGATCACGCCCCGGATGGCGAGGGCGAGGGTCTCGCGCGCCCAGCGCAGCGAGTCTGCGGCGCGGGCGGCGGGCACCGTGGGACCGATCGCGATGGCCCAGTCGTGCAGCAGCGATGCGGGGAGCCGGTTTCGTGCCTTCTCGTCCGGTTCGGGGATGAGCAGGCACGGTTCGGGGGCGCCGAAGTCGATCAGCAGGCCGTCCGGGACCGCGAGCGGCCCCCGCGCGATGCCGTCGCGGCGCTGCCAGGCCGCCGCGGCGGCGACGGTCCCGGGCAGCGGCCAGCGGGCCTGCGCCGCGAGCGCCGCGACCTGGCGCGGATCGGCCGGCGGATCGGCCAGGAGGAGGTGCAGGAGCCTGGTCCTGCGCCTGCGCATGGCGACGTCCTCGGGGGCGTCCGCGCGCCGCGCGACCTCGGCCTCGTAGCCTGCGGCGATCACCTCCGACACCGCGTCCATGTAGCAGAACTGGGCGTCCACGACCAGGCTGAGCGCGTCGCGGTCCAGGTCGAGCCCGCCGGGTGCGGCGGCCAGCGTCCGCCACGCGGCGAGCGCCGACCGGCGCAGCGCCTGGTGCGTCTCCACGGGGTCGCGGCCGTCGCGCGCCAGGCGCCGCCCGACCCGCAGGTAGAACGCCGACACCCGCTCCCAGCCCGCGCCCGGGTCCTCGACGAGGTCGCAGAAGTGCCGGATCGCGGCGGCGACTCCGGAGCGTGCCCGCCCGGCCTCCTGCTCGCCGATCGGCGGATCGCCGCGCCGCAGTTCGTGCAGCAGCTCGTCCGCGGCCAGGTCCACCCGCGGGCGCAGCCTCCGCGCCACCCGTGCCGGGACCCTCTCGAACGCGCCGACGTCCAATGCTGTATGAGCCACCGCGCCATTCCCCCTGCCTCATCGCCCATCGGGATACGCCGTTTAAGGATTACGGATCGGCCGGGATGGGGGTTGTCCCTCACATAACCTGTTGCACGATCTTTCATGAGGTTGGTTGACAAGCCCCGTGCGTTCGTTTGCAGTAGGCAATTTTCAATTTCCTGCGCAGGAGGCGGGGAAACCGGCGGGCGTGCGGTCAGCGGCCCGCGAAGGTGTCCAGGGACGTTATCTTCCAGCGCCCGTCGCGGCGGACGGCGGTGACGGCGAGCATGGCGGGCGCGTTCGTGCTCGTGCCGTCGGTGGTGCGGGTGGTCCGCTGGTCGGCGAACACCAGGACGCCGGCGCGGTCGCCGCGCAGGGACGTGACGGCGCTGCCGGTGACGCGGGTACTGAGGATGCTCTTCGCCTCGGGAGCCTCGGCGCGGACCCGGCCGAAGATCGTCTCGTACCGCTGGACGGCGTCGCCGGTGAGCGACGCCTTGGCGGCGTCCCGGGTGCGCGCCGGGTCCGTGTAGTTGAAGGAGAAGATCTTGCCGATCATGTCGGCGACGGCGCCCTTGACTTCGCTGGTGGCGGCGCCGTCGGTGAGGGCGGTGTTGCGGGCGGACGGGTCGTCCCGCACGGCGTCGGCCTGCCGGAGCGCCCAGACGCCGAACGTGGCGAGGACGACGGCGACGACGCCGAGCGCGATCGGCGAGGCCATGCCTGCTCGCCACCGTTCGTTGAGGCTCGCGGTCCGTGCGGCCAGTGCCGTGTGGGTGATCATGGCGCGTCCTCTCACATGGTGCCCGTCGGCGCCTGGCCCAGGTCGCTGAGCTTCCAGCCGGCGGGGGTCCGGGCGAGTTCGCCGATGAGGCGGCTCTGCTTGGTGACGGGCTCGCCGTCCGGTGGGCTGATGGTGATCTCGACGGCGACGAGCACGCGGGCCTTGCCGGAACGCACGTCTAGTTCGGAGACGGCGCCGTCCAGGACGCGCGCCCTGGTGATCGTCTTCGCGTCCGTGACCTGCTTCTCGAACGCGGCGCGGCCCTTGGTGATCTCCTCGTAGAGGTCGCTGGTCGTGGAGTCCTGCCACGTCTCCAGGCCGGGGCCGAGGTTGCGGTAGTCGAGGGTGTTGAGGTTCTGGACGGCCTGCTCCCCGGCCTGGAGGACGTCGTCGCGCGCCCGGGAGTAGGCGTAGCCGTCGTCGTGCGCGGCCGCGTACCAGGACCATCCGGCCCACGCCGCGAACAGGGCGGCGAGGACGAGGAGCGCGGTCGCCGTCCTCTGCGGGGTGTCGTCGGTCATCCGGGCCTCCGGCGTCAGACGGATTTCAGGTCGGTGATCGTCCAGTGGCCGTGGTCGCGGCGGGCGGTCACCGCGAGCTGCGCGGCGGCCGGGGTTCCGGCGGCCTCGCCGGCGCGGGTGGCGGTCTGGTCGAGGAACACCAGGAGCCGGGCCGTGTCGCCGGTCAGGGAGACCACCCCGGCGCGGACGACGCGGGTCGTCAGCGTGACGCGCTGGGCGGGGGCCTGCCGCTTCACCTGCCCGAAGATCTGCCGGTACTGCTTGAGGGCGGAACCGGAGAGTTCTCGCGCGGCGGCGCTCTCGGTGGCGGCGATGTCGTCGGCCGCGTAGCTGAACACCTTGCCGAGCGCCGTGGACACGTCGCCGGTCACCTCGGTGGTGGCGACCTCGTCCAGGACGGCCCGGTCGCGCGGGTCGTCCTCGTCGCGCAGCAGGCCGGCGGCGGGACGGAGGGCCAGGGCGACCAGCGCGAGCGCCAGCGCGACCGTGAACGGCCGGTAGAGCGCGAGGAGCCGCCTCATCGGGCACCGACCGGGACGGCGGTGAGCGATTCGAGTTTCCAGCCGGACGGGGTCCGGGCCGCCCCGGCCTCGAAGCGCTTGCGCTGGAGCGTGGGCGAACCTCCCTGGAGGGTCAGCTCGACCTGCACGGACGCGATGACCTTCGCCTTGCCCTCGCGGGCGTCCAGGGATGTGACGGCGGCGCCGGTCACGGTCGCGGCGGCGGTCGTGCGCGATTTTCCGATCTTGGTCCGGTTCTGCGGCTCGTCCCGCTCGAGCTGGTCGTGCAGCGGGCCGGTGGACGCGTCGAGCCAGGCGCGCAGACCGGTGTCCACCTCGGCGGGGTCCATCGTGTTGAGCGCGGCGATCTGGGATCGGGCGCTCCGCAGGACGAGGTCGCGCGTCCGTTCGGGGCCGGTCCGCTCACCGGGCTCGTCCTGCCGCACCGACCAGCCGGACCAGCCGAGGAACACCGCGGCGGCGAGGATCGCGGCCCACCCGATCAGGCCCCAGCGCGCGAACAGCGGCCGGCGCCCCGGTGCCGGGACCTTCTTTGTTTCGTGTTCGCGTGTCCCCCGCTTGCGTGCTTCCCGCTTGCGTGTTTCGCGCTTGCGTGTTTCCCGTTCGGCGGTCGCGGTCATCAGTGGCCTCCCCGGACGCCCAGCAGTCCGCCCATCCCGGACGGGCCGGGCGGCAGCCCCGGCAAGGCGAGCGCTCCGGGCAGGCCGCCGAGGGACGGTCCGCCGCCGAGCACCGACCCGGGCCGCGCCGGGGCCGGGACGGGCCCGCGCGGAGCGTTGCCCGCGCCCCGCACGTTGACCCCGCTGGACGGCGGCAGCGCGCAGCGGGCGGCCGTGTTGAGCGCCGGGCCGGGCGAGGTGTCCAGGCCGTTGCGGTATCTCGTCCCGCCGTATCCGGCGGTGCAGTTCGGCGGGTTGAAGAACGTGGTCACCATGCCGAAGTTGAGCTTCCCGTCCTGCACGACCGACCGGCCGGACGCGACGGCCTCCGGCAGCTTGGCGAGGAGCTGTTCAAGCCCGTCCGACCTGGGCGCCAGCAACTCGGCCGTCGTCAGCAGGTTCGCGATGAGCACGCTGAGGGACGGGTCCAGGTCGCGGACCAGCGCCCGGAACTCCCCGGCGGCGCCCGGCGCGGTCGACACGAGCTTCCGGAACGCCGGGTCGGATTTCCGGAGTTGCTCGGACAGCAGCCGCGCGTTCCGCCCGAACGACTTCAGCGCGGCGGCCTCCTCGTTCTGCGTCCGCAGGACGGTCTCGGCGTCGACGATGAGCGACGTGGTCGGTTCGGCGTTCTCGTTCGCGGCGCGGGTCAGGCTCCGCGTGTTGTCCAGGAGGACCTGGAGGTTCGGGCCCTGCCCGGCGAACGCCTGCCCCAGCTCGCCGACGACCGTCCGCAGCGCGTCGGTCGGGACGGACGCGGCCAGGTCGTTCACGCTGGTGAGCATGTCCGTCACCGGCGCCGGCGTCGCGGTGGAGCTGCGCGGGATGACCGAACCGGCCGCCAGGAAGGGTCCGGAGTCCGTCGCGGGACGCAGGTCGATGTACTGCTCACCGAGCGCCGACCGGTTCGCCACGACGGCCCGCGTGTTCGCCGGGACCTTCGGCGCCGACTTCTTGATCTTCAGGTCGGCGAGGACGCCGTCACCGGTCAGGCGCAGCTCCCCGACGCGCCCGACCGACGTCCCCAGGTAGGTGACGTCGGCGTTCTCCGCCAGTCCGCCGGCCTCGGCGAGATCTGCCTGGACGACGTAGTGGTCGCGGACTCCGACGTATTCGCCGAGGTCGGCGTAGTTGAGCCCGACGTAGCCCATGGCGAGGGCGCCGACGACGACGAAGACGAGGTTCTTGATCCGGATGCCGGCGGTGAGCATCAGTCCCCCTGGGGCCGGGTCGGGCCCGCCGTGGGCAGCGGCGCGATCGGCGGGATGATCTCGGTGCCTGGACGCGCCGTGACCTGGAGGTACACGTTCAGGTAGTCGCCCTTGATCGCGGGCAGGACCGCGTCGGTGAACGGGTAGGTCAGCAGCACCTGCAAGGCGTCCGGGAGGTCGGACCCGGCGTCGGAGAGTTTCCGCAGCGTCGGTTCGAGGGCGCGGAGGTCGGCGATCAGGTCGTCCTTGCTCTTGCGGACGGTGTCGACCGCGACGCGCGACAGCTCGTTCAGCGAGTTCAGCATCCGGACGAGCGCGCCCCGCTGTTCCGCCAGCACCGCGAGGCCGGGTTCGAGGTCGTCGAGCGCGACGCCGATCTGCTCCTTGCGTGCGCGCAGCGTTCCCGAGAGCCGGTTCAGGCCGTCGATCGCGTCCGTGATGCCCTGCTTGTTGGCGTCCAGGTCGCCGACGAGTTTCCGCGCCTGCTCCAGCAGCGACCGGACCTCCGCCTCGTTGCCGCCCAGTGCCCGGTTCAGCTCGACGGTGATCGTGCGCAGCTGCGCGATGCCGCCGCCGTTCAGCAGCATCGACAGCGCCCCGAACACCTCCTCGACCTCGGGGTTCCGGTTCGTCCGGGACAGCGGGATCACCGCGCCGTCCGCGAGCGTGCCGATGCTCGCGGACGGCCCCGTGACATCTTCCTGCGACCCTCCCGGGGGGACGTCATTCGGCGCGGCGGCGCCCCCCGGGACGTTCGGCGGGCCGTCGCCGAGCTCCACGAACTTCTCGCCCAGCAGGCTCGACTGGCGGAGTTCGGCGTGCGCGCCGGCGGGCAGTTCCACGTCGCCGTTGACCTCCATCGTGACCTCGGCCGTCCAGCCGCCCTGCGGCAGCGCGACGTCCACGACCCGTCCGACGGCGACGTCGTTGACCTTCACCGCCGACTGCGGGACGAGGTTCAGCACGTTCGCGAACCGCGCCTTCACCGTGTACGGGTCGTCGCCGAGGTCGGCGCCGCCGGGCAGCGGAAGGTCCTGCACGCCGGTGAAGCCGCAGCCGGCGACCGATAGGGCAAGTGCCGCGCTGGCCAGATGCCGCCGGATCATGGCGCTGCCCTCCGCTGTCCCGCGACCGGAAGCGGCGGCTGCAGCTCGCCGAGGTTCTGGCGTCCCATCAGCGTCCGCGTCGCCGGGTCGTAGGCGTTCAGGATGTTGGTGGCGTTGAGCGGCTGGACGTCCAGCGCCTCCGCCAGCGACCGGCGCTGCTTCACGAGAAGCTGCGTGATCTCGGCGAGTTTTCCGACGTTGCCGGAGATCCGCTCCCGGTTGTCGCGGATGAAGGTCTTGATCCGGGCGAGGGCCACGGTGAGGGCCTTCAGCGCCGCGTCCAGCTCGTGCCGGTCGGCGGCGAGGAACTCCGCGACGTCGGCGAGCTGCCGCTGCGCCTGCCTGACCTGGCCGTCGTTGGCCTTGAGCATGGTCGTGAACGTCTGCAGGCCGCGGATCGTGGCGAAGAAGTCCTGCTGCGAGCCCGACAGCGTCTTGGCCGCCTGCGCCATCCGCTCGGTCGTGGTGCGGATGTCGTGGCCGTTGCCCGACAGGTTCTCCGCGCCCGTCCCGAGGAGCCGCGACAGCGCGCCGTCCTCGTTGAGTCCTTCCGGGCCGAGTTCGCCGGCCAGCTTCTTGATGCTGTCGTAGACCTGGTCGAGTTCGATCGGCGTCGCGGTCCGCTCGGCCGGGATCACGGTGCCGCTCGGCATCGTCGGGCCGGACGTGTAGGGGGGCGTGAGCTGGACGTACCGGTCCGCGACCAGGCTCGGCGCGACCGCCACCGCTTTCGCGCCGCTCGGGACGTCCACGCCGGGGTCGACGGTCATGACCGTCCTGACCCGGGTCCCCTCGGCCCGGACGCGGTCGACCGTGCCGACCTTCACGCCGAGGACCCGCACGTCCGAGCCCTCGGAGATGCCGACCGCCGTGGTGAAGTGGACGGTGATCCGCGTGCCGTCCGGCCCGCGCGCCGCGACCAGCGCGACCGCGGCCGCCACGGCGGCGGCGACGCCCACCGCGATCAGGGGCGTGCCCAATCTGCGCAACATCACTGCCCGCCCTTCTTCGGCGGCATGCAGCCTTCTTTGGGAGGCTTGCTGCCCTCCGGCAGGTACTCCTTCGGGACGAGCCCGCACAGGTAGCCGTCCATCCAGCGCCCGTTGCCCAGCGCGTTGCCCAGCAGCCGCGTGTACGGGCCGGCCGTCTTCAGCGCCCTGTCGAGGTTGTCCTGGTTCTTCTTCAGCAGGTCGGTGACGCGGCCGAGGGCGCGGAGCGTCGGGTCGAGCTGCTTCTGGTTGTCGTCGACGAGCCCGACGATCTGCCGGGACAGCTCCTGCGTCCCGGTCAGCAGCGCGTGGATGGCCTCGCGCCGCCGCCGGATCTCGGCGAGCAGCAGGTTCCCGTCCCGCAGCAGCGCCTCGACGTTCGCGCTCTGGTCCGCCATCGTCCCGCTGACCTGCCGCGTGTTCGCCAGCAGCCGCGCCAGCTCCGCGTCCCGCGACGAGACGGTCTTCGACAGCGCCGAGACGCCGTCGAGGGCCTTGCGGACGCTCGGCGCCGTGCCGGAGAACGTCGTGGAGATCGCGTCGAGGCTCGCCGCGAGCGTGGCCGAGTCGATCCGGCCGGTCGTCCCGGCGAGGTCCTGGAACGCCTCGGTCACGTCGTAGGGGGACGTCGTCCGGTCGAGCGGGATGCGCCGGTCCGGCTCCTGCGCGTGCGCGCCGAGCGGGTCGACGGCGAGGAACTTGTCGCCGAGCAGCGTCTTGATCGCGATGGCGACCGTGCTGGCGTCCCCGACCCAGGTGTCGCGGACCCGGAACGCGACGGTGACCTTCGCGCCGTCCAGCCGCACGCCGGTGACCTCGCCGACCTTCACCCCGGCGACGCGGACCTCGTTGCCCGGACGCAGCCCCGCGGCCTCGCTGAAGTCGGCGGTGTAGCGGGTGCCGCCGCCGATGACCGGCAGCTCCTTGGCGTTGAACGCCAGCAGGCAGGCCGTGATGATCAGCGCGAACGACACGATCGCGACGGCGACCGGGTTCCGGTCCCGGACGGGTTTCAGCCGTGGCCGCCTCATGAGCCGCACCTTTCAGCGGTCAGCGGGACGCCGGTGGGCGGCGGGTGGTCCTCGCCCGGGTACTGCTTGTAGGTGACGCCGCTGAGGTCGGCCTCGCACAGGTAGAGGTTCATCCACGACCCGTAGGAGCCGATCCGTCCGATCGCCGCCATCTTCACCGGCAGCAGCCGCAGGAACCGGTCGACGGTCGGGGACTCGTCCGCCAGGTTCTCCGACAGCCGCCCGAGCTGCTCGATGTCGCGTTTGAGTGGTTCACGGCCGTCCTTCAGGAGGTCGGTGGTGGTGCGGGCGAGGTCGTCCAGGGCGCCGATCGCCTCGCCGATCGCGGTGCGGTCGGCGGCCAGGCCGGACACGAGCCGGCGCAGCGTGGAGATCAGGTTTCCGAGGTTGTCGCCGCGCCCGTTGACGGTGTCCAGGACGACGTTCAGGTTCTCGACGACCTGCCCGATGACCTTGTCCTTGTCGGCGATCCCGCTGGTGAGCGAACCGACGGTGGACAGCAGCTCCTCGACGGTGCCGCCCTCGCCCTGGAGCACCTGGACGATCGACCCGGCGAGCTTGTTGACGTCCTCGGGCGACAGCGCCTGGAAGAGCGGCTGGAAACCGTTGAAGAGCTGCGTCAGGTTGAGCGCCGGGGTCGTCCGCTCGACGGGGATGGTGGAGCCGGGCTTGAGCGTCCCGGCGGCGCCGGTGCCCCGCTCGACCTCGACGTACCGCTGCCCGATCAGGTTCAGGTACTTGATCGTCGCGGTGGACGTGGCGGGCAGGCGGTGGCCCCGGCGGACGGAGAACGTGACGAGCGCGGTGCGGTGCCCGGCGACCTCGATGCCGCCGACCCGTCCGACCTCGACTCCCGCGATCCGCACGCCGTCGCCTTCGCGGAGGCCGGACGCGTCGGTGAACCGCGCCTTGTACGGGACGGTGTCGCCGCCGCCGGCCTGCGTGATGCTGAGCGCCAGCATCGCGGTGGCGACCACGGTCACGGCCACGAACGCGACCGACTTGGCCAGCGGCGCGGCCAGGCCCTTCCGGTTCATCCGATCCTCACCTCCGTGCCTCGGAAGACCGGGCCGACCAGGACGGCGCTCCAGTCGGGCAGCGCCTCGGGAACCTCCTGCAGCCCGGGTGCGAGCAGCTCGTTGACCAGGCGGTTCTCTTCGGGCGAGTTGGGCTGGCCGAGCGCGCCCGGCGCGACCGCGACGGGGGTGTCCGCGTCCGGCGGCGCCGATCTCACGGCGGCGGCGCCACCGGCCGGGTAGCAGCTCGGGCCGCTCTTGTCGGTGTATCTCGGACGGTCCTTGCCGGGGACGTAGCGGCCCCTGGACGGCAGCGTCTTCACGTTCACGTGCAGGCCTGGGTGCTCGGTGCCCTTGCCGAGGACCTCGTCCATCACGGGAACGAAGTCGGTCAGCATTCGCAGCGTGCACGGAAACTCGGGCGAGTACTTCCGGAGGAGTTCGAGCGTCGAACGGCTCCGCGCCGTCAGCCGGATGAAGTTGCCGGAGTTCTCGTGGAGGAAGTCGGAGAGGTTCTGCGAGGCGTCCGTGACCGACGCGTACAGCATCCCGAGGTTGTTCTTCTGGTCGACGATCGACCGGCTGGTGTAGGTGAAGTCGTTCAGCGCCTGGACGATGTCGGGCGCGGCCTCGTCGTAGTGCCGGGTGACCTCCACGAGCCGCTTGATGTCGCGGTTGAGCGCGGGCACGTGCGGGTTGATCTTCTTGAGGTAGGCGTCCAGCTCCACCATCGTCTGGCCGAGTTCGGTGCCGCGCCCGTCCAGCGCCTGGGACATGGCGGTGAGCGTGGCGGCCAGGTCGGCGGGCTGGACGGCGGTGAGCAGCGGATACAGGTTGTCCATCACCTGCTGGAGCTCGATCGCGTTCGCCGACCGGTCCTGGCTGATCACGCTCCCGGCCGTGAGCCGCGCCCCGGCCGGGCGCTCCGGCGGGATCAGCGCGACGAACCGCTGCCCGAACAGCGTCGTCGGGAGGAGCTGCGCGGAGACGTTGCGCGGGAGGAGCCGCACCTTGTCCGGCTGGATCGCCAGCTTCAGCGTTGCGGCACCGCCGTCGGACGTGATCTCCCGGACCTCGCCGACCACGACGCCGCGCAGCTTCACGTCCGCGTGCGGGTGCATCTCGCTGCCCGCGCTCGCCGTCTCCAGCGTCACCCAGCTGACCTCGGTGAACCGCTTGTCGTAGACGGCGACCGACAGCCACACCAGCAGCGCGGGGACCAGCAGGAACGCCACCCCGGCGAGCCGTCTGCGCAGCATGCCGCCGCCCCGGGCGCTCATCCCGCCACCTTCACGGTCGTGCTCGTGCCCCAGACCGCGAGGCTGAAGAAGAAGTCGCTGACGCTGATCAGGACGATCGACGTGCGGACCGCGCGGCCGACGGCCCGTCCCACCCCGGCCGGCCCGCCGACCGCGCGGTAGCCGTAGTAGCAGTGCGAGAGGATCACCAGCACGCTGAACACCAGCACCTTGAAGAACGACAGGATCACGTCGACCGGCGAGAGGAAGAGCGCGAAGTAGTGGTCGTAGGTGCCGGCGGACTGCCCGTTGACCACGACCGTGACCGTGCGGGACGCCAGGTACGCGCACAGCAGCCCGATCGCGTACAGCGGGACGATCGCCACCGCGCCCGCGATGATCCGCGTCGTCACCAGGTACGGCAGCGACGGGATGCCCATGACCTCCAGGGCGTCCACCTCGTCGCTGATGCGCATCGCGCCGAGCTGCGCGGTGAACCCGGCCCCGACCGTCGCCGACAGCGCGAGCCCCGACACGACCGGCGCGATCTCGCGGGTGTTGATGTAGGCGGACGCGAACCCGGTGAACGCCGACGTCCCGATCTGCTGCAGCGCCGAGTAGCCCTGCATGCCGACGACGACGCCGGTCGCGAGGGTCATCGCGACCATCACGCCGATCGTCCCGCCGATGACGCCGAGGCCGCCGCTGCCGAACGCGACCTCGGACAGCAGCCGCTGGACCTCCTTGCGGTAGCGGCGCATCGCCCGCGGGGTCCACAGCAGCGCCTTGACGTAGAAGGTGCCCTGGTCGCCGGGCTGGTCCAGCCACGCGAACCATCTGGCGGGCCCGGCGCGAACGGTGGTCATCACGCTCACGGCTCAGCCTCCCTTCGGCGGGACGACCTGGAGGTAGATCCCGGTGATCACGAGGTTGAGCAGGAACAGCAGCAGGAACGTGATGACGACCGACTGGTTCACCACGTCCCCGACGCCCTTGGGCCCGCCCTTGGGGTTCAGGCCCCGGTGGGCGGCGACGACACCGGCGACGAACCCGAACAGCAGCGCCTTCGCCTCGCCCACGTAGATGTCGGGGAGCTGCGCGAGGGCGGAGAAGCTCGCGACGTACGCGCCGGGCGTGCCGCCCTGGAGCAGGACGTTGAAGAAGTAGCCGCCCGCGACGCCGACGACCGACACCAGCCCGTTCAGCAGGAGCGCGACGGCGACGCAGGCGAGGACGCGGGGGACGACGAGCCGCTGGATCGGCGAGACGCCGAGGACCTCCATCGCGTCCAGCTCCTCGCGGATCGTCCGCGCCCCGATGTCGGCGCAGATCGTCGAGCCCGCCACCCCGGACACCAGCAGCGCCACGATCATCGGGCTGGCCTGCTGGATCACCACCAGGACGCTGGCGGCGCCGGTGTAGGACTGCGCGCCGAACTGCTGGGTGAGGGAGCCGACCTGCAGCGAGGTCACCGCGCCGAACGGGATCGACACGAGCGCGGTCGGCAGGATCGTCACGCTGGCGATGAACCAGAACTGCTCGACGAACTCGCGGAACTGGAAAGGCCGCCGGAACGTCATGCCGAGCACGGTGGCGCCGAGCGCGAACATCCGGCCGGCCTCGCGCAGCGCGCCCAGCGGATATCCGAGGACGGGACTCGCCATGATTCGGCCTCCTTTCCGAATTCGAAGCTACTGGTGGGTAAATTCCGCGGTGTTGGATATCGTCGAGGCCCCCACTCCACCGGAGGACCCCCAGTGAGAAGACGTCATCTGGCGGCTCTGCTGCTCGTTCCGGCGCTGGCCCTCACCGGTTGCGGCAGCGACGGCGAGCCCGATCCGACTCCGTCCGCGCAGACCCCCACGGACACGCCGGCCACCGCCCCGTCCGGCGCCGGGTCCACGGGCGGGTCCGGCGCGACGCCCAGCGTGCCCACGGCCATCCCGTCCAAGATCCTTAACGACTTCGTCACGTGCATGCGCAAGCACGGCGTCGACGTCCCCGACGACCCGCGGAACTGGACACCGGACGCGCAGGACAGCAAGACGCAGAAGGCCCTCATGGCCTGCATCGGGCGCTCCGGGGGTCCGCCGGGGTCCTGATCCCGTCCGGCCGCCGGCGGGTTCCGGCGGCCGGGCGCGGCGCCGGCTCAACTGCCCTTGGCCTTGCACTCCGGGGCCTTGTCGAACGCCGCGTTCAGCTTCGGGTTCTTTCGGAAGTCCTGCTCGGGCCCCTGGTAGGTGTTGTACTTCCCGAAGGCCCTGCCCATCTGGCCGACGGCCTGCTGGAGCGACTTCTTGTCGTTCACCTTCGCCCGCTCCAGGTTCCGGGACGCGGTGGTGACCGTCGAATGCGTGCTCGTCAGGTTGCTCATGACGGTGTTGAGGAGCGCCTCGCCATCGTCGACGGGCGGGGCGCCGAGCCCGGACAGTCCCATCTCCAGCGTCCGCATCCGCTCCGAGACGCCTTCGAGGAGCTTGACGAGCGAGGCCTTGGACTTCACCACGCTCGCGTTGTTCAGCTTCGGCACCGGCAACGGGCCGCCCTTGGTCAGGACGCCGCACGCCTTGCCCGCCCAGGCGACCTCGGGGCCTTCCTTCTTCTCCTCACCGCATCCGGCCACGGAGAAGGCGGCCACCGAGGCCAGCACCACTCCGCCAATGAATCGCCGCACCATTCTTCTCTCCTTTTCGCCGGGGTGATCAGCAGTTCGAGGTGGCGGCCCGTCCGGCGAAGCGATCCGCGAGGAAGGCCATCGCGTCCTGGTTGCCTCGGTAGACGAGCGTGATGTGGCTGATCTCGTCCCATGCCTTCCAGGTGACGGGGACGCCGAGCGCGCAGTAGTTGCCGCGCAGTTCTTCGGCCTGCCAGAAGGCGACGATCTCGTCGGCCGTCGAGTGGTACTGGAACACCGGGGCCGCGACGGGTCCGGTACCGAGCCGGTTCTCCGCGACCCGGTCCAGCCACGCCTCGGTCGCGAACGGGCTACTGGTGAAGTAGTCCGTGATCGTCTTGCCCTGGTAGCCGAGCAGGAGCTCCAGGGTGCAGCCGTTCCCCTCCAGCTCGGCGAGCATGGCGCGGCCGGCGTCGTTGAGGTAGGACTCCAGGTCCAGCTCGGGGTAGGCGTTGTCCATGCCCAGCATCGAGTAGAGGAGGAAGCCGAACGGGTCCTGGCCCTCCAGCGGCAGCCCCACGGACGCGAGGTCGGCCGGCACTCCGCCGCCGACGACCCCGGCCAGCTTCAGCTCCGGCGCGTACTCGGGCTGCTTCTGCCCCGCCCACATCGCGGCGGCCCCGCCCTGCGAGTAGCCGCGGAACGCGACCTGGGCCTCCTGCGACAGCCCCGTCTCGGGGAGCCGCTGCGCCGCGCGGACGGCGTCGATGACCGCGTTGCCCATCGAGTCGACCACGTACGTCGTCGCCGGGTTCTCGTGGTAGCCCTCGTAGTCGGTGACGGCGACCGCATAGCCCTGCGCGAGCATCTCGTTCAGCGCGGCCTGCTCGTAGAAGGCGCCCTGGTCGATGAACCTCGACGGCGCGCACCGGAACGCGGGCCCGCTGGTACCGGGCCCGAACCCGACGATCGGGGCCCGCGCCGCGTCCGCCTTCTTCGGCACGAGGACGATCCCGGTCACCGCGACGGGCTCGCCGAGCGCGTCCGTCGACAGGTACATGACCTGCCACGCGTTCGCGAGGGCCCGCGCGGACGGCGGCCCCGCCTTGGCCGGCCGCGCCCGGATGACGTCGCCCGGCGACCCGGCGGGCAGCGGCGAGGGCGGCGTGTAGAAGTCGTCCGCGGCCGCCCTCTGCTCGGCGCCCGCCGTCCCGGCCCC
>NZ_SMKK01000196.1 GCF_004348425.1 Actinomadura sp. 7K507
GGATGGAGGTGTGAGCCTTATTGATGAGCTTCCCTCTGGGAACGACACCGATGCCGATTCGTTGTTCGAGGCGTTCGAGCGGTGGGTGTCCGGGCGCGGGATCACGTTGTATCCCGCGCAGGAGGAGGCGCTCATCGAGGTGGTGTCGGGCGCGAACGTGATCCTTTCGACGCCCACGGGGTCGGGGAAGAGCCTGGTGGCGGCCGGGGCGCTGTTCTCGGCGCTGGGCCGGGACCGGGTCGGGTTCTACACCGCGCCGATCAAGGCGCTGGTGTCGGAGAAGTTCTTCGACCTGTGCGAGATGTTCGGGCGCGAGAACGTCGGGATGATGACCGGCGACGCGAGCGTCAACGCGGACGCGCCCATCGTGTGCTGCACGGCGGAGGTGCTCGCCAACATCGCGCTCCGGGACGGGGCCGACGCCGATATCGGTGTCGTGGTGATGGACGAGTTCCACTTCTACGCCGAGCCCGAACGGGGGTGGGCGTGGCAGATCCCGCTGCTGGAACTGCCGCATGCCCAGTTCCTGCTGATGTCGGCCACGCTGGGGGACGTCTCGTTCTTCCAGAAGGATCTGGCGCGGCGGACGGGGCGGCAGACGGCGGTGGTGACGTCGGCGGAGCGGCCCGTCCCGCTGATCTACGACTACCGGGTGACGCCGCTGCACGAGACGATCGAGGAGTTGCTGGCCGAGCAGAAGGCGCCGGTCTATCTGGTGCATTTCACGCAGGCGGCGGCGATCGAGCGTGCGCAGTCGCTGATGAGCATCAACGTGTGCACGAAGGCGGAGAAGGCCCGGATCGCGGAGCTGATCGGCAACTTCCGGTTCACGACGAAGTTCGGGCGGAACCTGTCGCGGTTCGTCCGGCACGGGATCGGGGTGCATCACGCGGGCATGCTGCCGAAGTACCGGCGGCTGGTGGAGAGGCTCGCGCAGGCCGGGCTGCTGAAGGTCATCTGCGGGACGGACACGCTGGGCGTCGGCGTCAACGTCCCGATCAGGACCGTGGTCTTCACGGCGCTGAGCAAGTACGACGGGCAGCGGGTGCGGCGGCTGCGGGCCCGGGAGTTCCACCAGATCGCCGGGCGTGCCGGGCGGGCCGGGTTCGACACGGTCGGGTTCGTCGTCGCGCAGGCCCCCGAGCACGTGGTGGAGAACGAGAAGGCCCTCGCCAAGGCGGGGGACGATCCGAAGAAGCGGCGGAAGGTCCAGCGCAAGAAGGCGCCCGAGGGGTTCGTCGGGTGGGACGAGGACGTCTTCGCCAAGCTGCAGGAGGCCGAGCCGGAGATGCTCCGGTCGCGGTTCCAGGTCAGCCACGCGATGCTGCTGTCGGTGATCGCGCGTCCGGGGAATGCGTACCAGGCGATGAAGCGGCTGCTGACCGACAACCACGAGGAGCCGGCGGCGCGGCGCAGGCACATCTCGCGGGCGATCGCGATCTACCGGTCACTGCTGGCGGGCGGCGTCGTCGAGGTCCTGCCCGATCCCGACGACATGGGCCGGTACGCGCGGGTCACCGTGGACCTGCAGCAGGACTTCGCGCTCAACCAGGCGCTGTCGACGTTCGCGCTGGCCACGTTCGAGATCCTGGACCCGTCGTCGCCGTCGTACGCGCTGGACGTGCTGTCGGTCATCGAGGCGACGCTGGAGGATCCGCGGCAGATCATCGCCGCGCAGATCAACAAGGCGCGCGGCGAGGCCGTCGCGGAGATGAAGGCCGAGGGCATCGAGTACGAGGAGCGCATGGAGCTGCTCCAGGACGTCGACCACCCCAAGCCCCTGGAGGAGGAGCTCGACGCCGCGTACGAGATCTACCGGGCCGGGCATCCGTGGGTCGGGGACCATCCGCTGCGCCCCAAGTCGATCGTGCGCGACATGTACGAGCGCGCGATGACGTTCACCGAGTACATCGGGTTCTACGAGCTGGCCAGGGGCGAGGGCCTCGTCCTGCGGTACCTGTCGGGGGCCTACAAGGCGCTGCAGCAGACCGTCCCGGAGTCGATCAAGACCGATGACCTGATCGACCTCATCGAGTGGCTGGGGGAGCTGGTCCGGCAGGTGGACTCCAGCCTGCTGGACGAGTGGGAGCAGCTCGCGAACCCGTCCGACGAGGACGTGGACGAGCCGATCGAGGAGCGGGTCACGAAGGTGACCGCGAACACGCGGGCGTTCCGCGTGCTGGTGCGCAACGCGATGTTCCGCCGGGTGGAGCTGGCCGCGCTGGAGAAGTACGGCGAGCTGGGCGACCTGGACCCGGATTTCGGCGCCGGCGCGTGGGCGGAGGCCATGGACGGGTACTTCGACGAGCACGACGAGCTGCTCACCGGGCCCGACGCGCGCGGGCCGAAGCTGCTCCAGATCGAGGAGGTCCCGGAGGACGCGCTGTGGCGCGTCCGGCAGGTCTTCGACGATCCTGAGGGGCACCACGACTGGGGCGTCAGCGCCGAGGTCGATCTGGCGGGCTCGGACCAGGAGGGCGAGGCCGTCATCCGCGTGACCGGCGTCGACCGGATGTGACACAGGGAGGAACGGCATGGTGCACATCGCTGTGGCGCAGTTCGCGCCCGGGGTCAACAAGGACGAGAACCTGGCGGCGATCGGCAAGCTCACCGGCGAGGCGGCCGGGCACGGCGCGAAGGTCGTGGTGTTCCCCGAGTTCGCCATGTTCACCGCCCCGAGGATGGACGAGCGGTTCGTCGACTCTGCCGAGCCCCTCGACGGCCCGTTCGCCGGCGGGCTCGCGGAGGTGGCGCGGCGGCACGGCGTGCACGTCGTCGCGGGCCTGAACGAGCGGCTGGACGAGCCGGACCGCATCTCCAACACGCTCGTCGCCATCGGTGCCGGTGGCGAAACCGTGGCCGAGTACCGCAAGATCCATCTGTACGACGCGTTCGGCTACAAGGAGTCGGCGCTGGTCCGGCACGGTGAGATCGCGAACCCGGAGACGTTCACCGTCGAGGGCGTCACGTTCGGCATGCAGACCTGCTACGACGTCCGCTTCCCCGAAGTGACGCGGCGGATCGTGGACGCGGGCGCCGACGTCCTCGCCCTGCCCGCCGCCTGGGTGCCGGGGCCGCTGAAGGAGGACCACTGGCGGACGCTGGCCCGCGCCCGCGCCATCGAGAACACCATCTATGTGGCGGCGGCCGGGCAGTGCGCTCCGACCGGCGCCGGCAACAGCATGATCGTGGACCCCATGGGCGTGGTCACCTCCGGGCTGGGGGAGAGCCCCGGCGTCGTGTCGGGGGAGATCTCGCCCGAGCGCGTCGCCGCCGTCCGCGAGAAGAACCCGGCGCTCAGCCTTCGCCGCTTCACGGTCACCCTGGCGGAGTAGCGATATCGAGGTGGCAACGGTCGGCGCGATTATCCGTGTCCGGGTGGGCGCGTAGCGTGACGATCGGGGGATGCGCCTTTCCTCCCACCTCCCGCCCTCCGGATTCACCCGCGCCGAGCCGAGTCCTCCCGTCCGGCTGCGCCGTTTCCGGCCGTCCCTCCTGACCGTCGCCGCCGGCCTTATCGGCGCCGGGCTCGTTCTCGCCGTCGGCTACGGGACGATGCACGCGATTCCGGCCCGGACGGTGACGCCCGGCGCGGTCACGCCGTCCGCCACGCCGCCCGCCGTCCGGCCCGCGCCGCCGTCGTCGACCCGGTCCGCCACACCGCCCGCCACACCGGGCGCCACGGCGCCTTCGCGGGGACGGGCGGACGACGCGGCGCCCGCGAACCGCCCCGCGACGCGGAAGGAGCCGTCTCGCCGAGTGCAGGACGTCCCTGCGCGCACGCACCGGCCGCGTACGTCCCGTCCTAACAACCAGGCGACCCGTCCGAAGGCCCCGGTGCGAACGCGTCCCGCTCCGTCCTGGATCGCGGCGGAATGCAGCCGCCGCTTCCCCGACGACCCGCGCCGCAGAAGGGCCTGTGCCGCCGCTCTCGCGGGCGCCTTCGGGCGCTGAAGAACGGCCCGAACCCGCGGGGCGCCCCGGGCGTCGTACACGATCATGAACTCGAATCCCGACATCGTCGGCATGGCTCTCATAGACGCCTTCGCTCAGCGCGGATACCGGGCCGAGCTGACCGCCCCCGGCGCCCTCGCCGTGACGCTCAGGGACGGTACGCAGGCGCAGGCGGATATCACCGAGTGGCGGCACCACGCCGGGCGGAACGCGCGTGCCGCACTGCCCGGCATCGCGGCCCAGTACGCCGACCAGGCGGTACAGGCGTTCGACCGGATGCCCGCGCCCGCACCCGCGGCTGCGCCGGGCGGGGCGCCCGGCGCCGCGAACGACATCCTGCGCGCCGGGAACCTGCGTGTCCGGCTCTACCCGGAGCAGGCGCTCGACGAGCGGATGTTGGCGGCGCTGGTGACCAGGCCCCTCGCGCCCGGCCTCGTCCAGGCGGTCGTCCAGGACTTCCCCGACTCGATGATGCCGCTCAACCGGGCCGACCTCGGCGGCGTCGGCGAGAACGAGGCGTTCGGTGACGCGCTGACCCGCTCGATCCAGGACGAGCCCCACTACGTCGAGGCGAGCGACATGGACGGGGTGAAGGTCGTCCACATCGGGGAGCGGCACCGGTACATCGGCGCGCACGCGCACGTCCTCACCCGCTACTTCCCCGGCCCGCTCCCGTTCGGCGCGCTGGTCGCCTTCCCGCTCCCCGAGTACGTGACGGTCCACGAGATCGGGACGGACCAGCACCTCGTCCTGGCCTTGAAGACCGTGCAGGACGTGGCTGCCAAGCTCGCCGGCAGCGGGGAGAAGCCGATCAGCCCGCAGGTGTACTGGTGGCGGCCCGGAGAGTACGAGCGGATGCCGGAGCGCGATGCCCTCTACGGCGGTCGTGTCCCGGACCTGCGGCCGGTGGGCGTTCAGGTCGAGCAGGGTGAGCAGGGGCTGAACGTCGGTCTGGTCGGGGACGCCACGGCGGAGCTCGTCCAGGGCTGGGAGGCCGCGCGCCGCTGAGGCGGCGCGGGACCCGGCCGGGTCGGGGTCAGGCCGCCGCAGAGGACATCAGGCGGTCGATGCGGGCGCGCAACTCCCGGACGTCCGCCCCCGCCTCGGCCGCGAGCCGCACTGACAGGAAGTCGTCGTCGTGCAGGACCCCGAGCAGGATGTGCCCGCTCCGGATCTCCTTCTGCTTGAGGCGGATCGCGTGCCGCAGGCTCAGCTCCAAGGCCTTCTTCGCCTTCGGCGTGAAGGGGATGTGCCCCCGGGGGAGGCGGCACCTGGCCGCGGGCGCGTCCAGGGCCCCCTCGCCGAAGGCCCGCTCGGTAGCCTCCCGGACGGCGTCCAGGTCGATGCCGAGGGTGCCGAGCGCCTCGGGGTCGAGCGGGTCCTGGCTCATCCGCGTGATCCGCTCACGGATGTCGGATGCGGTCAGCCCGTGCTCGCCCATGGCGCGGGTCGTGGCGTTGTCGCCGTCCAGCAGGGAGAGCAGGAGATGTTCGGTGCCGATGTGGTGGTGCTTCAACGCGCGTGCCTGCTCCTGGGCACTGGTGACCACGTGACGCGCATCCTTGGTGAAACGCTCGAACATCGCGCTACTGCTCCTTCCTGAGGAGGCGGCGGCCGCCGCCCTGCTTGTTCTGGCCGTGTTCGTTGCGGCCGTGCTTCTTGTGGACGGCCTGCCGGCTCACACCGAGGCAGACCGCGATCTCCTGCCAGGACCAGCCCTGGTCGCGGGCGCTGGCGACCTGGAGGGCCTCCAGCCGCTCGGCCAGCTCGCGCAGCGCGCGCACGGCCCGCAGCCCGACCGCGGGATCCCGGCTGCTCGCCTCCTGGGCGAGCGTCACTCCATCGCTCATGCCGTCAATGTAGGTTGACACGTCCAGGCTGTCAACCAACATTGACGACTGGCGGGGGGGTCAGCGGACGGTCAGCAGGGTGGTGAGGAGGTCGTCCAGGTTGACCAGGCCGGCGATGCGGCCGTCCGGGTCCACGGCGAGGCCGAGATGGCTGTGGTGCCCCTTCAGCGTGGTGACGGCCTCGCCGACCGGGGTACCGATCGGCATCGCCGGGACCGGGTGCGCCAGGTCCCGCGCCGGGGTCTCGCGGCCGCGCGCACGGGCCAGGTAGGCGTCCCGGACGTGCACCATCCGGGCCGCGTGCCGGCCGGAGCCCCGCAGCATGATCCGGAGCCGGCCGGTGCGGGCGGCGGTGTCGATGACCTCCTGCGGCGTCGCCGCGGGCGGGACGGACACGACCTGCGAGACGGGCACGACCAGGTCGGACAGGGGTGCGCGCGGCGCGTCCAGCGCGGTGGTGAGCAGCGTCAGCTCGGTCTCCTCGATCAGCCCGAGCCGCCGCGAGTCCTGCGCGATGCTGTGCAGCTGCTCCGGCGTGCGCGACACCTCCTGCGAGTTCGCGGGACGGACGCCGATCATCCGCAGCATCAGGTTCGTCATGCCGTTCAGGGCCGCCAGCACGGGGCGGGCGATGGTGGCGAACGCACGGAACGGCAGGGCCAGCAGGGTCGCCGAGCGCTCCGGGTCGGTGATCGCCCACGACTTCGGCGCCATCTCGCCGATGACCATGTGCAGGAACGTCACCAGCGCCAGGGCGAGGACGAACGCGACCGCGTGCGCCGCCCCCTCCGGCAGGCCCGCGGCGTGGATCACCGGCGTGAAGGTCGCGGCGAACACCGGCTCGGAGACCAGGCCGAGGCCGAGCGAGCACATCGTGATGCCGAGCTGCGCCCCCGCCAGGGTCAGCGACAGCTCGTCGATCCCCGCGACCGCCGCGGAGGCGGCCCGGGCGCCGCGCGCGGCGGCCCGCTCCAGCCGCGGCCGCCTGGCCGCCACCAGCGCGAACTCCGTGGCGACGAAGAACCCGTTGCCGACAAGCAGCGCCAGCGTGACGAGCGCGCCGAGGGCGAGGCTCACCGGTCCTCCTCCGCGGTCTCCACGGTGCGGACGCGGATCAGTTCGGGCACGTGCCGGTGGATCGTCAGGACCTCGACCACGGCGGTGCGGGGCGGTTCGTCCAGCCGGGCCGGCGGAAGGTCGACGGTGACCACGTCCCCGGGCTCCGCGACGCGGCCGAGCCGCTTCAGCAGCAGGCCCGCGACGGTCTCGTAGCCGCCCTCGGGCAGCGCGATCCCCGTCTCGTGGGCGACCTCGTCGATCCGGAGGCCGGCGTCGGTCGTCCACCACTCGCCGATCCTGATCGCGAGGTCCTCGCCGGGCTCGTTCTCGTCGGCGATCTCCCCGACCAGCTCCTCGGCGACGTCCTCCCACGTGACGATCCCGGCGAAGCCGCCGTACTCGTCCATCACGCAGGCCATCGGCGCGGCGGTGCTCTCCAGCCGGAGCAGGACGTCCGGCAGGGGCAGCGACGACGGCAGCAGCAGCGGCGCCTTCGTGACGCCGCGGATCTCCGTGCGCTCGGAGTCGCCCGGGGCGAGCAGGATCAGCTCCTCCAGCCCCACGACCCCGACGAGGTCGTCGACGCCCTCCCCGGTGACCGGGTAGCGGGAGTGGCCGGTCGCGGAGATGACGTCGCTCACTTCGGCGACGGAGGCCGACGCGGACACGGTCACGACGTCGACGCGCGGGATCATGACATCCTCGGCGTCGCGCTCGGAGAACGCCAGCGCGCGCTCCAGCAGGTCGGCGTGGCCCGCCTGGATGTTCTCGCCGGACTCGCCGATCATGCGCCCGAGCTCCTCCAGCGTCGCGCCGTGGTGCAGCTCCTCCACCGGCTCGATGCCGGCCGCGCGCAGCAGGCGGTTCGCCGACGCGTCGAACAGCCTGATCAGCGGCCCCGCCACCGCCAGGTAGACGACGGTGGACGCGGCCAGCGCCCGCGCCAGCTGCTCCGCCCTGGCCAGCGCCAGGTTCTTGGGGAACAGCTCGCCCAGCACCATCTGGATCACGGTGGCCAGGGCGAACCCGAGCGCCACCGCCACGCCGCCGGTCGCCGCGTCCGGTACCCCGCCCGCCCGCAGCGCCGGTGCGATCAGGTCGGCCAGCGCCGGCTTGGCGATGAACCCGACGACCAGCGCGGTGACCGTGATGCCGAGCTGGGCGCCCGACAGCATGAACGACAGCCGCCCCATCACCCGCAGCGCCCGCCCGGCCGCCCGGTCGCCCTCCGCCGCGCGCTGTTCGAGAGCGGGGCGGTCCGCGGTGACGTACGCGAACTCCTGCGCCACGAAGTAGCCGGTCGCGACGGTCAGCAGGAGGACGGCGAGCAGCCCGAGCGCGGCGGTCACCCGGCCCTCCCTCCGCTGCGCGTCACGGTCGAGATCCCTCTTACCCCCGTCGCCGCCGTCCTCCCGGGATCGGGGACGGTTATCGACCGCTCTGCGTGGAATGAACCCTGGACGAGATTCGCACGAGCACGACCGGCCGGAGGCCGCGGCCACGACTGCGAGGGGGCGCCGATGCCCAGACCGTTCGCGTCGTCCGCAGATCTAAGCGACAAGACGCAGACGCTGGAGGTCCTGGCCGACGGGGTCTACGCGCTCACGGCCGAAGGGGATCCGAACGTCGGGGCCATCGAGGGCGAGGACTTCCTCGTCTGCTACGAGGCCCTCGCCACGCCGGCGGCGGCCCGCGACTGGCTCACCGTCCTGCGGGCGCACACCGACAAGCCGATCCGCTACCTGGTCCTGTCGCACTACCACGCCGTCCGGACGCTGGGCGCGAGCGCGTTCGGCGCCCCGGTCGTCATCGCGCACGACCTGACCCGCTCGCTCATCGCGGAACGCGGCGAGCAGGACTGGGAGTCGGAGTACGGGCGGATGCCCCGGCTGTTCAAGGACCCGGACGGCATCCCCGGCCTCACCTGGCCGTCCGTGACGTTCTCCAGCACGCTCACCATCGACCTCGGCGGCGACCGCGGCGACCTCGACCTGGCGTACTGCGGCCGCGGCCACACCGAGGGCGACATCGTGGCATGGCTGCCGCGGCACCGGATCCTGTTCGCCGGGGACCTCGTGGAGACGCAGGCCGCGCTCTACACCGGCGACGCGTTCCACCGCGAATGGGCGTCCGGCACGCTCGACCACGTGAACTCGTTCGGCGCGGAGACGCTCGTCGGCGGGCGCGGAGCGGTCGCGCACGGCCGGGACGCCGCCCGCGCCGCGATCGGGCAGACCCGCGGCTTCCTTGACACGATGATCCGCGAGACCGGCCGCGTCCGGGACGGCGGGGGCACGCTCAAGGACGCCTTCGCCGCCGTGCACGCCGCGCTCGCGCCCGGCTACGGGCGCTGGCCGATCTTCGAGCACTGCCTCCCGTTCGACGTCTCCCGCCTGTGGGACGAGCTGGACGGCGTCGAACGCCCCCGGATCTGGACGGCCGACCGCGACCGCGAGGTCTGGGCGCGCCTCCAGGACTGACGCGCCGGATGAGGCGGATGAGCCGAATGGGCCGGATGAGGCTGGATGTGCCGAATGAGGCTGGATGTGCCGGATGAGGCTGGATGTGCCGGATGCGCCGGATAGGCCGGATGCGCCGGATAAGGCAGATGCGCCGGATCAGTTCTCGGCCAGCACGATGACGCGGTCGTCGGCCGACAGCGTGAGCGGCGCCGTCTTGTCCGGGTTGAGCACCACCCCGTAGCCGGGGGGCTCGTGGAAGAGCCCGGTCAGCCGGTAGCCCAGCGCGACCTCGCCGCGCCGCCGCGCCGACTCGATGAGCGTCGCGAAGTCGGCCTCCTCGCCCGGCGCCAGGTAGTCGCACGCGGGCTTGAGGTAGATCTCCGAGCCGGCGGGGTCGAGCAGGTCGACGAACACGTCGTACAGGTGCCGGTTCTCGCTGAGCTGCGTCAGCATGAGGCTGATCAGCTTCTCGCTGACCACGAAGTCGTCGGCCTTGGTGACCTGCGCGATCTCCCGGTTGGCGTCGTCGTGGATCTCGCTGACGATGGCGAACGGGTCGCCGAGGGCGTCCTCCATGTCGCGCAGGTGCAGCAGCGTGACGAGCGTGCGCGCGTCGGCGCGCTCGTGGTCGGCGCCCGCCTCCGACAGCACGATGATGTGCTGGAAGGAACCGATGTCGAGGGACTCCAGGGACGGGCGCTCGGTCGGCTCGGCCCGGACGAAGTCGACCTTGAGGTTGTCGCGCGGGCGCAGCGCCCCGGTCGGGTCCTCGCGCGGGGCGGCGACCAGCAGGGCCGAACCCGGGGCGAGGAACTCGTCGAGCAGTTCGATGATCTTCGGGGCGCGGTGGTTCCAGCCGAGCATCAGCGTGCGGTCGGGCACCGGCTCGCGCGGTGTCGCCGTGGTGATCACCGATTCCCGCACCGGCGGCGGGGGCCCCTGCCGGAGCCGGATCAGCAGGTCGTCCTCGGCCAGCACGATGATCTCGTCGTCGGCGCTGATCACGGTGTCCATCGGCGGGTTGAGCATTACGGTCCCGTCCCCGCGCCGCAGGCCCGTCGGGATGCCCAGGTCGTAGCGCGACAGGGACTCGCCGACCGTCATCCCGGCGAGGCTCGGCTCGCACCGCATGTAGAACTCGTGCCCGACGAAGTCGAGCAGGTCGGTGCAGACCTGCGACAGGCCCGACTGCCGGTGGGACTGGACGATGAGGCGGATCGCCACGTCGTCGGCGTCGATCACGTGCGCGGAGCCGCCGCCCGCGAGCCGCGCCGCGGGCAGGTTCGCCGAGTCGTGCACCGCCGCGACCACGTGCGGGCGGCCGTGCCCCCACGCCCGGGAGCCGAGCGACAGCAGCACCTTGATGACGCGGGCGTCGGCGTCGCCGGTCTCCGGGGTGACGATCATGATGGAGCGGGCGGTGCCGGGGCTGACCAGCTCCATGTCGGCGACCTTCAGCGGGTCGCCCGTGCGGCACACGATGCGGGTGCGGCCGAGGTCGCCCACCCGGTCCCGGATCGCGTCCTCCATCTCCACCTTGTCGCGGTTGGCGAGGATCGCCACGCACGACCTGCGCTTGCTCTGGTTGGCCTCCACCAACTCGGCGACGACGGTGAAGACCTGCTCGGACCAGCCGAGCAGCACGGTGTGGCCGTGCTCGACGATCTGCGACCGCCCCTTGCGCAACTCGGTGATCTTGGCTTCGAGGCCGGTGGTGATCACGCCGATCAGCGAGCTGACGATGAAGATGCCGCCGATCGTGGCGATCAGCATCAGCGCCAGGAACGGGCCGGTGCCGGTGTCGTCGCCCATCGTGCCGGGGTCCATCGTGCGGAGCAGGCTGCGCCACACCATGCCGAACCAGTGCCCGTTGTCGGCGCTGTCGCGCGGCGTGAACAGGACCGCCGCGCTCGCCACCACGAGCACGAGCGCCGCCGAGGCGAGGCCGAGCCAGCCGATGAGCGCGGGCGTCCCCTTCGACATGGTCCGGTCGAACCAGTACCGCACACGGTCCCATCGCGTGGCATGTCTCAACGGTCTGCCCCCTCGGCCGTTCCCCGGGTCTCACCCTATTGTGTTGTCCCGCACTATTTCCGGCATTTTCCCCAGATCCGGCATGTTCGGCCCCCGGGGGCGCACCTTCCCCGCGAAGCCGCTCTCCGGCGAATACCGTACCGAAAAGGTGATTTGCCCGTTGCGCACGCAAGAGGCCGGGGTGATGAGAATTCCACCACCCCGGCCCCGGGCGTCGTGCCGGAACGCCGCCGGCCGCGCTGAGGACCGCTAGTGCGCGGCCTCGTACTGCTCGATCACATTGGCGGGGATACGGCCCCGCTCATTGACCTTGATGCCGCGGCTCTTCGCCCACTCCCGAATCTCCGCGGAGCGCTCGCGGCTGCCCGCGGTACGCGCGGCGCGGCCGCCGCGGGCGGCGGGCTTGCGCGCCTTGCGGGCGCCGGCCACGAACGGCTCCAGACCGTTGCGCAGCTTGGCGGCGTTCTTCTTGCTCAGGTCGATCTCGTAAGTGGTTCCATCGAGGGAAAAGCTGACGGTCTCGTCAGCCTCTCCGCCGTCGATGTCGTCCACGAGAAGGACTTCGACCTTCTGTGCCATGCGGGGACTCCCTCTAGCTATGCGTCCGGCTTGGCGTCCGGATGTGCCTCGATGAATGCAGCATAGACCTCATCCGATATCTTGCCACGTTCAGAGACTTCGATGTTACTTCGCAATGCCCACTCGCGGACATCGCCGTTCGTGTAGCCCTTGATCTTCGCGGTGCGGGACTTGCGTCCCTTCCCGGCGGGCTTCACCTCGGCGGCGTTCTCGATGAAGGGCGCGAGCGCGTCCAGCACCTCGTTCAGCCGCTTGTCGTTGTCATCGCTCAAGTCGATCGTGAACGTCCGGTCCAGGACTTCGAAGTCCCGCTTTGCGACATCGGCTCCTTCGGAGCCGTCGATGTCGTCCACCCGAATGACCTTCTCGGCCATGTGTACTCAGTCTTCCTTCCCCTTGCCTGCGCGGCGACCTTGACCGTAGCGGATTCCGGGACCGGGCATGACGTCAAGACTCGCCCGCGGGGAAGTCGGGCGGGAAGTGGCGGCGGGGAATGGCGGACGTTTCAGGCGCCGTGCCGCTCGATCCAGGTGTGCAGGAGGAGCATCATCTCCAGCCGGATCGCCGGGTCCTCGATGTCGAAGCCGAACATGCCGTGCAGCTGCGCCAGCCGGTAGCGGACGGTCTGCGGGTGCACGCACAGGACCTCCGCGGCGCCGGTGGCGTTGAAGCCGTGCTTCATGCACTCCAGCAGCGTCACGGCGAGCCGCAGGCCCTGCCGCGGCCCGGCCTCGTCCAGCGGGGCCAGCCGCCGGGACGCCACGATCGCGGCGAGCGTCCCGCCCTCGCGCAGAAGCAGCTCCGGGACATGCTCCTCGGCCCGGACGAGCACCCCGCCGCGCCGGGCGCCCCGCCCGGCGGCCCGGACCGCGGTCCGCTCCCTGCCCACGGCCGGGCCGTTCTGCCTGCCCGCCCGGCCGGCGGCCTGGCCCGGTGCGGGGACCGGGGGCGCCAGCTCCAGCGCACGCCGCGCCCACAGCAGCGACGTCCCCGCGTGGTCCACGGGGACCGACGGGCCGACCGCGCCCGTCCAGCCCGCGAGCGTCGCGGTCAGCTCCTCGATCCGGCCCGGTCCGTCGGGGTCGGGGACGATGAGGCAGGGCCGGCCGTGGTCCAGGCCCGTCAGCAGGGACGGCGGCAGCCCGGCCGGGTCCTCGCCGCCGCTGCCCGGCCGCGGCCGCAGCACGATCACCGCGAGCCGCTTCGGCAGCGGCCAGCCCGCGCGGGCCGACTGCTCGCGCACGGCCTCGGGCGGCGCCGGCGGGTCCGACAGCAGCAGGGTCAGCAGCCGGCCCCGGCGCTGCTCGCGCTCTCCGGCGGCCTTCTCCCTGGCCCGCGCGTACCCGTGCGCCGCCGCGGACGCCAGCGCGTCCAGATAGGCGAAGTTGGCCTCGGCGAGCAGGCTGACGAGCGTGCGGGGGCGGCCGAGCCGCTCGGCCTCGACCGCGAGGTGCCGCCAGGCGAGCCGCGACCCGATCCGCATCGCGTTCTGCAGATGCTCCAGGCTTCGGCCCTCGACGGCCTCCCCGTAGCCCACGTCGAAGAAGACCTGGTAGACCTCCTTCCAGGAGGCGTCCGGGTCGGCGATCATGTGCACGAAGTGCTCCATGGCGTGCGCGACCGCGGCCTCGGCGACCCGCGAGTAGGCCGTGTCGCCCGGCCGGTCGTACTCGGGGACGTGCCTCAGCACGCCCTCCACCATGGGGCCGAGGAGGTCGGGGAGGTGGGGCCGCATCCACCGCGCCTCCTCCGGCGGGACGTCCCGCCACGGCTCCTCCGTCAGGCCGTCCAGCACGGACGGTCCGGTGTGCGCGTCCTCGTATGCCGTCGTCACGTTGGCACCTCCTCGCTCATACACCGGCCCGAAGCCCGGTCGTCTCAACCTAGGCACGCAACGTGATCCGCGACACTCAGCGACGTTCATCCTGCGGGCCGCCATTTGTCAGCCGCCTGACAAGCCCGCGTCCGCACGGGGCGATCGAGCCGGGCGACCCTGAATCGACAGGACGCGCACGGCGCCTCGTGCGCCCGCCCGGCCACCCCCGGCGGTACTCCCGGACGGGGAGGGCGGCCGGGCCCCGCGCCTGGCCGCATTCTGCCAATTAATTGTGGGCAACGTCACAGCACTCGTCGTTCTGTCCCGTTTGAACAATAGTTTGAAAATATATCTTTTGCGACCTGTGGTCTAAAGCGCCGCACGGGGTGCGCACAAACGCGTGGCAATCGATCTCTATTTCAGCCTGATGACGTGCGCGCTTCGCCCGGCAGCCGGCGAGACGGCGGCCCCGGCGCGTCGTGCAAGTGGACGCTGACATGCGGTTTCCGGGCGGGAGGTCCTTGCACGGAGCGTGTCCGGGGGGCGCCGGGTTGCCGGTCCGGGAAGACTCCCCGGGCCCGGACTGCCCAGGAGTGCAGTTCAGCTGTGCGCATTTCTGTAGCAGGATGACGGCCGTCCAGCCGGTTTTCGCGCCCTAGCCGAGAAGGGCGTCCGACGCCGTTTTCGGTGTGGACCGGCGAGGAGACAGGGGCCAGAAAAATGGAGGGAGGGCGCATGGCCGCGTCCGTCATCGATCGTTTCCGCGAGCTGGTCGTCGACGAGTCCGATCCCTTCTACTTCGACCACCCGCTCGATCACGTGCCGGGGATGCTGCTGTTCAGCGGCCTGCTCGACCTGGCCGTCCGCGCCGACGAGCTGCGCTCGCGCGGGCGGCGGCCCGGCCGGGTGGTGGCCGGGCTCGACTTCACCCGGTTCTGCGAGCTGCGCGGCGCCACGACGCTGTCCTGCCGTCCCGTCCCCGGCCCGAACCGGGCCTGGACGGTCGCCGCGCGCCAGGCGGGGGAGGAGGTGTGCGCGGGCTCCATCGCGTTCACCGACGACGTTCCGGCGCCGCCGGCGGACGCCCGCGGCGTCCCCGGCCCGGTCCCGGAGGCGCGGCGCGCGCCGGCCGAGCTGGTCCACCGGCGCCGTGCCGAGAACATCCTGGTCGGCGAGCCGGTGCGGCGCGGGCGCGGGGTGGTGGAGGCCGCCGTGCTGCGGCCGCCCGCCGGACCGGAGCCGAGCCCGCCGTTCCGCGGCCCCGTGGAGATCGTCGAGGCCGGCCGGCAGTTCGCCACGATGCTGGAGCACGAGGAGCACGGCAGGCCCATGGACGCGACGCTGCTGTGGGTGGCGCTGCGGCTGGACATCCCCTGCCGCCTCGACCGGGACGCCCCGCTCCTGCTGCGCTGGCCGATCGCGCGCGTCCCGGGGCGCCGGTCCCACTGCAGGGCGACGCTGGCGGACGCCGCGACCGGCGCCGGCCTGGGGTCGCTGACCTACGAGGCGTACGCGGTGGACCCGGAACAGTACGCCAGGACCAGGAGGCGGTGACCGAGACCATGAACGCCAAGGTCCTGACGGCCGCGCCGCGCGTGCTGTTCGTCCTGGCCGCGGCCATCCTGATCGCCGGGATCGTCCGCCACGCCGGGGGAGAAGGCACGCCGGCGGGTCTCGCGGCCGGTCTGCTCGCCGCCTATCTGGGCTGGCTGCTGCTGGAGGCCCGGGTGACGTTCCGCCGTGCCGGCGCCGCGCCGGACGACGCGCGGACGCTGCTCCCGTACGCGCTGGCCCGCATCGCGCTGATCGCGTCGGCGTCCCTCGCGCCGCCGTGGGACGGCTCGCCGCCGTGGCCGCTCGTGCCCGCCGCCGTGTTCGCCGCCGTGGCGTTCGCCGCGGGCGTGGCGCTGCGGCAGGCCGCCATCCGCGCGCTCGGCCGGTTCTACTCCCACCACGTCATGCGGCAGGGCGGCCACCGGGTGGTCACCGGCGGGCCGTACGGGATCGTCCGCCATCCGGCCTACGCGGGGATGCTCCTCGCGAACACCGGGTTCGCGTGCTTCTTCCCCACCCCGGCCGGCGTGGCGGCGCTGCTCCTGCTGGTCGCCGCCGTGGCCTGGCGGGTCCGCGTGGAGGAGCGGGCGCTGCGGGACGTCCCCGGCTATGCCCGGTACGCCGCCGGGAAGCCGCGTCTGCTGCCTGGAGTGTGGTGACCATGGACGAGATCGGGCACAAGTTCACGCGGCTGGAGACGCTGCGCGCGGCGGGATTCCCCATCCCGGACTTCTTCTGCCTGCCCGCCGCCGAGTTCGACCGGGCGCTCGGCGGCCTGAGGGACGCCGTCCCGCCGGTCCCGTCCGTGCCGGTCGCGGACTGGTGCACCGCCGCCGGGGCGGCGCTGTCGAAGGCGGTCCCGGAAGGAGAGGCCGCCGCCCGGCTGCTGGACGCGTTCGACGAGCGCATCGGCGCGCAGGGCATGGCCGCCGTGCGGGCCTGCGTCGTGCCGGGTGAGGACGGCATCGGGGAAGACTCCGAGGACGACCCGTTCGCCGGGATGAGCGACAGCTTCCTGTACGTCCGCCGCGACGGGCTGCTGGAGGCGGTGGCGCGCTGCTGGGCGTCGGCGTTCAAGGCCGAGGCCGTCCGGTACCGGACCCTGAAGGGCATCGATCCCGCGACCGCCAGGGTCGCGGTGGGGATCCAGCGGATGGTGCCCGGGACCCGCTCCTTCGTGGCTTTCACCCGGGACCCGCGCGACGGGACGAGGCATCACATCATCGCCGCCGCGCACGGGATCGGTGAGGGCGTCGTCCAGGAGAGGGCCGACGTCGACCACTTCTTCGTCGATCCCAAGACGGGCACGGTCCGCGCCGAGGTCGTCGCCAAGCGGCGCATGGTGGGGCCGCCCGCCGGCGCCGAGACCGAACCGAGGGTGACCGAGGTGCCGGACGGCCTCCGGGACGCGCCCGTGCTCACCGACGGCCAGGCCCAGGAGGTGGCCGCCCTCGCCGCACGCGTGGAGGAGCTGTTCGGCGGTCCCCAGGACATCGAGGGGACGTTCACTCCGGACGGCGCCGTCCACCTCGTCCAGGCCCGGCCGCTCGCCGGGAGCGCACCGGACACCGGCCCGCGCGTCCACTGGGGCAACCACAACATCACCGAGAGCTTCCCGGGCGTGTCCGGTGCCCTCGCCTACACGCAGGCGCGCATGTTCTACGAACTCGCGTTCACCGACCTGTACCGGCGGATGGGCGTCCCGGCGCTCGGCAGCCGGTGCGCGAACGCGCACCGGCTTCCGCGCATGGTCGGGCACCTCGACGGCCGCGTGTACTACCGGCTGGACGACTGGCAGGAACTGCACGGCCAGTTGCCCGTGTTCGACCTCGTCCGCGCCGGGTGGGAGGAGGGCATGGGCATCAGCGGCGAAGTACGCGCGTCCTGGCGCCGGCCGCGGGCCCGGATCGCCGCCGCCCTGCCCCTCATCGCCTGGCGCGCGGCCGGGCACCGGCGGGCGACCGCGCGGTTCCTGCGCTGGTGGGACGGCCTGATCGCGGAGATCCACGACCCGGCGGCCCGGCCGCTCGCAGAGCGCTCGCCGGACGAGCTGATCGTCCTGTACCGGCACGTGTGGGCCGGGGTGTCGCGGCACTGGGGCGTCACGCTCGCGAACGCGGTCTACGGCCTGCTGCTCATGCGCGCCGGGACCGCGCTCCTGCGCCGCTGGGCGGACGCCGGGCCGGAACTGCTCGCCGGGCTGCTGTGCGGCGGGCGTGAGAACCGCTCGCTCGCCGCCGCCCGCGCCGCCATCGCCCTCGCCGAGCGCGCCGCCGCGATCCCCGCCCTGAAGGCGGCGCTGCTGGCCGCCGACGGCGCCGGCGAGGAGAGCGTGCGGGCGGTGTGGGACGACATCGCCGCCGGACGGCACGGCTCGCCCATCGCGGCGGCCGCCCGCGCGTACCTGCGGCGATACGGGGACCGGGCGATGCACGACCTCAAGCTCGACGAGCCGACCCCGCGCCAGCGGCCGTGGACGGTCGCCGCGACGATCGCGCCGCTCGTCCGGCAGGGCGCCACCGTCGCCGGGAGCCGGGCCGGCGAGGCGCGTGCCGCGGCCGACGCCCGGCGGCGCCTGCGGGCGGCCTGCCGCGATCCGCTGCGGCGCGCCACGCTCACCGCGGTGCTGTCGATGATGCGATGGTGCGTCCGCACGCGGGAGGACACCCGGTTCGCCCGCACGCAGCTGTTCGGGCTGTCCCGCGAGGTCATGTGGCGGCTCGGCGGCCACCTCGCCGAGGCCGGGATGCTGGACGAT
Source organism: Actinomadura sp. 7K507 (assembly GCF_004348425.1). GTDB lineage: Bacteria > Actinomycetota > Actinomycetes > Streptosporangiales > Streptosporangiaceae > Spirillospora. The sequence continues at coordinate 18,067 of NZ_SMKK01000196.1, forward strand.
CCCATGGACGTCCACGACCTCACCGTCGAGGAGGTCACCGGCGCGTTCGACGGCACGCTGCCCGCGCTGCTGTCGATCCCCGCCGGCCGCCCGGTCGCGGCGGCACTCCAGCGGGTGCGCCCGGCCGGCGCCCCCGAGCGGCGATACGGCGGCGAGGCGCTCCACGGGGACGGGGACGAGGTCCTGCACGGGCTCGGGTCGAGTGGCGGGACGGTCCGGGGCCGGGCCAAGGTCGTCCTGGACCCCGGCATCGCCCCCGCGGACTGCGCGGGCCGGATCCTCGTCGCCCGGGAGACCGACCCCGGCTGGCTCCCGCTCATGATCGCCGCGTCCGGGCTGGTCGTCGAGCGCGGCACCCTGCTCTCGCACACCGCCGTCACGGGGCGGCTGCTCGGCGTGCCCGCCGCCGTCGCGGTCGGCGGCGCCACCGGCCGCATCCCGGACGGCGCCTGGATCGAGCTGGACGGGCGCACCGGCACGGTCCGCCTTCTGGACGAGCGCGCCGGCGGCCCCTGATCCATCCACCCGCCCTGAACCACCC
>NZ_SMKK01000197.1 GCF_004348425.1 Actinomadura sp. 7K507
CCCGGATTCCCCGCCGCCGTGGTCGAGTGGCTCGCCTCGCGCCGCTCCGACGGCGTCACCGGCCGGGTGTTCCTGACCTCCGGCAAGCGCCTGTCGGTGGCCGAAGGCTGGGAGCACGGCACCCCGGCCACGCCGAGCGAGGACCTCACCGAGCTCGACGCGACGCTTCGCGGCCTCCTCGCGACGGCTCGGCCCAACGCCGGCATGCTGGGCTGAGCCGATGCCCGACCGCACTTCGGTGGGCGCCCGCTCGGCGCCCCGCATCACCGGCGAGCCCGAGCCGGTCCCGCGCCCGACGCCCGAGACGCGGCCCTACTGGGAGGCGACCCGGCGCCGTGAACTGGTCCGCCACCGCTGCGACGGCTGCGGCGCCGGTTCGCAGCACCCCCGGGCGGTCTGCGCCTGCGGCTCGACGGCCCTGACCTGGACTCCCTGCACCGGACGCGGCCGGCTGTTCTCCTACGTCCTGGTGCACCGCCCCGAGCCGGTCTTCGCCTCCGAGGCCCCGTTCGTCCTGGCCATCGTGGAGCTGGAGGAAGGCGTCCGGATGACCACCCGCATCGTGGACGTGGCCGCCGACCCGGCCGCTCTCCCCCTCGACATGGACGTCGAGCTCCGCTGGCTGGAGCGCGGGGACGTGAACCTCCCGGTGTTCGCACCGGCCGGGCCGAAGGGAGCGTGATGGACGCGATCATCATCGGTGCGGCGGAGACCGGCGTGCTCGGCCGCAATCCGGACCAGTCGGTGCTGGGGCTGAACGTCGAGGGCGGTCTGCGGGCGCTCGCCGACGCCGGGCTGGAGCCGGGCCAGATCGACGGCGTCGCGGGGGCCTACTCCCCCCACGGCGTCGCCCACGCGCTCGGGATCACGCCCCGCTGGGTCGACTCCACCAACGTCGGCGGCTGCTCCTTCCTGATGCACGTCCGCCACGCCGCGGCGGCGATAGCCGCGGGACACGCCACCCGGGTGCTGGTCACCCACGGCGAGTCCGGCCGGTCGCGCATCGGCACCGTGCCGCGGCCCCGGGACCCGCAATCGTGGACCGGCCAGTTCGAGGAGCCGTACGGCGCCAGGCCGCCGTACACCCGTTTCACCCTCCCCGCCCTGCGCTACCTCCACGACAGCAATCTCGACGAGACCGCCCTGGCGCAGGTCGTCGTCGCGCAGCGCCGCTGGTCCTCCCTGGTACCGCGGGCCGGGCGGCGTGACCTGATGACGGCCGGCGAGGTGCTGGCGGCACCGGCCCTCGCGTGGCCGTTCACCGTCCCGATGGTCTGCATGCTGACCGACGGCGGCGGCGGACTTGTCGTCACCGCGTCCCGGCACGCCACGGCGGAGCAGCTCCGGCGGTCGGTGAAGGTCCTCGGCACCGGCGAGGGCTCCGACCCCCTCCTGGTGGCCCAGATCCCCGACCCGGCCGGCGGCTCCGCGGCCCGGCGCGCCGCCGACGACGCCTTCGCGGAGGCCCGGATCGGACGCCGGGAGATCGACCACGTCATGGTCTACGACGCCTTCGCGCACCTTCCGCTGATCGGGCTGGAGTGCCTCGGGCTGGCGCCCCGGGGCGCGGCGGCCGAGCTGGTCGCCTCCGGCGAGACCTCCCCGGGCGGGTCCCTTCCGCTCAACACCAACGGAGGCGGCCTGGCCTACACCCACACCGGGATGTACGGCATGTTCGCCATCCAGGAGGCCGTCCGGCAGTTGCGCCGCGAGGCCGCGGCCCAGGTGCCCGGCGTGAGCACGAGCGCCGTCCTCGGATACGGCGGGATGTTCACCGCGTCGTCCGTCCTCATCCTCGTGCGAGACTGAGACCAGGAGATCCATGGTGCGCAGCTTCTTCGAGTACGCCGACGACGACCCGGCCCGGATCGCCATCGTCCACACCGACGGTCAGCAGATCACCTACGGCGAACTGCGGGACGACGCCAACCGGATCGGCAACTTCCTCTGGGACCGCGGACTCGCCCCCGGAGACACCCTCGCGTGCCTCCTGCCGAACTCCTACCAGCTGATGGCGGTGGTCCGTGGCGCGACGCAGCTCCCGCTCTACCTCACCCCCGTCAACTGGCACCTGACGGCGCCGGAGATCGCCTACGTCCTGGGCGACTCCGGGGCGAAGGTCCTCTTCACCGCCGCTCCCTTCGTCGAGCTCGCCGAGAGCGCCGCCGCCGGGGCCGGGCTGCCGCCCGAGGCGGTCGTCGTCCTCGCGGTAGAGCCGGAGGGCGGCGCGTCGCGGCTGACCGGCCCCGTCGCCGCAGCGTCCGCGGCGCTCCCCCGCGACCGGGAGGCCGGCAACCGCATGCTCTACACGTCCGGCACGACCGGCCGTCCCAAGGGCGTGCGGCGCCCGCTGCGCGGGATCAGCCCGGCCGAGGCCGCCGGCGCGGCCCTGGCGCGGGCCCGCCGCTACGGCGCGGACCATGAGGACGGCGTGTTCCTCGGGCTGGCCCCGATGTACCACGCCTCACCGCTCGCCTACGCCGACCAGGCGCTCGACGTCGGGCACCGGGTGGTGCTGCTCGACCGGTGGAACCGCGAGCGGGTGCTGGAGGCGATCGCCGAGCACGGCGTGACGTGGCTCTACCTCGTCCCGCTGATGATGCAGGAGCTCGTCGCCCTGAGCGAGGACGAGCGCGCCGCGCACCAGGTGGGGAGCATCCGGTCCATCGTGCACACCGCCGCGCCGTGCCCCCCGCACGTCAAGCAGGCCATGATCGACTGGCTCGGTCCGGTGCTGGTCGAGATCTACGGCGGCACCGAGGGGTCGGCCACGGTGATCACGTCGGAGGAATGGCTCACGCACGTCGGCAGCGTCGGACGCCCGCTGCCCCACGTGAGCCTGCGGATCCTGGACGAGGACCGCAACGAGGTGCCGGCCGGCCAGGTCGGGACCGTGTACTTCAAGAACGAGGATTTCGCGTTCGTCTACCTCGGCGATCCCGAGAAGACGGCCGCGTCGCGCCTGGACGGGCACGTCACGCTCGGCGACCTCGGCCGGCTCGACGAGGACGGCTACCTCTACCTCTCGGACCGGTCGGTCGACCTGATCATCAGCGGGGGCGTGAACATCTATCCCGCGGAGATCGAGCACGCGCTGCTGGAACTCGCGGGGGTGGGCGACGCGTGCGTCGTCGGCCGGCCGGACGAGAAGTGGGGCGAGAGCGTGCACGCGGTCGTGGTCGTCGACCGCCCTGGGACCCGCGACGAGGTCGCGGCGTCGCTGGACGCCGAGCTCCGCACCCGCATCGCCGGCTACAAGATCCCGCGCAGCTGGGCGTTCACGGAGGCGCTTCCGCGGTCGGCGGCGGGAAAACTGCTGCGCCGCGAGGTACGGGAGAGCGCCGCGGCACCGCCGCGGTGACCGGTGACCCCGGCCCCCACCTGGCGAGGACTCGTCTTGTGGCACCGGCCAAGACGGCACTAGATTTCATTCAGTAAAGGTCGATTCGACTGGATCGAATGATCGCGAGGAAAGGTACCCGTGCGCGCACTGGTCTGGGACGGAACAGGTCTCCACGTCGACTCGACCATCGAGGTCCGCCCGCCGGGCCCGGGTGAGGTCGCCGTAGACATCGCCATGGCCGGCCTGTGCCACAGCGACGTCAGCCCGATGGAGGGCCGCATCCCCCAGCCCACACCGGCCATCCTCGGCCACGAGGCCGTCGGTACGGTCGCCGCGGTGGGCCCCGGCGCCGACGTGCCCGTGGGACAGCGGGTCGTGTTCACCGTTCTGCGCCGGTGCGGCGAGTGCCGCCACTGCCGCGAGGACCGCCCGAACCTCTGTTCCGCTTCCAGCAGGCCTGTCACCGACCCGTTCACCCGCGACGGAGAGGTCGTGCACCAGTTCGTCCGCCTGGGCGCCTTCGCCGAGCGGATCGTGGTGGCCCAGGAGCAGGTCATCCCGGTGCCGGCGGAGATCCCCGACCCGGTCGCCGCCATGCTCGGGTGCGCCACGGTCACCGCGTTCGGTGCGGTGGAGGACCGGGCCCGGCTCCGGGCCGGCGAGTCCGTGCTCGTGACCGGCGCCGGCGGGATCGGCTTGAACACGGTCCTCGCCGCCAGGGCCGCCGGCGCGGAGCGGATCGTGGTGGTCGACCGCAACCCTGCGAAGGAGCGGATCGCCCGCACGTGCGGCGCGTCCGACTTCGTCACCACGAGCGACCCGGCGCTGATCGCCCCGGCCGTGCGGGACCTGGTGCCCGACGGCGTGGACGCCGCGTTCGAGTGCACGGGCCATACCGGACTCCTCAACGCCGCGATCAAGTCCCTCGCCGGGGGCGGACGGGCCGTCGCGCTCGGGCTGCCACCGACCGGCGGAACTCTCGACCTCGAGGTGCGCGACCTGTTCCACGACAAGTCCCTGCTCGGCTGCCGCATGGGCTCGGTCGACCCGCACCGCAAGCTTCCCGACCTCGCCGGGCGCGTACTTCGCGGGGAACTCGACCTGGCGCCGCTCGTGTCCGCGGTCGTGCCCATGGAGGGCGCGGCGCAGCTCGTCGCCGACCTCCGCGACGGCCGCATCGACCGCGGCTTCATCCGATTCGGGAGCGACTCATGACCACGACCGCCCACCACCACTCGATCGCCGGCGACACGCTGAGCGGCGGCACGACGTACAACGTCACCGACCCCTACACCGAGCAGGTCATCGCCGTGGTCGCCGACGGCGACCGCACCGCGGCCGATGCCGCCGTGGACGCCGCCGCCACGGCCCGCGACGCCTGGGCGGCGACCCCGGTCGAGACCCGCCGCCGTGTGATCGGCCGCGCCGGCGAGCTGCTCGAGGGCCGCCGCGACGAGCTCGTCGACCTCGCCGTCGCCGACACCGGCGCCCGCCTGGCCGTCGCCGAGCAGACCCAGGTCGACGCGGCGCTGGCCCGGCTCCGGCACTGGTCCACCCGGCCGGCGGGCCTGCTCACCGTCCCGGCGGAACCGGTGGCGGCCGGCCTCGCGGGAACGGTCACGCGCACGCCGGTCGGCGTGGTCGGCTGCATCAGCCCCTACAACTTCCCACTGCTCGCGATGGTCGCGAAGGTCGCGCCCGCCCTGTTCGCCGGCAACACCGTGGTGATGAAGCCTGCCCCGCAGGACCCGCTGCTCGTCATCGCGCTCACCGAGGCGCTCGGCGAGGCCCTGCGGGCGGAAGGCGCGCCGGCGGGTGCGGTCAACCTCGTGACGGGCGCCGGCGCCGAGCCCGGTGCCGCGCTGGTCGACCACCCCGAGGTCGGTGCGATCAGCTTCACCGGCAGCACGGCGGTCGGCACCGAGATCTACCGGTCCGCGGCGCCCACCATGAAACGGCTCCTCCTCGAACTCGGCGGCAAGGGCGCGCTCATCGTGCGCGCCGACGCGGACCTCGACGCCGTCGTCGCGGGGGCGACACGGGCGTGGACGGTCCATTCCGGGCAGATCTGCGTGACGCCCTCCCGCGTCATCGTCGACGCCTCGGTGCACGACGAGCTCGTCGGGCGGCTGCGCGCCGCGCTGGGCGGCCTCGTCCACGGCGACCCGCGGAACCCCGCGACGACCACCGTCCCGCTGATCAGTGCGGTCCAGCGTGACCGCGTCGCCGAGCTGGTGGCCGGTGCCCGCGCTGAGGGCGGGACGGTGCACACCGCGGCGGACGTCCCGGATCACGGCTACTTCCACCCCGCCACCCTCGTCACGGGCGTCGGCCCGGAGACGACGGTCATGCAGGAGGAGGCGTTCGGCCCGGTCGTCTGCGTGACTCCGGTGTCCTCGGACGACGAAGCGGTCGCCGTCGCCAACTCGACGCGCTACGGGCTGACCGATCAGGTCTACTCGCGCGACCTCGACGCGGCGCACCGCGTAGCCGCCCGGCTGGCCGCCGCACAAGTCGGCATCAACACCTGTGCCCGACGAGCAGACCTCCCTTTCGGCGGCACCAAGGCCAGCGGCCTCGGGCGCAGCGGCGGCGCCTATGCCCTCGACTCCTACACCGAACTCCGCGCCACGGTGCATCCAGCCGCCTGACGGCTTGCCGGTGCGCCGATGGGCGGGGGGCAGCAGGCGTCGCCGCGATGATCCGCAGCGCCGGCACCGTCCGCCGCCCTGGCGACGGCCCCAGTGTCTGTGCCGTCACGCCCGTACCGTTCCATCCGGTCCGCACGCCAGGTTCGCGGGGTTCGCCTCGAACGCCTCGGCCGCCCGGCCGTGTCAGCGCCACCACGGCGGCCCCGATCAGCAACGAGCCGCCGACCGCGTCCGAGCGCAGCACGGCGACCATCCGCGCGAAGGCAGACATCAACAAGACTCCAGGAAGGTACGAAAACGCCCGGCATGACCGGGCCCGGCCCGTCGGCAGGCCCCTCGAAGGACCTCAGGCGTCCGGGGGCGGGCAGATGCCGTTGATCGCACCCCACGAGCTGACGTAGCCGTTCGTACCGATCGGACGCTGCTCCAGCGGCCGCAACACCGCGGGCGCGACGAACCTTCCGGCCGGGACGCGAGTACAGGAGCTGGAACGGTTCATCCGGCGCCCCCTTCTCGCTGTTCCGGCCTGTGCTGATGATTTCAGCCCTATCCGGACACACTCAGTCGGGGACGCCTGCGGCGAGCATGGGGGTGAGGGTGAGGCCGGGGTGTTCGCGTTGGATGGCGCGTAGGCGCCACTTGTCGACGAAGACCGCGATGAGCGAGCCGTCCAGGGCGCGGGAAAGGACTTCCATGCCGCGGCGGCCGCCCAGGGTCTGGGCGGATTCCTTGTCGGTGATGCGGGCGGTGGAGTAGTCCAGGCGGGTGAGGTCGACCGGTGCGCCGAACTCGTCGGCCATCCGGGCGGTGACGACGTCGAACTGCAGCGGCCCGACGGCGGCCAGCACCGGTGCCTGGTCGCCGCGCAGGTCGCTGCGCAGGACCTGCACGACGCCCTCGCTGTCGAGCTGGTCGATGCCGCGGCGGAACTGCTTGGCGCGGCTGTTGTCGGTGGCCCGCACCACCATGAAGTGCTCGGGGGCGAACGCCGGGATCGGCGGGAAGGTCACCGGGGTCCTGGTGTAGAGGGTGTCGCCGACGGTCAGGCCGGAGGCGTTCGGCAGCCCGATCACGTCTCCTGGGTAGGCGGCGTCGAGGGTGGAGCGGTCGCGTCCGAAGACGGTCTGGGCGTACTTGGTCGCCAGCGGGCGGCCGGTCGGTGCGTGGGTCAGCGACATCCCGCGCTCGAACCGGCCCGAGCAGACGCGGATGAAGGCCAGCCGGTCGCGGTGCGCCCGGTCCATGCCGGCCTGCACCTTGAACACCTGCCCGGAGAACGGCGCCGTGACCGGACGGTCCGTGCCGGCGGTGTCGGCGCGTGCCGATGGGGCGGGGGCCAGCCGGCACACCGTGTCCAGCAGCGCTTCCACCCCGAAGTTGGGCAGCGCGGCGCCGAACAGCACGGGGGTGCAGGTTCCGGCGGCGAAGGCGTCCATGTCCAGGGCGGCGCCGATCTCGTCCAGCAGCGCGAGTTCTTCGACGGCGGTCTCCCACGCCTGGCCTTCCTCGCGCGCGGCCTGCCCGGCGGGGACGTGCTCGGCGATCGCGCGGGTGGCGCCGCCGGGCGTGCGGCGGAACCGGGTGAACGATCCCGCGGCGCGGTCGATCAGCCCGCGAAAGTCCCCGGCGATGCCGACCGGCCAGTTCAGCGGGGCCGGGCGCAGGCCGATGCGCTGCTCGACCTCGTCCAGCAGCTCCAAGGGTTCGCGGCCCGGCCGGTCCCACTTGTTCACGAACGTGATGACCGGGATGCCGCGGTGGCGGCACACGTCGAACAGCTTCAGCGTCTGTGCCTCCAGGCCTTTGGCCGAGTCCAGCAGCATGATCGCGCCGTCCACGGCGGCCAGCACCCGGTAGGTGTCCTCGGAGAAGTCCGCGTGACCCGGGGTGTCCAGCAGGTTCAGCAGCGCGTCGCCGTACTCGAACCGCAGCACCGAAGAGGTGATGGAGATCCCGCGGGAGCGCTCCATGTCCATCCAGTCCGACCGCACCCCGCGCCGCCCGGACTTGCCATGCACCGCCCCCGCCTGCTCGATCGCCGCCGCGTGCAGGGCAAGGGACTCGGTCAGCGTCGACTTGCCCGCGTCCGGGTGACTGATCACCGCGAACGTCCGCCGCCGCGCCGCCTCGGCCGCCACGTCCCGCGATGTGTCCGTCCCGCCGCTCATCGCCGCTCCCTCTCGCTCTCCTGGACGAACTCGCCGCCCCCGCCAGACCTCCCGCCGCCCCATAGCCATGGCCCCACCAGCGCGGCCTCAGCGGACCGAGCGGCTCACACACCACGACCAACACCGCCGGCGTCCGCCAGTCCATGGCGCAAAGGACCCACCGGAGAACAAGGACGCCACCAAGGTCCCCGCGGACGCGATCATGGCACAGACGCGGAGCCCGGCCCTATCCGCAGATGAAGATCGCCGCCCGGGGTGAGGAGCGGGGAAGCAAGCGCTCACGCGACCACGGCGGCGAGCGAAAGCAACGCGCCCACTCTACTCTCTCGTAAGACTAAGGACGGCCTGGACCGGACTCTCCGCACGCTCCGGCCCACCCGGACCGACGCACCCCGGTACCGGCGGCACCGCGCCGTCCGACCGTCCCACGAGGCGGATGGTGGCAAGCTTGACCGACGATATGGATCATCCGTCACCGGCGAGGCAGGCCGGTGGCGTCAGGAGGAACCCGATGGACGGCAGGCACATGCAGATCGGCGAGGTCGCCGACCGAACGGGCCTGAGCCTGCGCACCATCCGCCACTACGAAGAGGTCGGCCTCGCCCTCCCCACCGCCCGCTCCCAAGGCGGCTTCCGCCTCTACACCGACGACGACGTCACCCGCCTGCTCGTCATCAAGCGCATGAAGCCGCTCGACTTCACCCTCGAAGAGATGCGCGACCTGCTGGCCATCCTCGATCAGCTCCAGTCCCCCGACACCGGCGCCGCCGCCCGCACCGACCTCGCCAAACGCCTGGCCGTCTACCGGTCCCTCGTCGAGGAACGGTGCGCGAAGATCCGCGCCCGCCTGTCGGACGCCGAGCAGTTCTCCGCCGAACTCTCAGCAGAGCTGCGCAAACACCACCCGGCAGGCTGAGATACCCGGCCGCCAGGCCAGGTACGACGGCACGGCACGTATCCCGGAATTCAACCGACAGAGTTGGACGTGGTGTCGAACTCGGCTCTGACCATGTCCGACAGGCGTTGCGCGGTGGCGAAGTCGGGGGTGAGGCGGTTCTTGGCGACCGCGAACGATGTTCCCGTGGCGGGGTCGGCGTAGGCGTAGCCGCCCCCGCCGCCGGGCCAGCCGAACGTGGTCGGCGCCTCGTCCGCCGGGGCGCCGACGCGGCCGAGCGGGTAGCCCATGGCCAGCCGTGCGGGGTTGCCGAAGACTTGGTCGGTTCCCTCGAAGGCGACCGCGGACAGCTCCGCCAGCTGGTCCGCGGCGATCAGCCGTCCGTCGACGATCGCCGCGTACACGGTCGCCATCCCCCGTGCGGTGAAGGTGCCCACTGACGGGACGTCGGCCTGGAGGAAGTCAGGGTCGTTGCCCATCGACGCCCGGGGTCGCCGCTCCCACGGCGCCAGGATGCGGTCGCGTTCGTCCTGTTCGTCCTGTTCGTCCGGGTGCGGCTCGGCGTCCTCCAGCCGGGCGATCCGGGCGAGGCCGGCCGGGGGCACGCCGAAGTACAGCTCACCGTCGATCCCGAGGGGCGCGGCGACCCAGTCGTGCAGGAGCCGCCGCACCGGCTGCCCGGTGACCCGGCGCGCGATCTCACCGATCAGGAAGCCGAAGGTGAAGGAGTGGTAGCCGGTCCGGGTGCCGGGTGGCCACCGCGGTTCCGCCCCGGCGATCGCCGCGCAGACGCGTGGCCAGTCGGCCAGGTCGCCGGGGCCGAGTCCGCCGGGCATCGCGGGCACTCCCACCGTGTGCGTGAGCACCTGCCGCAGGGTCGCGGTCTCCTTGCCGTGCACCCCGAACTCCGGCCACACCTCCGCCACCGGCGTGTCGTAGCCGACCAGGCCGTTCCTGACGAGCAGGTGGGCGATCAGCGCGGCCGCGCCCTTGGCGGTGGAGAAGCCGAAGAACAAGGTCTGCGAGGTCACCGGCCGTCCGGTCGTACCGTCGGCAACGCCGGCGGCGGCGTCGACGACCCGACGGCCCCGGTGGTGGACGGCGACCTGCAGGCCGGTCTCGGCCCCGGTGGCGACCAGTTCGTCCAGGACGTCCTGGACCCGGCGCTGGAAGGTCATCACAGCTCACCCCGCAGCCATGGCTCCGGCGGTGATTTCCAGGTCGCGGAAATCGTGGCCGATCCCGGTGCCGTACAACGCGATCCACCTCTCCAACCGGTCGGCCGGGTCCTCACCGCGCCGGACGAACGGGCCGACCACGTCGTACAGCACGAGGCCGTCGTCGTAGTCGGCGGCCGCGGTTGCGGCGTCCCGGCGGCCGAGCGCCAGGGTGCGCTCTCCCTCCACGATGCCATCGAGTACGTCCGCCGACGGGTCGATCGGGGAGGTCCGTCAGAAGTTTGCTCTCCTCGTTACGTGCAGAAGAACGCGCCGGTGTCAGCGCCGGCCGGTCTGCTTCGTGAGCGATGCCATTGGCGAAGGGCCCCGACCTGGAGTGGTGGGGGCCCGTCGCGCGCGGGTTCGTCAGGCGGTGCCTCCGCCGTCGATGACCAGGTCGTGGCCCACGGCGAATCCGGCCTCGGCGGAGGCCAGCCACAGCACGGTGCCGGCGACCTCGTCGAGCGAGCCGACCCGGCCGCACGGGATGGCCGGGGCAAGGCGGGTGTCGCGCTCCTCGCGGGTCTCGCCGGGCAGGGACGACATGGGGGCGTCGACCGCGCCGGGGCTGACGGCGTTGATGCGGACGCCGTCGGCGATGTGGTCGCGGGCGGCGGCGCGGGTCAGAAAGCTGACGGCGGCCTTGGACGTGGCGTAGGAAGTCAGCCCCGGGAGGCGGACGTGGGCTCCGATGGAGGACGAGGTGTTGACGATCGCCCCGCCGCCGTTGCCGCGCATGTGCCGGATCTCGTGCTTCATCGCGAGGAAGACGCCGGTCACGTTGACGTCGAGGACGTCGCGCCAGGTGTCGGTGTCGAGGTCGGCGAACTGGGCGGCCTGACCGAACACGCCCGCGTTGTTGTGGGCGATGTGCAGGCCGCCGAAGCGCTCGACGGTGGTCGCGACCATGCGCGCGACGTCGTCCTCGCTCGTGACGTCGGCGGTGACGAAGTCCGCGTTCCCGCCGGCCTCTTCGATGGTCTTGACGGTCCGGACGAGTTCGTCGGCGGTGCGGCCGGCGACCATGACGGCGGCGCCTTCGCGGGCGAAGGCGTGCGCGGTGGCCCGGCCGATGCCGCTGCCGCCGCCGGTGACGAGGGCTACCTTGCCGTCGAAACGGGTACTCACGGGTGTTCTCCTTGGGTGTTCGTGCGGTTGTGCGGCCGCAGCAGGGCTGCCGCGGCCGCGGAGGTGAGGACGAAGGTGAGCGCCGCGGCGCCGAGGGCGAAGCCGTAGCCGTCCGGGCGTCCCGTGGCCAGCGTCACCAGGACGGCGAGACCGATGGTCGGCCCCACCTCCATGGCCGTGTTGGCCACACCGCCGGCGAGGCCGGCCTGCGCGTCGGGCACACCGCTGACGACCGTGACGGTGGCCGCGGCGAACGTCAGCCCGATGCCCAGCGGCATGATCAGCAGCCCGAGGGGCAGGGCGGCGTCGAGCCGGGCGACGAGCGCCAGCCCGATGCCCGCGGCGAACAGCCCTGTGATCAGCACGTTCCTGGGACCGAAGCGGTTGATGAGCCGCCCCGCCGCCGCGCCCGTGGCCATGAGCACCACGCTGAAGGGCAGGAAGACGGCCGAGGTGAGCAACGGGCTGAGCCCGCGGTCCTGCTGGAAGTGCAGGGAGAGGAAGAAGAAGCCGGACGCCATGCCCGCCGAACCCAGTACGATCGCGGCGGTCCCGACGGCGCGCGGCCGGGAGGCGAAGAGGGACAGCGGTACCAGGGGTTCGGACGTCCGGGCTTCAACGGCCACGAAGGCGAGCAGCAGCAGGCCACCGATGATCGTGGCGGCGGCGGGCCCGTCCAGCAGCCCGTAGCTCAGGGCGGACATCCCCGCCGTGGCCAGGACCGCGCCGGCGACGTCCAGGCGTGCCTCGGATCTGGACCCGTCCGCCGGGATCAGCCGGAGGGCCGCTGCGAACGCGGCCAGCGAAGCCGCCACCAGGAGGACGAACGCCCAGCGCCACAAGCCCCACTGCGCGAACAGCCCCGAGAGCAGCGTGCCCACGGTGGCTCCGATCCCGGACAGCCCGCCCCATGCCGCGATCGCACGGGTGTGGCTCGCCGGATCAGGAAAGACCGTGCGCAGCAACGCCATCGCGGCCGGAGCCGTCAGGGCGGCACCCGCGCCCTGGGCGAACCGGGCGGCCAGCAGGAGCTCGAAGGTGCCGGCCGGCGCCGCGCCCGCTGACGCCGCCGCGAACACGGCCAGGCCTATGAGGAACAGCCGGCGCCGTCCGTACAGATCCGCCAACCGCCCGCCGAGCAGCAGCAGACCGCTGAACGACAGCCCGTACCCACTGGCGACCAGGGCCAGTTCGCCGTGGGTCAGGGAGAGTTCCTCCTGCACCGCGGGCAGGGCCACGTTGAGCACCGTGATTCCGCTGATCAGCATGGCTTGGACGGCGCCCAGGAGGGCGAACGCCGGGCCCGTGCGTCGGGAGACGACCGGCTGCGATATCACCACGCCTCTTTTCTAGAACGTACGGTCAAATATTTGGGCGCGCGAAAGCCCGGGGCGCCCGCAGGTACCCCGGACTACGACAGGACGGAAAGGGCCTGCGCGGCCGCGTCACGCAGGCGGACCGGATCATCCGAGCTTTTACCGATCACACGCAGACCCTGCATCATCGTGAGCAGGAAACGGGCCAGCGCCCGGGGATCCTTGTCCGCGCCGAGCTCGTCCTGAGCCCGCGCCCGGGTCAGCGCCGACGCCAGGGCGGTCTCGATCATGTCCCAGTTCGCCTCGACGCGCCGAGCCAGCGTCCGGTCGTGCGGCGCCAGCTCCACCGCGGTGTTCACCACCAGGCAGCCGCGATGCCTGGTGTCCTGCGCGGCCTCCTCGGCGTACCGCTCGACCAGGGCGCGCACCGCGGGCAGCGCTGGGCCGGGCTGGGAGAGCAGGCCGATGATGTCGATGCCGTTCTCCACGTACCGGTCGTACGCCTTCAGGTACAGCTCCCGCTTCCCGCCGAACGTCGCGTAGACGCTGGCCCGCGCGATACCGAGGCGCTCGACCAGGTCGGCCATGGACGTCGCCTCGTAGCCCTTCTCCCAGAAGAGCTCCATCGCCTGCTGCAACACCGCGTCCGGGTCGAACTCCTTGGTCCGTGCCATGCCAGGAGCGTACACCTATTTGGAACGATCAGTCCAGTATCGTTCTGGTTGGGCGTCCACCCCTGAACCGTCCGTGCCGCTGCGAGCCGGGTGTCGTCGAGGGTTACGGGGTGAGGTCGGTCAGGGCCGCCGCTACGCGGGCGGCGGTTTCGCGGAGCCAGATGTGGGCCGCGTCCTGGGTGTGGACGGGGTGCCACCACAGGGCCTCTTGGACGGGCACGGCCTCGAACGGGCAGGGCAGGACGCGCACGTTGGCGATCGGGGTCATCATCTGGGCGAGGCGGCGCTGGATGAGCGCGACGCGGCGGGTTCCGGCGACGAGGCTGGGAAGCAGTTGGAAGCTCTGCACCGAGACCTCGACGTGGGGTTCCAGGCCGAGCAGGGAGAGCTGGCGCGCGGCGGGGGCGTCGTAGGGGCGCTGGTAGACGACCCACGGCAGGCGGGCCAGATCGTCCATGGTGATGCGGCCGTCCACCTCGGGGTGGTCGTCGGCCACGTCTGGATGGTCGTCGGCCACGTCTGGATGGTCGTCGGCCACGTCTGGATGGTCGTCGGCCACGTCTGGATGGTCGTCGGCCACGATGCAGACCCATTCGTCGCGGTACAACTCGACCGTGGGGAAGCCGCTGACGATGCCGTGCGGCATGAGCAGGCCGTCGACGGCGCTCAGCGCCGCGCCGGTGTCGTCGGTTATCTCCGGGCCGACCTGCTGGAACGTCAGGCGGGTGCCCGGCGCCTCGGCGTGCAGGGCACGGGCGAGGTCAGCGCCGAAGACCGCGATCGCGTAGTCGGACGCGATGATCGTGAACTCGCGCTGCCCGGTGGCGGGGTCGAAGTCGGCGCGACTGGTGAAGAGCCGTTCCAGGAGGGCGCAGGCGGTTTCGGCGGGGGCCTGGAGGGCGGCGCCGAGCGGGGTGAGCTCGTAGGCGTTGCCGGTTCGGACGAGGAGGTCGTCCGAGAAGTGGCGGCGCAGGCGGGCGAGAGCCGCGCTGGTCGCGGGCTGGCTCAGGCCGATCCGGTGGCCGGCCCGGGTGACGTTGCGTTCCTTCAGCAGGGCGTCCAGGGCGACCAGCAGGTTGAGGTCGAGGCTCGCCAGGTTCACGCGTCATCCATGGGATCGATGAGTGGCATTTGAGGAATCTATTTCCCAGATCAGGCCGGATGGGCTCAAGGTTAGGGCAGATACCGAGAGGACATCCCCGTGGACCTACCTTCGCCGCCGGCCGTTCCCTTCGCGGTCGGCGCCTTCTCCGGCGCCGGGCCGGTCTTTCCCGGCCTCGTCAAGGACGGCCGGGTCCTTGATCTGCGCACCGTCCCTGGGGTGCGGGCCGAAACGACCCGGGCGCTGCTGGAACGCTGGGACGACGTCCTGCCTCTGCTGCACGACGCCACCGGCGAGTGGCTGGAGCCGGACGGACTCCAGGTGCACGCTCCGGTCGAGCCGCGGCAGATCCTCCAGTCGGGCGCCAACTACCGCACGCACGTGATCGACCTGGCGGTGGCGCACGAGCCGGCGGGCGGGCGCCCCGCCGAGCAGGTCAGGGACGAGACGGCGGCGATGATGGACCGCCGCGCCGCCGAAGATCAGCCGTACCTGTTCATCGGGCTTCCGTCGTCCGTCAGCGGGCCCTATGACGATGTCGTGCTGCCGGAGTGGTGCGAGAAGCCCGACTGGGAGCTGGAGCTGGCGGCGGTGATCGGGCGCCCGGCGTTCCGCGTCCCAAGGGAGCGGGCGCTGGAGCACGTCGCCGCCTACACGATCGCCAACGACCTGACGGCGCGCGAGGCGGTGTTCCGCCGGGACATGCCCGAGATCGGCACCGACTGGCTGCGCGCCAAGAACGCGCCGACGTTCACGCCGCTCGGCCCCTACCTGGTGCCGGCCGCGTTCGTGGGCGACCCCGGCGATCTGCGGGTGACGCTGCGGCTGAACGGCGAGGTCATGCAGGACGAGTCCACCAAGGACATGATCTTCGACGTGGCGCGGCTGGTGTCGCACGCGTCGCGGACCGTCCGGCTGCTGCCCGGCGACCTGGTGCTGACCGGCAGCCCGGCCGGCAACGGGCTGCACTGGGGGCGGCTGCTGCGGCCCGGCGACGTCATGGAGGGCTCGATCACGGGCCTGGGCGTCCAGCGCAACCTTTGTGCGGCGGAGGACGCCTGATGCCGGACCGCACCGATCCCGAAGGCGCCATCGCCGAGGCCGCCGGCCGGTGCTCCAACTGGGGGCGCTGGGGGGACGACGACGTCCTCGGCACCGTGAACTTCATCGACGAGGCCAAGCGGCGCGAGGGCGCGGCCCTGATCCGGCGCGGCGTCTCGTTCTCGCTGGCGCAGCGGTTCGACATGGACGGGCCGCAGAAGGGGTGGCGGCGCCGCACCAACCCCGTCCACACCATGCTCGACACGGGCGCGGACGCGGCGCTCGGCGGGCAGGGGTTCCCGCACGGCTTCGGCGGCGCCGACGACGTCATCGCGATGCCGCTGCAATGCTCCACCCAGTGGGACGGCCTGGGCCACATCTTCGACCACGCCAAGGCGTGGAACGGCCGCGCGGCGGAGAAGGTCGTCACGTCCGAGGGCGACCTGGTCACCGGCATCGAGCACATGGCCCCGCACATCGCGGGACGCGGAGTCCTGCTGGACGTGGGCCGCGTCGTCGGGGACGGCGGCGAACTCCCCGACGGCTTCGCCATCACCGAGGAGCACCTGCAAGCCGCCATCGAGGCGCACGGCGTCACGGTCGGGCGCGGCGACATCGTGTGCGTGCGGACAGGGCAGCTCTCGCGCGTGCGCCGGGACGGCTGGGGCGAGTACGCGGGCGGCCCGGCGCCAGGGCTGTCGTTCACCACCGCCGGATGGCTGCACCGCACCGAGATCGCCGCCATCGCCACCGACACGTGGGGTTTCGAGGTGCGGCCCAACGAGTTCGACGCGGCGTTCCAGCCGCTGCACCAGGTCGTCATCCCCCACATCGGGCTGCTCGTCGGCGAGATGTGGGACCTGGACGCCCTGGCCGCCCACTGCGCCGGCGACGGCGTCCACGAGTTCTGGCTCACCGCCGCGCCGCTGCCGGTCACCGGCGCGGTCGGATCCCCCGTCAACCCCATCGCGGTCAAGTGAGGTCGGCATGGCAGCAGTAGGCAACGTCCTGATCGTGGGCGGCGGCACGGCGGGGTCGGCGCTGGCCGTCCTGCTCGCCCGCGGCGGCGTCACGGTCGACATCGTCGAGATCGCCCGCGAGCCCGTAGGGTCCGGCTCCGGGATCACGTTGCAGGGCAACGCGCTGCGGGTACTGCGCGACCTCGGCGTCTGGGACCGGGTCAGCGCCTCCGGGTACGGGTTCGACACGCTCGGGCTGCGGGCGCCGGACGGGTCGCTGATCGCCGAGATCCCCGACGCGCGGACCGGCGGGCCCGACCTGCCCGCCACGCTCGGGATGAACCGTCCCGAACTGGCCGCGATCCTGGCGGACGCGGTCCGGGACGCGGGGGCGCGCACCCGCTACGCGACCACCGTGAGCGCCCTGGCCGACCACGGCTCCTCGGTCACCGCGCACCTTTCGGACGGGACGTCGTCCGAGTACGACCTCGTCGTGGGCGCCGACGGCGTCCGTTCCGCGGTGCGGGGCATGCTCGGCATCGACACCGCTCCGAAGCCCACCGGGATGGGCATATGGCGGATCCACACCCGCCGCCCCAAGGACGTCGAACGCACCGACCTGATCTACGGCGGGCCGTGCTTCATCGCCGGGTACTGCCCCACCGGGCCGTCCACCATGTACGCGTACCTGGTCGAGAACGCGCGCCCCCGCGAGTCGATCGAGGACGCGGACAAGCCGTCCCACATGCGGGCCCTCGCCGAAGGCTACGGCGGGGCGTGGGACGAGATCCGCGCCGGCATCACCGACCCGGACCGCATCAACTACACCTGGTTCGAGTCGCTGCTCGTCGACCGTCCCTGGAACCGGGGGCGCGTCGTGCTCATCGGCGACGCGGCGCACGCCTGCCCGCCCACCCTCGCGCAGGGCGCGGCGCAGTGCCTGGAGGACGCGTCGGTCCTCGCGGAGCTGCTGCTGGCGGCCGACCACCTCGACGGGCCCGTGTCCGACCAGCCCGTGTCCGGCCAGCCCGTGTTCGAGGCGTTCATGGACCGGCGGTTCGAGCGGGCCAAGGCGGTGGTCGAGGCGTCCGTGCAGCTCGGCGAGTGGCAGCTCGACCCGTCCCCCGACGCCGACGTCCCCGGCCTCATGGGACGCATCGCGGCCCTCGTGACGGAGCGCCCGTGAAGACCGTCGACGCGCACGCGCACGTCCTGCTCCCGCAGGTCGAGGAGGCCGTCGCGGGCAAGCCGGGGCATGCCGGGCACCGCGATCTGGACGCGCGCCGCAACGGCCCCGCCTCCCTGGAGGCCGGCGGACGGATGATCGGCGAGCGGATCGCCCGCCTGACGCGGGTGGACGCGCGGCTGGCCGACATGGACGCCGCCGGAGTGGACGTGCAGATCGTCAGCCCGTCCCCGTCGCACTACCACTACTGGGCCGGCCCCGACCTGGCCCGGACCGTGTTCCGGCTGGCGAACGACGGCGTCGCCGCGCACTGCGCCGAAGCCCCCGCAAGGCTCCATGGTCTCGGGCTCGTCCCGCTGCAGCATCCGGACCTGGCCGTCGAGGCGCTGCGCCACGCCCTCGGCCTCGGGCTGCGCGGGGTGGAGATCTCCTCCCACGCCCCCGGACGGGAGCTGTCCGACCCCGGCCTGGAGCCGTTCTGGACGGAGGCCGAGGCGTCCGGCGCGGTCGTGTTCCTGCACCCGTTCGGCTGCACGCTGGACGAGCGGCTCGATCGCTTCTACCTGTCCAACATCGTCGGGCAGCCGGTGGAGAACGCGGTAGCCCTGTCCCATCTGATCTTCTCGGGCGTCCTGGACCGCCATCCCGGGCTGCGCCTCCTGGCCGCGCACGGCGGCGGCTACCTGCCCACCCACCTCGGACGCTCCGACCACGGCTGGCAGACGCGTCCCGAGGCTCGCGCCTGCGCCGAACCGCCCAGCGCCTACCTGCGGCGCATCTGGTTCGACTCGCTCGTCTACGAGCCGGGCGCGCTGCTCGCGCTCATCGGCGCGGTGGGCGCGTCCCAGGTCGTCATGGGGTCGGACCACCCGTTCGACATGGGCGTCCCCGACCCCCTGGACCGCCTGCGCGCCGCCC